>JANQPU010000312.1 GCA_028285315.1 Acaryochloris sp. IP29b_bin.176
GCTTCAGGTAGTTTCGCCAACAGCAGAACTGCTTCCATGAATAAATGTTCCTTCCAACACAGCTTTTTGAATCGCTAAATATCTTAACATGAAACCTGCGGTCAAACATGAATCCTGAGCCCAAGGAGAATAGTTGGGTGTAAGGCATACGGCCTGCCTCCGCTATCCCCACAACACTCCGGTAACCTCAGACCCACCTCAGCTGAGAGTCAAGAGCTGCCATGTTTAATCGAGGGCCGTGTTCGAGGAAGTCAGCCATGATCCGAATGCTTGTAGGAACTGCTGGTCGAGAATGGCTTGGCGAATCTGTTGGGTAAAACGAATCAGTTCTGTGATGTTGTGAATACTTAAGAGGGTATAGGCCAGTAGTTCCCGCGATCGCAATAAATGACTGACATAAGCCCGCGTAAAGTTCTGACAAGTGTAGCAGGGACAAGCAGAATCTAGCGGTGTAAAGTCTTCTCGGAAACGATTGTTCTTCAGGTTCCATCGTTCCCCCGCAACTAACGCATTGCCATGGCGAGCTAATCGCGTTGGAATCACACAGTCAAACAAATCAATGCCAGCAGCAACGGCTTGCACCATTTCCCGGTAAGTCCCCACCCCCATGAGATAACGTGGTTTATGGGCAGGTAACAGAGGAGTGGTCACCTTGACAATTTTCTCGATTAATTCTGGTGGTTCACCTACACTGACGCCACCAATAGCATATCCAGGCAAGTCAAACTCCACCACTGATCGAGCTGAAATTTGGCGCAAATCGGCAAAGGTGCCGCCTTGGACAATGCCAAATAAAGCCTGATCATTCCGCTGATGGGCTTGGACACAACGGGCTAACCATCGACTTGTGCGGTCTGTGGCAGCTTGGATGTCTTCTCGACTGGTAGGATAAGGCGGACATTCGTCAAATGCCATAATCACATCAGCCCCCAAGGCATTTTGAATCGCCATTGAGATTTCTGGTGATAAGTGAATCATTTGACCATCGCGAGGTGAGCGAAAGCTAACGCCATCTTCAGCAATCGAGCGCATTTCACTGAGACTAAAGACTTGGAATCCCCCCGAATCGGTCAGTATCGGCCCTGACCAATTCATGAACGTATGCAGCCCACCTGCTTGCCTAACGATGGGTTCACCTGGCTGCAGATGCAAATGGTACGTATTGGCCAAAATCATCTGTGCTCCCGTCGCTTGGAGTTGATCAGGAGTTAGAGTTTTCACATTGGCTAACGTACCCACTGGCATAAACCGAGGGGTATCTACCGGACCATGAGGGGTATGAAAGGTCCCGACTCGGGCCTGGGTTTGGGAGCAGTGTTGGTGACACTCAAAGCGAAAGCAATTACTCAAAATAACCTCATATTGTGATACCCCCTGCCAAAATATCAGGTTTCCGATACCCTCCCGATTCATTGGTAAGGATGATAAAAACACCGACATATCGTTAAGAAGATAGTCGGTGCATCAGATTTGGATTTAAAAATAGGGTTGATTCAGCGGTCGATCTTCCCACCGCAATCCTGTTGATACACAGAATGCTTAGAAACCGTTACAGACCGCTTGAGAAAAGCTAGGTCAGTATTAGAGGAGTGCGCCAGTTGGGTGATAAACCAGCCAAAGTTCTAAGGCATGGCGGGTGAGCAGCATCAGGCTAGCTGACACAGACACGATAAACAGGCCCATCATCAAGTTAGAGGAAAAAAGCTCTAACCGTTGGCTTTGACGAGAGACATGGTCGTTAAGATCTCTGATATCAGCATCGAGCTGTTCGAGCTGATCCAGGATGCTTTGTTTGAAACCATATGTGTTTTGAGTAATCCAAGTCATAGTTCCTCCTATGAGATTACGCGAGGGAGCATCCATTAATTAAAGATCCCAAAGGGCTGTGCTTGAGAATTTAGAAGGGCACAGATGAGCACCTTGTTTCTAAAGTTCGAAGTCACATGGATCAAAAGCTTAAAACCACAGAAAAATATCACTGTATATGAAGCTATTGTTTCTACGGCTCAAGGGCAATTTGTCTACCCTAAAATATATCAAACTTACCGAGCAATACTTGATCGACTTCTCCCCTTTGCTGTAGTAAGGAGGGGATCTACCCTAATATCTGCTGTATGGGGCCAGTGAAGAGCGGCGCCTCAGATGCTCTCTTCAAACTCAAACATCAACTTGAAAGTAAAGACAAACCATACCCACATCGCCTAGGGTAGATACTGAAGCTGAGGTCTGTGCAGCACCTCAATTCTTTCCATAGCAGCTGATTAGCTGATACACCCACCCTTGAGGAATACATTCAATGTCCCAGCTTGGTAGTGGATTAACCCTATTTTTGAGCCTTATGGTTGAGGCCATGCCATTTTTGATTTTTGGTGTTTTGGTATCAGGTATTTTGCTCCTCTTTGTCAATGAGAAGCAGATGATTGCCATGTTTCCTAAGAATCCGTTGCTGGGAGCCCTCTCTGGCAGTCTGTTTGGCTTTTTATTCCCGGTCTGTGAATGTGGGAATGTGCCAGTTGCCCGACGATTGCTGATTCAGGGGGCATCTGCTCCGGTAGCTATTGGCTTTTTGCTGGCGGCACCAACCATTAACCCGGTTGTCATTTGGGCGACTTGGACAGCCTTCCCTGATCAGCCTGCAATTGTAATTTTGCGCGTGGTGTTTTCCTTTGCGATCGCAACCATCGTCGGTTGGGTGTTTAGCTGGCAACCCGATCTCAAACCCTTTTTGCAACCCAACATCGCTGCACTCATGCCAGCCTCTATTGCCGCGCCATCGGGTGAGACTATCGAGGCGTCAAACTTCTTAAAACCTGGGAATTATATTCTCGATCCATCCAGTAACCCCATTGCTCTAGATGCGGCCAACTTAGACGCCGTTATCGCCATCGCCTCCCCTAAGCGTAAATCTATTTTGGATCGCCTTCCTCTTCTGCTAGACAACACTGTTCAAGAATTGCGGGAGATGGGAGGCATACTGGTGCTTGGCAGCCTATTAGCCACGATCATTCAAATCGCTGTTCCCCGAAATATCATTCTTGCGATTGGGCAAGGACCAGTGACTTCCGTATTCGCGATGGTGAGTTTAGGGGGTATCATTTCCATCTGCTCTACAGTGGATGCTTTTTTTGCGCTCTCCTTTGCCTCAACCTTCACCAGTGGAGCCCTACTCGCATTTTTAGTCTTTGGCCCCATGTTTGACCTCAAAAGTATGGGTTTGCTATTGATGGTATTTAAGCCGCGGGCCGTTTTTTACATCTTTGCTATCGTCTTTCAACTCACCCTGGTATTCACCCTAATCATTAATCTGTGGATTAGCTAGTTTTACATCGCCCTTTTCCTCTCTATGGCTATACAGCGTTTAAGAACCCAATTTGCACCTTACCTAGCAGAGGGACTAGTCACACTAGCCCTATGCATGTGGGGGATATTAATCCTTCACTATTGGCATTCTGGAAAGATGGGACTCCTAATTCATCCCAACTACTACGGCCTCACCTTGGCGGCAGGCTGTTTTCTGTTGATGTTGACCTGTCTACAGGTTCTGAAATTCTGGCGACGACGGATCCAAGTTCGCCCCCAGCACCTGTCCTTGCTCTCTCCTGCTGCCATGAGTGGTATTATGCTCAGCGCTGCTCTAGTTGGATTACTGATTACTCCTCGTCCCTTCACCAGCCAAACGGCTATTCAACGTGGGTTGCAGGATAAAACGATGGTTACTCGGGCCAACCCCCAAGTGTTTCGAGCCACCAGCAAACCAGAAAGCCGAACTCTCTTAGAGTGGATCCGCACCCTAGATGTTTATCCAGAGCCAGATGCCTACGCGGGCCAAAGGGTGAATGTAGACGGATTCGTCGTTTACCCAGAAGATTTGCCCGACAACTATTTTACGCTGACACGCTTTGTGATTAGCTGCTGTGCTGCGGATGCTTATCCTATTGGCTTGCCAGTTAGGTTAGAGCAAAATCGCAAAACCTATGCTGTTGATACCTGGCTAGCCATACAAGGGGAAATGATTACGGAAACCCTTAATGGCCAGCGCCAACTCGTGATTCAAGCCAAGACTCTTAAAGCTATTCCAGAGCCTGACAATCCCTATTACTACTAGAGGGCTATTACTAAACCTCTCTAGTTGCATGGTACATAGTTTTGCAGCGCACAGTTAAGTGAATCGTCTTACCGAGAATACTTAGTGTCCATTGATGCTGTCTACACTCCTTTCGTTGACCTCTCTGAGTCTGAGAAATTACCGTATTTCTACGGAGAATATTTAAGTTTTGGGTCTATAATTTTATTTCAAAAAATATTAAATTAATATTCCTTAGTTCCCGTGTAATTTATATATAGTAAGAGTTGTAAGTACTTTCAATGGGGCTCATACGGGGCTCTTTTAAACTTTGAAGTATGATCAGTGATAATACTGAGGTCGTCTTGGGGCTTACTATGTTTGGGGCATTAAGAAATCCTTGAGCCATCTATAGCAAATGACCAACAACCTATAGCTGTATTCAAGCCCAAAACTTGGGCCTTCGGCCTATAGCAGCATCTTCAACTTGTTTGGCATACGAACAAGACACCATATCGGGGGACAGGAAAGATGCTTCAAGCAAGTTGTCTTCATTTAGGCAGACAAGAAGTAATGACCGCGTTTGATACTGGCATTAAAAAGTCTACAACTGAAACCTTACGAGATCTGATTCATTCCTATCCTTCGGGGCGAGTTGTGATTCGAGATCCGAGGGATCTCTCGATTGGATGGCGCATATCTTTTAGTCAGGGTTGCATTAACTTTGCCGAAAGCATTGTTGGTCATCAGGAACGCCTTTCTTACCTCTTGCAGCGCTGCACCCCTCAATTTGAGGGCTCCCGTCCCCAGGAAGCTATTTCCGATTATTCTTTTCTCTGTCAGCTCTGGCAATCGGATTACATCTCCCATAATCAGCTCAGGGATCTGTTAACAGCAGTTACCCAAGAAGCGCTGATTCATGCTCTTGCTATTCCCCATGCCCAGTATCAATTTGAGGCTAATATCCAAATTGACCCTATTTTACTGTGTACCTCTTTATGGGACTTAGTCTTACCGGTTGAACAGACGATTAATCAATGGACATTGTTAAGTACAGAAATTCAATCGCCATTTTCGCGACCCTACATTGCCGATTGGGATAAGTTTGCTGAGTATGCAGATTACGTTAGTGATGGTCTACCGCATATTGAGCAATTAACCTATGCTCTAGGGCAAGATCAGTGCCTGTACCAGTTGGCTCATACCCTCAGGGTCAAAGTGGGCGATTTGGCGATTTCGCTTCATCCCCTCATTAAATTGGGAGCGTTAGGGATGTACCCCTACCATATGGGTGAGGTATTAACCCGACCTCGGATTGCCTGTATCAATCAGAGTAAATTGACTCAGCGCTATGTTACGCAAGTCTTAGAACCATCAGGCTATGATGTCATGCGATTGAGTGATTCGATTCGGGCTCTGCCTACTTTACTCAAGCGTCCTCCTGTTCTGGCTCTTGTGGATGCAGAATTACCCCATTTAGATGGGTATCAGCTCTGCCGGATGGTCCATCGGCGTGAGCCCTTACGAGACTTACCCGTGATTATCATGGCTCCTAAACGAGGTATGTGTGATTTAATTCGGACCCGACTATCGGGGGCAATGGCCTGTTTAGGTAAACCATTTCATCACCAGGAGTTGTTGGCGTTAGTCCAGCAAGCAGCCGCAACGTTACCCTTGGAACAGCAGCAAAAGCTGCGTTCTTTGCCTATCCTTGAAACCCCAGCTAATTCTAAAGCTCTTATTCAGGCATAAGGGTCTGCTTCTATTTGTAGGAGCTACGCGTGCTGTTGCGATCGCAGCAGAGTATGGGTAAGGATGAAAAGCCTCCTGACCTATAATAAAGTGTCTGGAAATCCCTCAATTTGGTCATCTGTATGCCCACTGAATTGCAAACTGAGTTAGCTGAGGCAGTAGAATCTCGTCGCAACTTCGCGATTATTTCGCACCCTGACGCTGGTAAAACCACCTTGACGGAGAAACTGCTCCTGTATGGAGGGGCCATCCACGAAGCAGGGGCCGTGAAGGCCAGACGGGCACAGCGCCATGCCACGTCCGATTGGATGGAAATGGAGCAGCAGCGGGGGATTTCCATCACTTCGACGGTGCTGCAGTTTGCGTATCAGAACTGCCAAATTAATTTACTCGATACGCCAGGTCACCAGGACTTTAGTGAAGATACCTACCGCACCTTAGCGGCTGCCGATAATGCGGTAATGCTGGTGGATGCTGCTAAAGGCTTAGAGCCGCAAACCCGCAAATTGTTCGAGGTTTGCAAGTTGAGATCACTCCCTATTTTTACCTTTATCAACAAGCTAGATCGTCCTGGCAGAGAGCCCCTCGAACTCCTCGATGAAATTGAGCAGGAGTTGGGGTTGCAAACCTATGCCGTCAATTGGCCGATTGGTATGGGCGATCGCTTCCAAGGGGTATTTGACCGGCGCAGCCGCAAAATCCACCTGTTTCAGCGCAGCGATCATGGTAAGCGAGAAGCCCTCGATACCCAAATTGACCTTGGCGATCCTCAAATAGAGACTTTACTGGATCAGGAACTCTATTTCCAACTTAAAGATGAGCTGGAGCTAATTGAGGAACTCGGGTCTCCGCTCGATCTTGAGCAGGTCCACAACGGTCAGATGACTCCTATCTTTTTTGGCAGTGCTATGACCAACTTTGGGGTGGAGCTGTTTCTAGAAGCATTTCTCGACTATGCTCTAAAGCCTGGAGCCTACGAGAGTACCCAGGGCACCATTGATCCCACCTATGAGGAATTCTCTGGGTTTGTGTTTAAGCTCCAGGCCAATATGGATCCGAAGCATCGCGATCGCGTGGCCTTTGTGCGAGTTTGCTCTGGTAAATTCGAAAAAGATATGACCGTAAGTCATGCGCGAACGGGCAAAAACATCCGCCTCTCCCGCCCCCAAAAACTGTTTGCTCAAGGTCGTAACTCCCTAGAGGAAGCCTACCCTGGCGATATTATTGGCTTAAATAATCCGGGGGTTTTTGCCATTGGCGACACCATTTTCAAGGGAAAAAAACTGGCCTATGAGGGCATTCCCTGTTTCTCGCCAGAACTGTTTGCCTACCTAAAAAATCCCAACCCGTCTAAATTTAAGCAGTTTCAAAAAGGAGTTTCAGAACTGCGGGAAGAAGGCGCGGTGCAAATTATGTACTCCGAAGATGAAATTAAGCGGGATCCGATTTTAGCGGCGGTGGGACAACTCCAATTTGAAGTGGTTCAGTTCCGCCTCCAAAACGAATATGGGGTCGAAACCCGCTTAGAAATGTTGCCCTATTCTGTGGCCCGCTGGGTGAAAGGAGGATGGTCGGTTTTAGAGTCAGTGGGGCGAATTTTTAATGCCATCACCGTCAAAGATAGCTGGGGGCGTCCTGTTTTACTGTTTAAGAATGAATGGAATTTGCACCAAATGCATGGCGATCATCCTGATCTAGAACTGAGTGCGATCGCACCGCTTGCGGTTGATCCGAATAGGGTGAGTTGAGCAGTATTCTTATACCAAAACAACCTTAGCGTTCTTTCTATTCCGCTAAAACTTTTAATAAAATTATTGTTAAATTATGACAATCTGTTCCAAACATGCAGATTGTAAGGTTAATCCCTACAATGTGAATGTGCGAATAAGTATTTATGCAGGGGTACACGGCAGAGAATGAGTAGTGGCGAGCTGCAAGGGAATCATCAGTTGTCTGAGCGAGAGCTACAAGTCATTGAATTGGTAGCTTCTGGCCTTAAAAATGAAGAAATTTCTCAGCGATTAGATATCAGCAAGCGAACGGTAGACAATCACATCAGCAATATCCTCACTAAAACGGGAACCGATAATCGAGTGGCTTTAGTTCGGTGGGCCTTGCAGTGGGGTAAAGTGTGTCTCGACGATGTGAATTGTTGCACCCTACCTCAGGCTGAGCCATAAAAGGATTCGGCTATCTCCCTTTCTATTTGCAGACAACATTACAGTGACTTACAAAGAATACGATATTCAATGCCCTACCTTGCCCTTAGCGGTTTATCGCGAGATTGCAGCTCATTTACAGCAAGTGGATCGGGTTGAAACCGAGCTATTGCCCCAAGATGCTGAACAATTTGATTATTCCCTCAGCCAAATTGGTTGGTTAAGAATCCGCCATCCCCAAGACTTGCCCCATGCCGACCAGGAGCGAATTGATCAAATTCTCAACTTTTATGCCCAGCGGTTTGGTGACTGGATTTCTCGGCCTGATGCAGAATCTGCTCCTAGTTCTGCTGCCCCCTAAATCTATGCCATTAAGTGAAGGGTAGCGGCATAGCTTAAAAACTTGTGACTCATTTGTAATGGGGAGAAGGGATGAATCTAACGTTTGTAGAACTGGCCTCACAGTATAAACAAGCGCTGCTAGAAGATGTTCTCCCTTTTTGGCAAAATCACTCCTTAGATAAGCAGGAAGGAGGCTATTTCACCTGTTTGGATGCTCACGGGCAGGTCTACGATACTGATAAATTCATTTGGTTGCAGAACCGCCAAGTCTGGACCTTTTCCATGCTTTATAATCAGCTTTCTCCAGAACCTGACTGGTTAGAGGTGGCCCGTCTTGGCGCTGACTTCCTCGCAAATAAGGGGCGTGATCCTGAAGGAAACTGGTACTTCGCCTTGAATCGATCAGGAGAGCCCTTGGTTCAGCCCTACAATATTTTCTCGGACTGCTTTGCCGCGATGGCCTTTAGTCAATTTGCTTTAGCCTCTCAGGAAGATGCAGCCAAAGCGGTAGCCCTCCAAGCCTATAATAATGTGCTGCGACGGCAACAAGATCCAAAAGGGCGATATAACAAACTCTATCCGGGAACCCGCCCCTTAAAATCCCTAGCCGTTCCCATGATTTTGGCCAACTTAACCTTAGAAATGGCACCTCTGCTGGATGCTGCCCAACTTGATCAGGTGCTAGATCAAACAGTGCAAGAGGTGATGACGGATTTTCTGGATGCTAAGCGGGGTTTGCTCTACGAATCTGTAGCCCCAGATGGCGATCATGTCGACTGTTTTGAGGGCCGATTAATTAATCCAGGACATGGTATTGAAGCTATGTGGTTTTTGATGGATATTGGTCAGCGCCGTAATAATTCAGCCTTAATTCAACAAGCCGTCGATGTGGTGCTCAATATTTTGAATTTTAGCTGGGATAAAGACTATGGCGGCTTGTTTTATTTCCTGGATGTGGAAGGATATCCTCCCCAACAATTGGAATGGGATCAAAAACTGTGGTGGGTTCACTTAGAAACTTTGGTCGCCCTCGTAATGGGCTATCGCTTGACCGGACGAGAAGAATGTTGGCAGTGGTACCAAAAGGTTCATAACTATAGCTGGTCCCATTTTGCCGATCCAGGTCGAGAATGGTTTGGGTATTTGAATCGAGCAGGGCAAGTGCATTTACAGCTCAAGGGCGGCAAATGGAAAGGCTGCTTCCATGTTCCGAGAGCACTCTATCTTTGCTGGCAACAGTTTGAACAACTCAGTGCGGATCAGATGGTTTCGAGTTAAAGAGAAGACCCCTTATACTTTGATGAGTATTTCCACTCAAGTCTTGCAGGAGGGTGGATTCGCCGCCAGAATAATCCAGAACAATATAGTGGGTCAGGAAATTGAGTGATTTTGCTAAGATTAGTAAGCTCAATAACCGCTCCGACAATAGCTCAAGTGGCCTCTAGACGATAGGACATGGAAGGAAACTTAGAAATTACCCTGTTAATGGTGATCACTGTTGTGGCAGGGATTTCAGCCCAGGTTATTGCTGATTTTCTCAAAGTTCCCAGTATTGTTTTTTTACTGCTCTTTGGCATTGCCATGGGGCCTAGTGGTTTTGGGGTCCTACATCCTAGTCTGCTAGGAAATGGCCTAGAGGTGATGGTGTCCCTCTGTGTTGCTCTCATTCTCTTTGAAGGAGGACTGAATTTACAGCTGAGAGAGGTAGAAGAAGTTTCTACCAGCTTGCGTAACCTAGTGACAGTGGGAGCCTTGGTAACCTTGTTTGGAGGAGGACTAGCAGCCCATTGGCTGAGTGAGTTTCCCTGGCAAATTGCCTTTCTCTATGCCTCCTTGGTGGTGGTAACCGGACCAACGGTAGTAGCTCCCTTGCTCAAGCAAGTGAATGCTGATCGTCAGGTTTCTACCCTCTTGGAGGGAGAAGGGGTTTTGATTGATCCAGTGGGGGCGATTTTAGCGGTTGTTGTTCTGAATATTGTGCTGCAAGGCAATGCAGATCCGTTTACCATTGTCAGTGGTTTGGTATTGCGTCTGGGAATTGGCGGCATCATCGGTATTGGCGGTGGCTGGTTGTTGGGCCTGTTCTTAAAACGGGCCCGATTCCTATCAGAGGATCTGAAAAATTTATCGGTTTTAGCAGGCTTGTGGGGATTGTTTGGTCTATCCCAAGCCTTGATCAGCGAATCAGGCTTAATGACGGCGGTGGCGGCAGGCATCATGCTTAAGATTGCGGCATTGCCGGAGGAGCGATTACTGCTGCGATTTAAAAACCAACTCAGTATTCTCGCTATTTCGGTCCTGTTTATTCTGTTGTCTGCAGATCTGTCCATTGCCAGTATTTTTGCCTTGGGCTGGGGAGGACCCTTGACGGTCACGTCCCTAATGCTGGTAGTTCGACCGTTGAATGTATTGGTTTCCACTTGGTCAAGCGATCTGAATTGGCGGCAAAAAGCATTTTTGTCATGGGTTGCGCCCAGGGGAATTGTGGCGGCGTCTGTAGCATCATTGTTTGCGATTTCACTCACTAAGCAAGGGATTAATGGTGGTGATGCCATCAAGGCCCTGGTTTTCTTGACGATTATTTTGACAGTCTGTGTACAAGGGCTTTCCGCCCGTTGGGTGGCAGGTTGGTTGCGAGTCAGATCTGATGCAGCCAGAGGAGCCATGATTGTGGGCTGCAATCCCTTTGGTAGGACAGTAGCACATCTGATCAAGAGTCGAGGTGAAGATGTGGTGATGATTGATGCCAATCCTGAATACTGTAAGCAGGCCAAGGCAGAAAATCTTACGGTTTATCGAACCAGTGCACTGAATATGGATGCCCTGGACAATATTGGCCTAGCGTCAATCGGCACATTTTTAACGGCTACCAGCAATTCTGAAGTCAACTCCGTGTTAGCCCAGCGAGTCATGGAGGAATTCCGGCCTCCTCGGGTGTTGGCGGTATATCCCGATCAATCCCCCGGAACGGAAGTGGCTGAACCCGCTGAAAAACTGGCTAGCCACAAGGTCAAGCGGGCGTTTTCTTCCCAGCTCTCAGTGAAGGAATGGAGTCAGTACTTGAGCACGAATGAGGTCAAAATTACCGATACGGTCTTAGATATGGATGAGCATAAGTTCAAGCGACAGCGCGATCATTTGCAAGCGCTGATCAATGCAGGAACTGTGATTCCACTGTTAGTTCAGCGTCAAGATCAGCTTCGTATCGCCAAGGCAGATGAGGAGTGGCAACCGTGCGATCGCATCACCTATGGGCTCCACATTCCCAAGCCCAAATTTGGTCCTTCAATGGTCCCAACAGCAGCTTTGCAAATTCCTTCCTAATATAACCTGAGTTCAAGATAGGCTGAAACCCTTATCATTCCGTTGGCTTAAACTCACGTTCTTCCGTAGAAGCATATCGAAAATGGGTTGAACTCAAATCAGGGTTAAGTATAGTCTGACTGAAATGGCATATTTCCGATCCATTGAAAATTTATGTTCACATCAAACCTATTCGAATTCGAGTCTCATGATTTGTTCGCTAAGGCTACAATCGCTGCGTCAATTGTAGTGATCAAATAATGAGGGGTTATTTCTATACCCTCCACTACATCTAAGATATCGAAATCAAGTGAGCAATCATTTCGTAATTGATATGTAAGATATAGTCGATCAAAATACGGAATCAAAAATGCGGTGAAATCATCAGTGGTTTCACCCCAGTCTCCGAAACGATGGCCTCTATAGACAATGTCCCATTCGTCATCAGTCAAGATATTCAAATGATTATGCACTAATGAATTGTGGATTTCCGTAATATTGAGTGAACTAAATAGCTGTTCATATTTCAAGTAATCGATTTTACGTTTAAGCCATTCTGAGGTTGTGTTTAATTGGCCAATAAAACTGGGAAGGTAGGCCAAATTATTGTCAGGAGTGAGGTTTGTCCCTCCCATAAAGATCGTGACTGCACGAATCTGCTGAGTAAAAGGTTGAGGTGCAATTTGGAAACCAAAACGAGTACAGTCACCTACATCAATATTGGTATCTAGCATTGATTTTCTTAGAAAGATAAGTGTCAAATATGAGTTGACGAGCCAGTATACATGTCATCAATGTCAGTAGGATATTTGTCTCAGGTCCATGTTAAGAATGGCATGATTGAAACTTATACGGGTAAGGCATGATACCTTTAGTCTCTTAGTCTCGGTGATCTACAGGACTAGTCTTAAATCTAGAAACTACCAAAGGCTATATGGCGCAAACTTTAGTGATTAAAATTGGTACTTCCAGCTTAACTAACCCAGAAACTGGGCATTTGGCTTTGGCTACCATTGCGTCTCTGGTGGAAGTTCTTAGTCAACTGCGGCAAGCGGGTCATCAAGTCATTCTCGTATCGTCGGGGGCCGTGGGGATTGGTTGTGCGCGCTTAGGATTAGCCGAACGTCCCAAAGCCATTGCTCTCAAGCAAGCAGTGGCAGCAGTTGGACAGGGGCGATTGATGCGTATTTATGATGATTTTTTCACGAGTCTGCAACAACCGATTGCCCAGGTCTTGCTGACGCGTGGAGATTTAGCTGATCGCAGTCGGTATATCAATGCGTCCAACACTTTGCAAGAATTGCTCAAACTGGGCGTGATACCGATTGTGAATGAGAACGATACCGTTGCTGTAGACGAACTGCTCCGCTTTGGCGACAACGATACGTTGTCAGCTCTTGTGGCAGGATTAGTTCAGGCCGATTGGCTTTTTATGCTGACCGATGTGGATCGGCTCTATTCTGCTGATCCACGTACCCAGCCCGACGCCCAGCCTATTATCACGGTAGAGCGGATGGAGGAACTGGTTACCCTGAACGTTAATGCTGGGGCACAAGGTTCTCAGTGGGGGACGGGTGGGATGGCAACCAAAATTTCGGCGGCTGCGATCGCAACCAACGCGGGGGTCCGCACGGTCATTACCCAAGGTAAAACCCCTGAAAATATTTCTCATATTCTGGCTGGAGAAGCCATTGGGACTCAATTTCAACCTCACCCTCGGCCCCACAACGCTCGTAAGCACTGGATTGCCCATGCCCTCGTGCCAATAGGCAAACTGATCTTAGATGATGGTGCCGCCAAGGCGATCACGAAACTCGGCAAGTCCTTACTAGCTGCTGGTATCACCGCCGTTGAAGGAGATTTTCAAAGCCAAGAAGCCGTATGCCTCTATGATGCTTCTGGCGCAGAAATTGCGAGAGGATTAGTCAACTATAGTAGTGATGAACTACAGCGCATTCAGGGCCGACAATCAGAGGATATTCCCCAAGTCCTAGGGTATGCCGGAGCAGAAACCGTCGTTCATCGCGATAACCTGGTTATTACAGGATAATTAATCCCATTTTTATGTATTTACCGTTAACACTCGCTTCAATACCCGATAAACAGGCCAGGTACGTCCTGTGAACATTGAACTTCGGACTGTTTTCTTTAGTCGACGCCCACGAAGATTGAGAGCGGGCTGGCGAATTCTGACACAAAACGCCCTGGAGCTGATTTTATACATCTTTCTCCACTTTATTTTTTTTCGGAATGTCGTCGACACTAGTCAGCAAGCGTTTATCTTTGATCGGTTACTCTTCTTAGCTGCAACTACTCTATCTATTTTCTTAGCCCGTCGTTACCTCGATCGACGCTCTTTCGATTCCATCGGACTGGAAGTGAATGCCTGGATGTTGTGGGACTTAATGTTTGGCTTTTTGCTAGCTGGTTTACTGATGGCAGGCATTTATATCTTCGAATACCAAGCTGGGTGGCTGACGTTCATTGGGTATCGTTGGCAGCGAGACTCTGTGGAAAATATCTTCTCAGAATCATTGGCAGGTTTTTTAGTGCTGGGGCTATGTCCCTCTTGGCAAGAAGAGCTCACTTATCGCGGCTATTGGCTCCAAAACTTGAAGGAAGGGCTCAACCTTGCCTTGGCTATTGTGTTAACCTCAATCTTCTTCGCAGTTCGCCACATGAGTAATCCTCACGCTAGTGCTCTCTCTACAATCATCATTTTTCTAGCAGGGCTCTGGCTGGTCTATGCCTGGTTTATGACCCAGCAATTATGGTTGCCCCTAGGTATACATGCAGGTTGGAACTTCTTTGAAGGCATCGTTTTTGGTTTTCCCGTCAGTGGGTTTACCAGTTTTCATTGGATTGAGCACACAGTAACGGGACCTGCCTGGATAACAGGGGGTGCCTTTGGCCCTGAAGCAGGTGTCGTGAGTATTGCTGCCATTGGTATTGGAGCTCTGTTGGTGTTTGGCTGGAGTCGATGGCGTCTTTACTACACCAAACGTCTGCAGATTCAAAGCTCTAAAACCTAAGGCATATCACCAATTTGTTTGAACTCATGTCCCCCAAAAATTACCTCTGGATTACGGTAATGTTTGAATTCCAACAGGTTGTGGAACGGATCTTCCAGGAAAAAGGTGTGATGTTCCAGGGGAAGATCAGGGAAACGCAATCTGGGAGGTTGATAGAGCCGTAGTTGATGGTGCTTAGCCCGGTCCACCAGGTCTTGCCATGTATTGTGTTGAGAAAAAACAAGGCCAAAATGCCTGGGATAGATGCCTTTTTGGGGGGCTATCGGCCCACGGGTCACATGAGCTACCAACTGATGGCCATAGAGACTCATAATTAAGGACTGTGGACTTTCACGACCCAGCTCACATCCTAGTCCCTGGTGGTAAAAGGTTTTTGTCTCCGGGATATTCGTGACAGGAAAAGCGAGGTGGAATAGGATGAAGTCAGTGGTGGGCGATTGTATGTCCATAGGTTAAATTTTTCCCAAGAATGACTTTTATGGATGCCAATGGGGGGATGAATCCCTGGCTAATTGCGGTGTTGCTCAATGCAGGATTGGGGTTAGTAGGTTGGAAACTCGTATCCAAACTCTTAACACCCGCTGGTTTAATCCATGCCTGGATTTTAGGGGTAATTGTCTGGGGTGTGTTGGGTTGGTCAGGATATAGTGTCGTTCTATTTTACTTTTTGGCTGGATCAGCGGTAACAAAAGTCGGTATGGCTGAAAAAGAAGCAGCGGGCATTGCTGAAAAACGCTCTGGAGCCAGGGGACCTGAGAATGTTTGGGGATCTGCTGCCAGCTCTATGCTTTGTGCCCTAGCAACTTTAGCTGTCCCCATCCAATACCGGCCTTTACTCTGTCTAGGATATGTCAGTGGCTTTAGTACCAAGCTGTCAGACACCACAGCCAGTGAAATTGGCAAAGCTTATGGTAATCGTACGTTTCTGATTACCACACTGCGGCCAGTCCCTCGGGGCACTGAAGGGGCTGTTAGTTTAGAAGGAACCCTCGCAGGACTGTTCGCTTCAGTGGTGATTGCCCTGTTAGCCTGGGCAGTTGGTTTAATTTCTCCAGTGGGGGTGGTATGGTGTGTGATTGCAGCTTTCATTGCCACCAACCTGGAAAGTGTGATCGGGGCTACGGTCCAGTCTCAGCTTAATTGGCTCACAAATGAAGTCGTTAATGGGATCAATACTCTAATCGGGGCCATTGCTGCGATGGGGCTGGCAATCACCTGGACAGGATTGATCGGGGGTTAACGCTCTTGCCTCATGTGTCCCACCTTGGGCAGATGATTGGAGGCAAAGGAATGCGATACGATGATGCATCAATATACGGAGGCCAAAAATAAGATGGCTTCGAAAGCTGGGATGGTACCGATGGTGCTGGCTGCGGTGATTGGGGGATCGGCTGCACTATTGTTGACGCAACTTTACTTCAGTATTTGGATTGAGCCTTCGGTCACGGTGGAGAAAGCACCACCAGTTTTAGAAGTACAGCCGACTGTGCCGGTTGCAACCCCAACTCCAACCCCTCCCCAATCCATAGATCCACGCACAGATATTCTGCGCATCAGTAATCAAACCCAATATCCCATTCGAGTGGTTCTCCGCAGTCACCTCAATCCTAACCATCCCAGTCCAATCAATACCCCTCACTTCAAAGAACCCGTTCATTGGGACTTTGCTCCCCAAGAAGGCAGTATTGGTGGGCTCAAAGTTTCTCTACCCTCTGGTGGGCTGCAACTTTACAAAGGCGATGTTCTCATGGCTTTTGCGTTAGATGGTTCGCAAAAATACTGGGGGCCTTATGTTGTGGGAGATACTCGCCAGCCCATCCGCAAAGACACTGGCTCCGAATGGCATTTAACCATTTCACCCTAATTCTGCTTGCAGCGCTAACAGCTGGGGCAACAGGACCTTAAATGCCTCACCACGATGACTGATCTCGCGCTTGGCTGCTGCCGACAGCTCTGCGAAGGTCTGTTTTGCGGAGGGAACGTAGAAAATGGGGTCATAGCCAAACCCACCGTCTCCTTGGGGATCTTGCAGAATCTCCCCTGTACATATTCCTTGGGCTTGACAGGCAAGACTGCCATCGGGGCGCGCTAAGGCAATCACGCAAACGAACTGAGCACTGCGATCCACCACTCCTTGGAGCGCCATCAGTAAACGTTGAATCCGATCCGCATCTGTTTTACCGTATCGAGCGGAGTAAATGCCTGGAGCCCCCTCTAAGGCCACGACTTCCAACCCTGAATCATCAGCAATGGCCCATTGCCCCAGATGCTGAGCCACCTGTGTTGACTTGAGGACCGCATTCTCACTAAAGGTGGTGCCTGTTTCTTCAATCTCAAGGTCAGGGGGCATCAACTGCAATTCCCACGGTAGATCTGCTAGGTGCTGCTGCATTTCTTGCAATTTACCGGGATTTTGGGTGGCAACGATCAGAGGAGTCATGCCTTCATTCACTCACCAATTGAACAAGCAATGTTGGAGTTGCTAAAAATCAGCATAGGATAAGAGCGGTTCTTCCTGCGATGATAATTGGCTATGCCTGCTTTTTCCGATATTGAAAGTATTTATACCGATGGCGCTTGTTCGGGGAATCCTGGTCCAGGTGGATGGGGCAGCGTTATTTATTTTACAGATGGATCCTGCCATGAAATCGGAGGATTTGTGCCTCAAACCACCAATAATCGGATGGAGTTACAGGCTGCGATCGCAATCTTAGAATGGTTGCAAGACAAACCTTTACCCCAGTCCATTCCCCTCTATACTGACAGCGAGTATGTTAGAAACGGCATTACTAAGTGGTTGGCAGGTTGGAAACGGAAAGGGTGGAAAACGGCCAAAGGCAAACCTGTTCTAAACCAAGATTTGTGGCAACAGCTCGATCGACTGAATGCCCCTACTATAGACTGGCGCTATATCCGCGCCCATGCAGGCCATCAAGGTAATGAACGCTGTGATCAAATCGCTCGTGCTTTCTCCCAACATCAAACGCCTGATCTTCACCAAATCAATCCTGTGACTGCCATGTCTGAAGCTTCTGAATCTCATCAACATCCGCCAGACCACACAGGCCCTCATCCGGGTGAATCGAGAATCTCTCATCTTCAAGATTTAGTCGAAACCTTAGAAATTGCAGATCATATTGCCAAAGAAGGCTATCTAATTAGCAGTTCTGAGCTAGCGGACCTCATGGCAGTTCATGCAAACGCAGTCACTAGCCGAGGCGATGAATGGGTTTGGCGCAATTGGCTGATCTCTCGGGTGAGACGGGAAGGAAATCAGATCCTCTGGCAATTGGAGCGCCTCAACTCTTGAAACATAGGCCCAAAAAACAAGTGAGGCAGCAATCGTTGCCTCACTGAATTCATTAATTTGGGTATGTATGTTAGTCAGACTCACCTGTAATTTTGGACTTAAGCTGACGATAGTCCGTCACCAATTTTTGACGGCTTTCGGCATACCGTAAGTAATGCCAAGCAAACCAAGCAGAGTACCCTAAACCAATCAGCTCCAGCAGAGGTGCAACCAAGGGAATTGCGTTGAGGACGTCTAAAACCCCATCAGCCACAGCCACGGAAACCAAGGCAGCTAGAATAATTGCGCCTGTGGTGAGTGGTTTTTTATAGATTTCAAAGGTTTCCCCCACCTGTTTGGGAAAAACATCCACAAAATCCCTTAGCTTTTCGCCAATCTCTTTAACATCAATCGTAGTGGAATCGTCCGAAGAAAGACGAGACAAGCTTCCAGAGGTTTCAGTATTTACATCCAAATCGGCAGTCGTCTTTGTTTCTTGGTCAGCATCCATGGTGTTTTTATGGGAATAACAACTTCAAAATAATGTATCGAGCAGAGATAAAACTATATCTCAAGATCATCTGCTTAATCAGGGTTAAGCCTAACATGACCCTCAGTATTACAAAACGGTTGCTTACAGCATACCCATTTTTCTCAGGCTACCTACGTCCTCAAGATGGATTTAACCATCCCCCTCTGCTGGCTTTTGCATCCTCAACCTAATCTTTGTATAACGGCTGGTACTGATGCTGTTCCTGTAAAACAGGTATCTGGTTTAAATCGCCTTCAATAGCGAGCGGATAAATAATCCAGGTGCGTCGAAACGGTTGAATTAAGGCTTGGACCAGGACGGAAATGTCACTAATTTCAACCAACCCTTGCCCCGTCAGTAAATTGATGCCGCGTTGATACAATGTATAGCCACGGGTCAATGCGACTTGCAATCCTGTATAGTATTCGGGTATCCACCCTTGTGCCCGCACCAAATCCTGACTGTAGGCCAAGCAGGCTTGCTGTTGGGCAGCGGTCAGATCGGTAATATCCATTGCCTTGAGCAAATCTCGATTAAGATGACGGCGACATAAGTTACTCAAAATAGGATCATCACTTTGTTGCCACTGCTGCAGATGATACGTGAAGACAATATCATCCGCAGCTAGATAATCTTGCAAGGATAAGGTGCCGTCCGTTTGGAATAACCAGGCCCGCACCGTTTGATCAGCGCTAATTTTTCCTAGCTTTAATAGCTCCTTGGCTCGCCGAAATGCCTGGACTAAGCCCCAGGCAGATGCCAGATTTTTAGGGTGATTATAAATCTGGGCATACATAAAGTAGCGGACCACTAAATAATGCTCTATGGCAGCTTGTCCCTTCTGAGCGACCACTAATTGTTGAGTTTGGGGGTCATAATCCAACGCCATCAGAATCCGATCTAAATCGAGCTGGCCATAGGACGCCCCGGTAAAATAGCTATCTCGCAGCAGGTAATCAAGGCGATCGCAGTCAAGCTGACTTGACACCAATTGGCTGACAATGGGCAACTCAAAGGTTTTTAAATAAACTTGTTCCAACTGAGTGGCTAACTCAGAATTGAACTGATCCAGCAATTCCCGAACTTGCGGGGACTCTCTGAGAATAGTGCGAGTCCAGGTCTCATGATGGCTGTGAAAAATCTCTTCCCCAGTATGGCTAAAGGGGCCATGACCAATGTCATGAAGCAAAGCCCCACAGAGAACAAGTGCGCGGTAGGGTTTCAGTTGAGGGTAATAGTTCATCAACCGATCAAAGGCCAACCGGGCCACATGCATCACACCTAAAGAATGGGTGAATCGAGAGCCCTCAGCCCCATGAAAGGTGAAACTGGCTGTCCCCAATTGGCGAATACGCCGTAATCGCTGAAATTCAGGTGTATCTACCAACTGAATCAGCAGAGATTCAACGGGATCTTCGGTCGATAAGGTAATGCTCCCATGTAAGGGATCGTGGTAAGTCCGGCTAGGAGGATACTGCACTGGCAATCACCGCAGGTTTTGCCAGGATTTTGAGAGCCTGCTGATATTGCGTATCAGCGGCGGTTCCCACTTGATCGCTACGCAGGGTTTTCAAGGCAACGACCTTATCGGGTTTAATCCCCACCTTGTTGATATTGCGATGACTGGGGGTTTCATATTTGGCGATGGTAATCGCTAGACCGGACCCATCTGACAGATTAAAAAGGGACTGAATCGAGCCCTTACCAAAGGTTTGCTCTCCCACCAATTTGGCTCGACGGTTATCTTGCAAGGCTCCAGCCAAGATTTCACTCGCACTTGCACTGCCTCGATTCACCAAAACCACTAGAGGCGCATCCGTAAGCGAACCCACTTTAGACTCAAAGCTATTACGAATACCCTGCCGATCAACGGTATAGACGATCGGACTGGGATCAAGCCACATTTGAGCAATTTCGACTCCTGCTTGTAAGAGCCCACCTGGATTATTGCGTAGATCAAGAATATAGCCGTCAGCTCCCTCTGCCTCTAAGCGGGTAATCGCAGTCTGCATTTCTTGAGTCGCATTGGCATTAAATTGGCGGAGGCGAATAAACCCAACGTCCAGGCCATTCGGCTGAGTTCGCAATTCTGCAAAAACGGGGTTAATCGCAATGCGATCGCGTTTAATAGGAAACAGCAATACCCCTTGCTCTGGGCGTTGTACTTTTAATTGCACCATCGACCCAATAGGGCCGCGCATCCGCTCAGCCGCTTCATCTAACGACAGGTCTGTGGTCGAAACATTATCAATTTTGAGAATTTGATCTGCCGCTTGTAGGCCTGCGATCGCAGCAGGAGACCCTTCAATAGGGGCTAACACTTCCAGATAGCCTGAAGCCTCATTCTGAACAATTTGTAAGCCCACTCCAGTCAATTCGCCAGAGGTGCTCGTTTTTAAGCTTTGGTACTGTTTGGGCTGTAGTAAACGAGTAAATGGATCCCCTAGACTATCCAGCATTTCACGGATAGCCTTGTAGGTCGCTTCCCGATCTGGCATTTGACTTGCCAAAGCCTTTTGACGAACGGATCGCCAATCTTGATGATTGAAAGAGTCATCCACAAACGCTTGATCCACCAAGCGCCAAGCCTCGTTGTAAAGCAACTGCTCCTCTGTTAAGGCCATGGCGGGAGGTACAATCGCCAGCGACAGAGCAAACTGCAGAATAAAAATAAAGCTAACAATACGTTTAATCATTTGTAAATTCTAACGATATTCGACTTTATCTTGCTCCTGCCCCCCCAAAAGCGTTGTAGAGGGTTTGATATCTGCACCGCTCTAAATCAAAAATAAGCTCGAAGGAAAAATACCGCCACGATTTTCTGAAAGGGGCATAGGCACTGTGTTACATTTTTTATGAAGAGCGATACATTTTTGGAACCCCTAGCTTTATGAGCAAAGTGTACGACTGGTTTGAGGAACGCCTTGAAGTTCAGGCGATTGCCGATGACGTTACCAGCAAGTACGTGCCGCCCCACGTCAACATTTTTTACTGTCTGGGTGGAGTTACCCTGACTTGCTTCATCATCCAGTTTGCAACTGGATTTGCGATGACCTTCTACTACCGACCCACGGTCACCGAAGCGTTTAACTCTATCCAATACATCATGACTGAAGTCAACTTTGGCTGGTTGATTCGGTCCATCCATCGTTGGTCTGCCAGCATGATGGTTCTCATGATGATTCTCCACACTTTCCGAGTTTATTTAACTGGCGGATTCAAGAAGCCCCGCGAATTAACCTGGATCACTGGCGTTATCCTAGCCGTGATCACCGTTACCTTTGGTGTAACAGGCTATTCTCTACCCTGGGATCAAGTCGGTTACTGGGCCGTCAAAATCGTCTCAGGTGTTCCTGAAGCCATTCCTGTGGTTGGTTCTTCCATCGTTGAGCTTCTTCGCGGTGGAACTAGCGTTGGTCAATCAACCCTCACTCGTTTTTACAGTTTACATACCTTTGTTCTACCTTGGCTGATTGCAGTATTCATGCTGCTTCACTTCTTGATGATTCGGAAGCAAGGTATTTCTGGTCCTTTGTAAATCGTTTTAGGCTCTGAATCGGGTTTTCTGTTTTCGGAGTCTCAGAATCTTGACGCAAGTCTCTGTGAGAACCCTCACCTGCTGACCCAAAATAGAACGGAGAACACTCGCAACTATGGGAAAAATACTCAAGCAACCTGATCTAAGCGATCCTCAATTAAAGGAAAAGCTCAAGAAAGGCATGGGCCATAACTATTATGGTGAGCCTGCTTGGCCTAATGACCTGCTCTACATTTTTCCAGTGGTGATTATGGGAACGATCTCACTGGTTATTGGTTTGGCGGTCTTAGACCCAGCCATGGTTGGGGAACCCTCGAATCCCTTCGCAACGCCTTTAGAAATTTTACCCGAATGGTATCTATACCCTGTCTTCCAGATTTTACGGACAGTTCCTAGCAAACTATTGGGAGTACTATTACAAACCACCATTCCTTTGGGATTAATGCTTATTCCTTTTATTGAGAATGTGAATAAGTTCCAGAACCCTTTCCGTCGACCTGTTGCAACTAGCGTATTCTTGTTCAGTGTGGTTGTTACTCTATGGTTAGGAATCGGTGCCACATTCCCCATTGATAAGTCTTTGACCTTAGGATTGTTTTGATTAATTCTCGGACCCTTAGCTTTATAAGCAACAAGGGGAGTAAGCTTGTGAGCATCCATTTGCTAATGCACAATGGGTGCTCTTTTTGATCTTGGGAACTCAACAGCATAGCCAGATGTGTTACCCGGAACAGCTCTCTAACCAGTTCTGACCTTGTTACCGTATTAGTGCATGAACTATTAATTAACCTTATAGCTCTACACCCCCAAAATTTGAGAGCATGAAGTCTATAAACTCATTAAATTTAATTCTAAAGAATAAAAAATATTTCCTTAACAATCTCCAAAAATGTTTACCAGGAACATTTTTGGAGATTGTTAAGGATTGTTAATTTTACTCAGAAAAGGGACTGACAATTCCCAGATGACTGTGCTAACTTAGAATTCAAGGAATTAGAAAAACTGATGTCCTCACTCTACAATGAGGGAAAGAGGTCTTTGCTGACCCTCTTACCTGTTTAGGGGGCTTGCTGTCTAGGAACCATGTAACGTTTCTACGTCAGGTTTCTGTATGACTTGGGTGTTGGGAGTAATAAGTCTAAGCTTGGCTATTTTGCCAGTTGCCTTTTTTTGATGAGAATTTTTCAGTTCTCATGTCTTGAAAGAATAGCCTGCCCCAGGTTGCCGTACCACGGAAGAGAGGAGCTTATCCTACCTGTCGTGGCTATTTTGTCTATCTAATAAAGCGCTGGGCTAGGTTCTCACTAGTCCTGAATCTATTTTTACCTTCTCCCCTTACATTCCTCCACTACCATGCTAACTATCCCCTTTCCAATCTTGATTTTGACGATCGCATCTCTGTATCTCTTATCCATTCATTTTCTTTTGAGGGTGCTGCACAATCGCAATCTACTCCGTAGACCTTAGATCAGCACATTTTTGACCAAAAGAATCAGAGACGGTGATAGCGATACCAAGAACTCCGTTGATCTTTGCCTATGTTTGGTAATAGCAGGGATGCTGACAATTAGGACATCCCTGCTAACCCTCTGGAGGGGGAGACTAGGTTGTCTGAAGGAATGGATTAGCAATTTTGAGGGACCTAACCTGGATTGAGTACAATTAGGGGTAAAGAGATTCTCTCTAAGTTTTTTTCAGTTTCACCCTACACGTTTGGTTATGTCTTCTGAAATTCTGGTTGAAAAGCGCAAACTCAAGAATCCTCCTTTAAATATTCATGTCCTCGGCGATCGCGTGCTCAGACAAACAGCCAAGCGGATTTCTAAGGTAGATGATGAAATTCGGGAGTTAGCCCGACAGATGCTGCAAACGATGTACAGCGCTGACGGGATTGGTCTAGCTGCCCCCCAAGTCGCGATGGGTAAACAGTTAATCGTTGTCGATACCGACCCAGAAGAACCTGCTAATCAACCTGTTATTTTGATTAATCCTAAAATTCGCCGCCATAGCTCTGATTTAGCATTGGGTCAAGAAGGTTGCCTGAGTATTCCTGGAGTGTATCTAGATGTTAGGCGGCCTGCTCAAATTGAAGTTGCCTATAAGGATGAACAAGGCAGACCGCAAGTCATTGTTGCGACCGATCTCTTAGCACGGGTAATTCAGCACGAAATGGATCATCTAACGGGCGTAATGTTTGTAGACCGAGTCGAGAATAGCTTACTTTTGAATCAGGAATTGACAAAGCAAGGCTTTTCAAAACAAGCGGTCAAACCCGTTGAAGCAGCGTAATATCCTGAGAATAAGCGTCTAGCCGATGCTCTTTATTCCGTTCGCCTCGATCTCCTGCGACATTGATGCTGTTATTTTAAGTGCAGAAACAAGATATTTTAGGTGCGTAAACGGTATCGGTAGTTAGTAGAACGTGGAAGAACGCCCCTACTGGTTAGCTTGGTCACAGATACCGGGTTTAGGTCCTGTTGTCCTCAAGCGTTTGCAGCATCGTTTTGGCAGTTTATCGGCAGCATGGTCGGTAGATACAGCTACTTTAGGAACAGTGACAGGGATTGGGGCCCAAACGCTGAAAGCAATTCAGAAGCACCGCCAAGCCGGGCATCCTACAGACCTTCTTACCCAACATTTACAGCAGAATCCATACTTTTGGTGCATGGCCGAGGATGCATATCCCCGCATGCTCACGGAAATTGCTGACTCCCCACCCCTGCTTTACTATCGAGGACAAGTCCAGCGCTCTGAAAACCAGGGCAGTACGCCTATGGTAGCCATTGTGGGGACAAGAGATCCCTCTGAGTACGCCAAACGGTGGACCCGCAAGATAGCTTATGCCTTAGCTAAACGGGGAATTACCGTTGTTTCAGGTATGGCGGAAGGGATTGATACGCAAGCCCATTTAGGTTGTTTGGAGGGCGGTGGGCGCACGGTTGCTGTTTTAGGAACGGGTGTGGATATGATTTACCCGCCCCGAAATCAAGGACTGTACCAAAAAATTGAGGAACAAGGCTTACTTTTAAGTGAGTATCCCGCAGGCACGCAACCCAATCGGGCGCATTTCCCACGTCGTAATCGGATTGTAGCTGGCCTCTGTCGGGCTTTACTGGTGATGGAAGCCCCAACGAAATCAGGGGCGTTAATTACGGCTTATCAAGCCAATGAGTATAGTCGTGACATATATGTTCTACCGGGCTCTCTGGATAATCCGCGTGCGATGGGGTGCTTGGGACTCGTTCAACGAGGTGCTCAACTGATTTTAGGTGTTGGTCAACTGCTGGATCAGTTAGGTGCCATTCCTCCATTGCCAGCAGAACCTACTCCTACCTCCCCTGAGATTGCGCTCACACTCCCACCATCACAAGCAAAAATCTTGAAAATTGTGAGTCAACTTTGTCAACAATCAGGAGATGATTCTGTCCCATTTGATCTAATTGTGCAATCGGTCGATCAATCAGCTGGAGAAGTGTCTGGAGAGATCTTGCAGTTAGAATTACAAGGCTTCGTCACTCAGCTTCCGGGGATGCGCTATACCCCGACTTCGTGAATGTTTTTTAGTGGAACAGATATAGTGTTTGCTCCAGAGAGTATCCCGCAATGACGCAAGAAGCTTTTTAGTATTGGAGGCTTTATGCACTGGGGGAATGAGGTGAGATTATTTTAGCCTCCTATACGTTAGACACCATATAAACTGGAGGTCTGAAGTCCTGTGCTTTGGTCCAAATACATCTAGCTATTCAACTGCCATAGCGGGAGTCCTTCTCTAAATTCACTCACGCTATGGTGGACGGGGGGACCTTAATATATCTGTTATGGGAGCATCTTTTCTAGAAACTCCCTTCAGTAGATCCTTTTTTTGCCTTCTGGTCTTGGGGGCTGGGATAATCTTATCTCGCTACCCTTTTGCAGATGTGTCCCCTTAACCTATTTGATATCTGTGGCAAACTTACCTCCCTGGCTAATTCTGGACCCGAAGTTGCAATCCTGGCTGGCTGAAGATATTGGCCGGGGCGATCGCACCACCCAAGCCCTATGGCCTGCCGAGTCACAAGCGACCTGGGGACAAGCCGAATTGCGTCTTAAGCAACCTGGCGTTATTGCCGGTTTGCCATTGTTTCAACGAGTCTTTCACCTCCTCAATCCAGACGTGGCAGTTCAGCCCCTCGTCGAAGATGGCAGCACCTATCAGCCGGGGACTGTTGTGGCCCAGTTGCAAGGACCCATGAATGCCTTGCTGATGGGAGAGCGCGTTGCCCTCAATCTGATCATGCCTCTGAGTGGAATTGCTACCCTTACCCGTGCCTACACGGAACAGATTGCTGATCTGCCCACTCAATTGGTTGATACCCGTAAAACTACTCCTGGTCTCAGAATCTTCGAAAAATATGCCACCCAGGTCGGAGGAGCCATGAATCACCGCATGGGACTGGATGATGCCGTCATGATCAAAGACAATCATATTGTTGCCGCTGGGGGAATTGGTGCAGCCGTTCGCCGTATCCGTCAGCAAATTCCCTTCCCGCTAGCGATTGAAGTGGAAACAGAGACCCTTGAGCAAGTCCAGCAAGCCTTAGCGCATCAGGTCGATATCATTATGCTCGACAATATGGCGGTTGAGCAGATACAGGCCGCTGTTACTCTGATCCGCTCCGCCAGCCCTACCCATGCCGTCAAAATTGAAGCCTCCGGCAATATCACCTTGCAAACCATTCGAACCATAGCCAAGACGGGAATTGATTACATCTCCACCAGCGCCACGATTACCCAAGCCCAGTGGCTTGATCTCAGCCTCAAATTTATGGCCTGAGTCAGACGATTGTGCTTTTGTACCTCATCTTGGCAACAAAACTTAAACATCACTCACGCAAAACCGTGAGTATTTGATATAGACAGACTTGGAAAGGTTTTCAGGGGTTATGTTCCTGCTGCCCAGACCAAAGAATTGGCAGAATAATCCCTCCCGGTGGGTATGCAAGGATCAACAAACAGTGCGACCCGCTACGTTTTGCGGTTAACTTAGAATATCTTGACTACTGGACAAATGTTATTGTCTTACATGCAGGTCATCACCCATGTCTGACCTTCCGTTTACGCTTGATCAACTCCGCATTCTCAAAGCTATTGCTGCGGAAGGGAGCTTTAAGCGCGCTGCCGATAGCTTATATGTCTCTCAACCTGCCGTTAGTCTTCAAGTTCAGAACTTAGAACGTCAGCTAGCTGTTCCTTTATTTGATCGAGGCGGTCGTCGGGCTCAGCTGACGGAAGCTGGCCATCTTCTCTTAGAATATGGCGATAAAATTTTGGCTCTCTGTCAGGAAACCTGCCATGCCATCGAAGACTTGCAGAACTTGCAAGGGGGCACGCTGGTGATTGGAGCCAGCCAGACAACGGGAACTTATCTAATGCCCCGGCTAATCGGTTTATTTCGCCAGACCTATCCCGATGTAGCCGTCCAACTGCATGTCCATTCTACTCGCCGCACCTGTTGGAGCATCGTCAACGGCCAAGTCGATTTAGCGATTATTGGGGGTGAAGTGCCACTGGAATTGCAAGAATCCTTAGAAGTGACTGCTTATGCCGAAGATGAGCTGGCCTTGATATTGCCTGACTCCCATCCCCTCGCTGAATTAACGGTGATTCAGCGGGAAGATCTCTACAAGCTGAGCTTTATTACGCTGGATGCTCAGTCCACCATTCGCAAGGTGATTGATCAAATTCTGACCCGGGGAAATATTGATCCGCGGTTGTTAAAAATTGAAATGGAACTCAACTCCATTGAAGCAATCAAAAATGCAGTCCAGTCAGGATTAGGCGCGGCCTTTGTCTCCACCTCTGCCATCGAAAAGGAACTGGAGCTAGGTAGCTTGAAGCGCGTCAAAATTGAGAATGTTGCTATAAAGAGGATATTATCTCTGATTATTAATCCCAACCGATATCGCTCCAAAGCGGCGGAGATTTTTATCTCAGAAATTTTGCCTAAATTTAGTACGTTGTCCTCAGAACTGACAAAGATTACTAATCCGTCTGGCGATGCCGAACTCGTTACTTCTGCTACCAAATAATTCCTGCGAGTCACTGCAACTCTTCAATGGAGATTTACTGTACCCGCCCCCAATGTCAGCGTCCGAGCAACTTTTTTGCTGATCTGGATGATCCCCAGACCCTCAAAATGGTGCAACAAAAGTTTTGCTTAAGCTGTGGGATGCCGCTCATTCTGATCGGACGATATCTACCTTCACGGTTGTTGGCGAAGGGAGGATTTGGAGCGGCGTTTCTGGCTTGCGATCGCTACACCCCCGGCCTGCGCGAGTGCGTGGTCAAGCAATTCCAACCCACAGGCTTAGGTCCCAATCAGATGCAAATGGCCCAAAGTCTATTCCAGCGAGAAGCTGAAGTCTTAGAAAAATTGGGCCGACATCCGCAAATTCCTGATTTATTTGCCTTTTTTGAGTTGCCCGTCTCTGGGCGCGGGTCGCAACCTGCTGAAGAGTTCTTCTACCTCGTCCAAGAATTTATTGATGGCCAAACTCTAGAAGAAGAATTAGAGGACAAACATCAGTTTAGAGAGAAAGAAATCCTAGAACTACTGACGGAAATACTGCCCGTTCTCCAGTTTGTGCATGAAAATGGTTCGATTCACCGAGATATCAAACCCTCAAACATCATGCGTCACACTCAAACAAATATGACCCAAACCGGGAATGGCCTGTTGTATCTGCTAGATTTTGGGGCGGTGAAGCAAGTTGCGAATGTGGCTGCTCCCACTCCCAGCAAGGCGACGAGCATTTATACCCCCTTTTATGCCCCACCAGAGCAAACCCACGGCAATCAAGTGTTTCCCTCGTCTGACTTATATGCCTTGGCTGTAACCTGTATTGTGCTGCTGACGGGCAAAGCCCCCAATGATTTATTCGATACTTCCCAGAATCACTGGCAATGGCGATCTCATACTCAGGCCAGTGATCGACTCGCTCTAATTCTGGATCGAATGTTAGAGACCTCGCCTCAGAAGCGATTTCAGTCCGCTTCTGAGGTGCTAACTGCTTTGGTTCAGCCCTACTCCGTCGGCCAATCCTTAAGCTATAGTCAGCCTGCTCCGCAATCACCTCCCTTGTCAGCACCCGTGCCGCCGCCCCAGGCCAGCCCGCCGCCGCCTGTCCCACAGCCTGTTAACCCACAGCCGACCCCCGCTCAAAGAAAACGCGTTAAAACGCCCCCTCCACCCC
The DNA here is from genome assembly GCA_028285315.1 of Acaryochloris sp. IP29b_bin.176. Taxonomy (GTDB): domain Bacteria; phylum Cyanobacteriota; class Cyanobacteriia; order Thermosynechococcales; family Thermosynechococcaceae; genus Acaryochloris. The sequence continues at coordinate 29,243 of JANQPU010000312.1, forward strand.
TTTCCTTAGGGCGCTTGGTGGGGGGAGCCGCCTTTACTGGCTTTGAGGGAGGCTTATTGGCAGTGGCTCTGACCAGTTTCTTAGGCACCACCCTTGTCAGTGGCGGTTTTTGGCTGGGCCTGGTGGCCGTATTGGTCTATTGCCAGTTGCAGCGATGGATTGAACGAGTTGATCTGGTCATCATTGCTGGACTCACCTTAGGGATTATTTTCTTTGTCCCGGCCTTGCAGGGAGGGAATCCCATTCAAGCCATTTTGTTGTTAGGTGCAGTATCCGGCTTGCTGCTGATGACGCTGACCTTGGTGTTTCGACTGATCTATGGTGTTTTATCTCGGTTTCTTTAGTTCTCTATTCTCATGAATGATCCTCTACCCTCCGGTTTTTCTCCTTGGGTTGTTGCAGAGCAGTTTAAATCTGCAGGAGCAGTCGTTGATGTCCAAGAGTTCGGTCAAGGCAATATCAACAGTACGTTTCTGGTTACCTTAGATACGACCACGGATCAACGGTTTATTTTGCAGCGGATCAATACCCAGGTCTTTCAGCAGCCCCAACTAGTGATGCGGAATATTCGCACCTATTCCGAGCATGTCTGCCAGCGCTTGCAAACGGATGACTGCCAACGCCGCTGGGAGGTCCCCAGAGTCCTACTCACCCCAGCACAGCAGGATCATTGGATTAGCCCCAACGGCGATTTTTGGCGGGCTATGAGCTTTATCGAAACGGCGCACTCCTTGCAGGCGATCGCAACCCCGGATCAAGCCGAAGAAGTGGGATATGCCTTGGGGATGTTTCACCACCTGATTAGCGATCTCCCGGCAGAGCAGCTTGCTGATACTTTAGAAGGCTTTCATATTACACCCCAATATTTGCAGCAGTATGAGCAGGTCCAGGCCACCCAGGCCGATCTGACACCGGAGGTGGAATATTGCTTGCAGTTTATTGGCGATCGCAAACGAGATACCAATATTCTCGAAGCTGCCAAAGCCGATGGCAAACTTCAACTCCGCCTCATGCATGGTGATCCTAAAATTAACAATATTTTGATCGATACGGATACCCAGCAGGCGGTAAGTGTTATTGATCTAGATACGGTGAAGCCAGGTTTAATCCATTACGATATTGGCGACTGTCTCCGCTCTGGCTGTAACCCTCTAGGTGAAGAAACGGAGCAATGGGAAATGGTCCAGTTCGACCTCAGCTTGTGCCAGCGAATCTTGCAGGGCTATTTAGCCGTCGCCCAGTCCTTTCTCACAGCTTACGATTATGATTACCTCTACGATGCCATTCGCCTGATTGCCTTTGAACTGGGGCTGCGTTTCTTTACGGATTACCTAGCAGGTAATGTCTATTTTAAGGTCAAGCATCCTGAACATAATCTCAACCGGGCCTTAGTGCAGTTCAAGCTTACCGAGAGTATTGAAGCTCAAGCTACGGATATTCAAGCTCTGATTCAATCACTGCGATGACTGAATTTACCCTTCAGCCCTTTGCTCAACCCCATCCGGCTATTACGATAACTGGAACGCTTGAGCGAGAGGGAAATCAACTTGCGATCGAATATATGCTTGTGGATGATCTGAACCAGGTTACTATCCTTGCTCCTTCTCCTTTACCAACCCGTCAATATGATCTTTGGAAGGCCACCTGCTTTGAATTTTTTCTAGGGCAGCCTAACCAGCCGAACTACTGGGAGTTTAATCTCTCTCCTACTGGAGATTGGAATGTGTTTCATCTAGATGATTACCGACAAGGCTTACAGGAAGTTGCGGCAATACAGATACTTCCGTTCCAAGTTCAACGTCAGCAGACCTCTCTAGCCTTATCATTAACACTTGATCTCAACAGCGTCATGACTGCTCCCCCTGTGCTAGAAGTCGGAATTTGTGCGGTTATTCAATCCTCTAATCTGCCTCTCACCTACTGGGCTTTAAGCCACAAGGGGCCTCAAGCCGACTTCCACAGACGGGATAGCTTTATCCTCTTACTCTAGGAAATGCCGCTAGGACCAGTTCTCGCGATATACAGCTAGATTGATAGGGCACCTGTGCCAGGAGGTGATTTTCTACCCTGCAAAGGGAGAGATGGCGGCTAAACTTCCGAGTTTTTACGGTGGTAATAGACTGCGTTGCGCTTTTACCTTAAGACTAATGCCAAAACATGGTTGTCTATTGATCGTTCTTCTTCGACCCTAGAAATTATGAATGTAAAAGCTTCGACACCTCCCATCGTAGTTACACAAGATTGTCATGTGCTGATGATCGAAGAAGAAGAAGGAGTGCGATGTGTTTTATTGGAGTCTCCAACCTATTCCCTAGGCCGAGATAAGAAAAATTCTATTGTTTTGCCTGCATCCAAGGCAGTCTCTCGTTTTCATGCCATGCTGTTGCGTATCCCTGGCACGAATAGCTCTGGCTATAGCTACAGAATTGTCGATGGTGATGCAACAGGTAAGCTCAGTACCAATGGTGTGGTGGTTAATGGTGAGCGTACGACCTCCCATACCCTAGTCGAGGGAGATGCAATTATGCTGGGAAACATCAAAGCCTCCTACCGCTTACTGACCTTATCTCCTTCTGGTTTGAGTCAGGCGAGTATCGAAGAATTAGATATTCGCAGTACCCTTCCCCATACCTTTAATCCCAACGCAACCCTATCAGGAGAACAAAATAGCAGGGCTAACGGCCACACAACTCCCCCTCCCGAAGAGGAAGAATTACCGCCCACCATGTTTTTTAAGAAAGCTCCCAAAAAATCAGTGTCCAATTAAGATCCGACAACATGGCACCTTGTGATCCTCTATTCAGCCACTTGCAGAGATGCTAGGGTTCCTGGCACACGGATAACTGCTCTTGAGGGTGATGATCCAAATAATCAGCGAGCCAATCACATCCTCGCTGGAGCAATGCATCCAAATGTTGTTGAGGCGAATCAGATAATTGCCAAGTCTGCACTGTTCCATCGTTAGCGACCGCCGTTAACTGTTGGCCCAAGGTGTCGAAACTCAGATCTTGAATTACCGTAGAATGACCGTCAAATTCCATCTGTAGGTTGCCTTGCAAGTCCCAAATTTGGATATTGCCGTCGGTGGAACCTGTGGCGATTCGTTGGCCATCCGGGCTAAAGCGTAGGCGATAGACAGAACTAGGATGATTCCGAAACGAATTGATCAGTTCCCCCTGGACGGTCCATAAACGAATCTGTCCATCTTCCGAGGCGGTGGCTAGCGTTTGGTTATTTGGGCTAAAGCGACCGTCATATACCGCTCCTTGGTGATTAGGTAGCAGAGCTATCAGATCCCCCGTTGTTGTCCATAATCGGGCTGTACCGTCATCTGAGGTAGTGAGGATGAGACGATCATCCGAGCTGAAGCGAGCGCTATAAACAGCACCATTATGGCCTGTCAGCACCGCTTGTTGCTGTCCCTTGTAATTCCAGATTTTAACGGTCTCATCTCGCGAAGCTGTTGCCAACAGGTTGCTACGGGGATTGATTTGGACATCATAGATAGTGTCTTTGTGAGCTTGAAAGGTTTGGAGTGGTTGGTCGTTTTCGTATAAATGAATTTTGCCTTGCTTCGTTGCGGCTGCCAGAAGCTGTTTCTGAGCCTGGAAACTTAGACTGCTAACGTCGTTAAGCTTGCTCTGGAGTGGTTTGAAGGTAGGTTGGGTTTGAGTTTCTATCGACAACGTCCCGTCATCCCAGGCAGTGACCAGATGCTGGCTATCTACACTAAAACTCAGGCTGGTGATTCTGCGCTGTTGTTGTCGCTGTTGTCGCGCTAGCCAAGCGGAGCAGACGTGCCATAAATGAGCACTATCTTCATCATTAGATGCTGTAGCCAAGAGGTTTGCTTGGGGACTAAAGCGAGCACTAAAAACGGCTCCTTGATGTCCCCTCAGCACTTGTAGTGACTGTCCGGTTTGATCCCATAAGCGAATCGTTTTATCACCTGATGCAGAGGCCAGCCACTGGCCTGTCGCGCTGAAACTAACGTCATAGACCGCACCCTGATGTCCTCTGAAGACTTGTAAAGGTTGACCCTGTAAGGTCCATAGACGAATCATTTGATCTGCACCCGCAGTGGCAATCTGCTGCCCATCCGGACTAAAACTCACATCAAAGATGGCACCTTGATGTCCTTTTAATACCAGCAGCTGCTGTCCTGTAGGGGTCCATACTCGGATTGTGCCATCTCGGGAGGTGGTTGCAATCCGCTGGCTATTGGGACTAACGCTAATTGCATAGATCGAATCCTGATGCTGTTGGAATCGCAAGCGTTGACGCCCCTGGCGATCAAAAACTATCGCAGTTCCATCCTTGGAGGCAGAGGCGATAAAACTGCCATCTGCACTCCAGCTGAGGTCATAGATATCGTCTTGATGTCCGCGCAAAATCTGCACGGTTTGCCCCGAACGTGTCCAGAGGCGGATCGTTCGATCTTTAGAAGCAGTCGCTAACAGTTGGCCATCGGGACTAAAGGCAACATTGTAGACATCCCCTTGGTGCCCCACAAAAATCTGTTGGGCTTGACCTTTTAGATTCCACAGTCGGGCGGTGCCATCGCGAGATGCAGTGGCAATATACTGACCATCGGAACTGAAACTAATACTATTCACCGTGGCTGTATGGCCTTCTAAGCGGTTACGCTCCCAGATATGTTGCAAAATTTCCTGTAAGGCAATTAAGGGAGTCAGGGTGGGATAGTCTTGTAAAGACTGGTGCTGGTGAACGAGGGGCTGGAGATTTTGAGCGGCTTCTAGAGCGGTGAGCAGGGCAGCAACCTGATCAAAGTCAAATTGCTGAAGCGCACTTTTGCCTGCCCATTCAATTGATTGAGTTTGGGCGATTTGTTGTTGTTGCAAGGCATGGTTAATCCAGATAGATGTGGCGATGGCACCCATGAGGGACAGGGCGAGAATGCCTGTCCCTAACCGCAGTTTCTGTCTAGCATCTGCATAGGCTGCTGCTAATGCCTGTTTAGCTCGTTTTTCTGCCTCTAGTTGAGTACTCAGACGTTCTAAGTCTCTCGCTTTGCGCTCAGTATCGATGGCTATTTGCTTATCTAGGGCTTGACTCGCCGCTAAGAATTGATAGTCCTGGTTGCTCAACTGTTGATCTTGAGACCAGTTAAAGGCATCTTGTAGGGCCTTGCCTCGTAAAAGTCGGGACGTATCTTGGCGATCTGATAGCTCCCAGGCCTGTATCGTTTCGGCATAGGGACGCAGTGCCGTGAGTTCCTGCTCAATCCAGGCATGGTTAAAAATGTGGCGATAGATGCGGTTATAAACCCTGAGTCCCCCTTGTCTATTGACGACGAGCCCAGAGAGTTGCAATTCACTTTGGGCCGTACTGCCATCGGCAACAATGGAGCCTTGATCTAGGATCTGGCGATACAGCCCTAGAAGTTGTCCTGTGCGCTTGGGATAGTGCTGGAGTCGATCGCGGATGGTGCGCAGATGGACCGGCTCGTCTTGGGTGGACCAATGGTCGATAATTTGCGATCGCACCAATGCAGCAATTTCAGACACTTCTTGGCCTGCAGGAATACTAGCCTGTTGCTGAATGACCAACTGACAGAGCTTTTGGGACAGAAAGGGCTGTCCCCCGGTCCAATCTAAAATGGCTCGCAAAACAGCCTGGGAATCTGCCACATATGGTTGTAAACCCTGGATTAACGGTTGCGCTTCTGCTGCGGTGAAGCCAGAGAGTTCAATGGCATGGCCAATATTAAACAGCGTTTGGGTTTTATCTTGAATCAGATCGGGAGGGGTGGCGACGCCAAATAAAGCAAAGGTCAATCGGTTGTATATGGTATTTTCCGCCCGTTGATTGTAGAACCAGCGAATCAGGGCAAAAAAGTCATCTACAGAAAACGGTAGGCTGAGAATTTTATCAATTTCGTCGATAAAGATAAAAACTTTACGGCTGGGGACATACTGATACAACACCTCATCAATAAAATGCTTGAGTTGCTGAACAGGGGATAAATAAGCTTGTGCTTGGAGCCATTGCTTGAGATTGAGTTGGTCAGTCAATGCTAGCCCTTGCCAGAGTTGGACGATCAGGCTGGCATACCATTGTTGCCCCTGTACCTGACTACCCGGCAGCGTCATGTCGATGGAGACGCAGTAATGCCGTTGGCTTGCCAGATGGTGCATTGCCCGTACTTTCAGACTCGACTTCCCCATTTGTCGACTATTGAAGACATAGCAGAAATCCCCCTGATTGAGTGCTGCCAGCAGTTCATGATCCGCTTGGCGGGTGACATAAGACGGGTGATCGAAGCCTAAACTACCGCCAACTTTATAGACTGTTGTTGAATTCATGATTCTTCAACGGCATATTGGCGAAGTACTGACGATAAAGCTTACAGCTCGGTTGGACATAGTCTCCTGTGAGGCTGACTAACCCCATGCTTTCGAGTTGGTAGGCTTGAATTGGTTCCAATCGGACCTCAGATAATTCAGTCACGACTCGATGCATGGCGGTTGCCAGTTGAGGTTGTCCCTGTAATGTATGCCACAATCCACGCAGATGGGTGTTGTAAATACCGCTTTGGGTTGGTGCTTGTTGAAGCAGCTGATCGAAACGGATCTGCTGGCGGCGGAGTGCATCAAAGGTGAGATGGACCAGGTAAGGATGTCCACCGATTAAGGTTTGCAATTCTTGAAAACAGTCAGGAGCTTGCGTTTCTAGCTTGCTATCAATGTGATAGAGGCGGGCCAGGTCCTGCATTTGTTGAGGCGTAAAACCCGATAGTTTAATGGGCCATCCCACATTAAACGGAGATTGATGGGCATCCAACTCAATGTAAATTTCAGTGGAATGAGCAATGACTAATCGAATTTTTTGCCAAATGGTTTGAGTATTGGCTTCTTCATTCCAAGAGCGTAACATCGGTAAAAAATCTTGGGCAATATGGGGATACTCAAATAACCGATCCACGTTGTCTAAACCCAGTACAAGGGCAATGTCAATATTGGGTAATAGATAGGTTTGAAAGTAGGTCTTACAGCTCATTAAACTGCCGTAAATATCCTCGGCCCAATATTGATCCAGCTGGGGGGCTAACCCCAATTCGCGGCAAATATTGGCACAAAACCACTGCAGGAATTTATCTAAACTATCAAAAATGGAGGTTTCAGCCTCACGGAAGTTCAGGTAAATCTGTTGATATTCTAAAGTCTGCGCCTGAAATAAAAGTTTTCGCAGTAAAGACGTTTTACCCATTTGCGCAGGCGCTTTGATCCGGACAAGAGCCCCTGGTTGCTGGATGGCTTGGGTGCAGTCTACTTCAATCGGGGGTCTGTCAACGTAGAATGGAGAGCCTGCGGATAAAGGCGTCCGGTAATTCAAGATCGGTAAATCCTTAGGTAATAGCGCTGCTCGCGTTTGCAGCCATTTAGGATGACGTGTATCTTGCAACCAGTCTCGCAAAATGTTGAATTTTCCAGGCCCTTTGCTCAATAAATCTAATTCGGCGCAACTATGGTCAGCATGAGTGGCAAAGGCAGCATAAACCGATGTCATTTGCTTTTTGTAGGATTCATGACTCGCTGCCTTTGCCAGCGGCCAAACCTCTTTGTCCGGTTTACGCCAATGCTCATAGGCAAAACGGGTTAAAAAAATGTCTTTAACTTTGCCCGTTAAGCCCACTTCTTGAGCAATATGCTTCAAAAAATCATCCCATTGGTGAGGTTTCATTTACGGTAATGACCCGCTCAGTTCAGGGTATACAACTGTTGTGAAAGGCTGTTCATCTAGATTCACTATAGGGGGCTTGAAAGGTCTCGAATTCCACTTAGTTCTACTTTTTTCCACTTCCAGAATAATGATTTTCTTTTTATTTATCCTTAGATTCTTGCTGCCGTTAGACTGACATGCCTGGGCTTTGAGACTAATCTAACACTTGAGAGTCACTGATAAAGCTGAGTAATAAAGCAATGGCTAAATCCTCTGTGATGTTGGCTGCTGCCTTGATGGTGGGTGCGACGGCAATTATTTCACCTGCCCAAGCGGTAATCCTGAGCCAAGAAAGCACACAACAACCCCTCGCCAAGAATCAGACCTTAGTTGCGGACCGCGATTTCTATTGCTGGCGTCAATATGGTCGCATTAACTGCCGCGATCGCTCTGACGATTATCGCTGGCGTCGGCAGCGATGGCGGGATCGCCGCAAATGGGAGAGAGAAAGAGCACGTCGTTGGCGAGAACGCCGCCGTCGTTGGCGGAACCGTCGCCGCTGGGAAGATCGTCGCCGCTGGGAAGATGAATATTGGCGCAGACGTAATAAGCGGGATCGCTGGCTTAATCGTGGCAGAGACGACGATGATTAATCGTCATCCTCTGAAAGTGTAGTAGTACCCCCATTAAAGCTCGTGTAAATGTTGCTCAGTTGTTGTGTCCCCCCAACAACTGAGCAATTTTCTTATCAAGAGTTTCAGAATAATTGAGTCTAAATCCAGTGTCTGAACCTAAAATCTATGCCTGTTAAATATATGTCTGTGTCTTTGACTGAAGCTTTTGCCCGAACTCCAGATTGGACCGTTGTTTCAGACGCAGACCGTCCACGCGCCCAAGAACTCGTCTCTCTTATTCAAACGCAAGTTGATCAGCCACGAGATCAAAAGAGTGAAGCATACTATGGATGGCTAATTGAACTGAACAGAATGCTTAACTAATAGCTAGATAATGAACGAGCCAAGTCGTTAGTCGCAGGGTGGATACTTGCAGTCAGGATTGCTTTGCTGCGGAGGGGCCACAATCTCTGAATCGAAATCAGCTCTGTAGGCAGAAACGTTGAATCCACTGATCAAGACAACACTAAGAGATAACAATATGGCCTTGAAATTCATGGCAACCCTTACACAGCTAAGTACAACTAAAAACTGAGGAGAAAAAAATACAAGTTCGATTGGGAGAATATTATCAGCTTTGACTCCAGTATTCCCTGTGAGTTGTTATATGAAACACCCCTATTATAAGTTTTTTATTTTTCTTCCGCAATAGTACAAGATCACTGCCTTTGATCCTGATTTTGTGCTAGTTCTACTAAATACTGGGTGGGCACATGATTTGTTAACCAAACATCATTTTCAGAGCAATAAAAAAGATGCCCATTACCATGCATCTTTTGGGCATGAATTTCCAGCACGATAGGGCTTCCATGACGTCTGCCGACTGTGATCGCAGTCTCGTATGATACTGACAAATGAACATGTTGACGTCCTGATGGTAGTAGGCCACTAGCCATAATAGACTCTAGAAATCGGGTAGCTGTTCCATGAAATAGCACAGCAGGAGGTATCAAAGGCAGTAAATCTAAATCAACAGGAATAGAATGCCCCTGATTGGCTCGAATATATTGGCCATCCTCACTTAATCTAAACCGCTGTTTGTCATTAGAAAGAACAATCTTTCGGATCATTTCTTCAGACAAAAAGCGATCATATTTAGCTGCACATTGAATTAAGTCAGACAGGGTTGCCCATCCGCCAGAATTAAGTTCTAAATCAATGGTATCTGGCCGATGGCGGAGAATATAGCTGAGAAACTTACTCACAGCTTTTGACTGTTGATCCATATCATGAACGTTATTACGAATATGATCAGAAATCAGTACGCCAACGGATTTATGTCAGATGGCTACTACCTATAAGCCGATTGTAGCGAGTGGATCTGACTAGTCCTTCCCTTGGATCAGCCGAAAGCCCCTTAAGCTAGGTCCCACCTGTTCTGCCAAAATAACAGGTAAATAAGAGTGGGCAACCTCAATCCCTTGGAGATGTCGAACGGTCCAGGCGTTGCAATCAGACCAAATGACATAATATTCACGGCCTGGATAAAACTGACCGGCAAAATTAGGGACACGGGGATAAGGCGCAATCCGTTCTCCAGACTGGCGTTGGAAACTTTGCTCTAAGGTTATGATCAGATCATAAAGTTGCTGTGCCGTAACTTGTCGGTGATACAGTTGCCGCACGTAATTATTTCGGGCCGTAGGTAGGGTGTCTCGACCTCTGAGATAAACTACCGAATCAGTTGGAATCACACCCGCGGCTAACGTTGTAGGAATCGATGAATCCGATAGCATAAAAAAATGCTTATCCCCCCAGCCATACTCAACATAGCGGGCGTTAGGGTGATTAGGCGGGCCAAGCTGCCAGCCCTCAGGCTGCTCAATGAGAATAGCCGTATGGAATCCCCAATTCGCTACATAAAGGTCATATTTTGACTGTTTTAACTGATTAATATGGGGTAGTTCCACTTCTGGTGTAGGCGGTGTCCAAATGGCCATGTATAGAGCAGGGATGCCCCACAAACCACCGTTGAGAAATAACAAAATGCCTATGCAGCGCCGTCGTCGCTTGAGCACCTCCCAATACTGTCGAAATTTTATCCGCCAACGTGGATCGGTGTGCATGGGCATTGGAAGAGCTGAAAGTTGAGATTGAATTGCATTCCCCTTAGTCCCAAGATAGGATGCCAGAGTTGCAGAAAATACCAAAACGTTAGGAAGATCATGACCAAAGCAATAATGGAAACAGACAAAGGTACGATTAATCTTGATTTATTTGATCAGGACGCTCCTAAAACTGTCCAGAATTTCGTCGATCTAGCGAATAAAGGGTTTTATGACGGCTTATCGTTTCATCGTGTTATCCCTAATTTTATGATCCAAGGGGGATGCCCCAAAGGAACTGGCACGGGAGGCCCTGGTTACACCATCAAGTGTGAAATTAATACTAATAAGCATCAAGCTGGCACCCTATCCATGGCCCATGCTGGCCGGGATACGGGCGGTAGTCAATTCTTTATTTGTCATGCCCCTCAACCTCATTTAGATGGGGTGCACACCACCTTTGGCCAAACCCAAGATATGGATGTGGTGAATGCGATTCGCCAAGGGGACAAAATTCTTTCGGTTAAAATTTCTGCCGAATAAGTAGAAAGGCGTGGGTCCTTTTTAATTGTTAATGGCTACCCCTGGTGCAATCTGCTCTAGAGAAAGGTTAGGGCATTCCACGCCAGAAGCCTTTTGCAAGGCTTGATAGCTCACCATAATGCCTGCCTTTTTCATTTTGGAATAGTTACTAATCAGCAACAAACACGTTTCCAATTTGATACGGGTTAATTGGGAACGTGCATGTCTTTTGCAAGCTTCCATCCCTGCAGACTGGGTATAGGTCAATGAGCCTCCTAATGAGCCTGTATCAAAGGGACCAATCCCATTCCCGAATACAGAAACGGCTAAGCCACTAGTCGTACAATCACTTAAACTTTTGCCAACAATCGCTTTTCCCAAAGGGCGTTGTCTCGATTGTGAATTTGTAAGAATACCCCCTTGAGTGAGATCTAGCTCTGGACTGACATTGGCTTCGGCAGTATTGCTGGCATCAATAGTGGTCGCAGTCGATTGAGCAACAACAAGGGTAGGAAGGAACAATACCTGTACTGCTAGGGTAAGCATCACGAACCATTGCCTTCCTATAAAGGCAGATAGGGTTGAGGGTGAGACTTTTGCTAGCACTGATTGGAATGGATAGAGTTAAAAGCTATAGCCGGTTGTAGAGTTATTAATGATGAGAAACTCGTTAAAGTCGTACTCTTCACGCACTTCAACTTCTACTTGACGGGTGATGTCAGCGGTTTCAACTGTTGTACTCGTTGTGGTTGACCCATAGTTATAGTTCGTCTGGGTTGTTGCCCCCTCTTCACTCTTGGAAGTCTGGGCAGAGCCGCTTTTGCTATCAGTGGTTAAAGTGACAGAACTCTGGCTAGTTTGAATTGAGTCGTTGATACTGCGCTCAGTAATAGTATGTCCTGTGGGAGAGACTTGAAATGTTGTAACCGTTGTGGCGAAAGCACCTTGTCCTTGAGCAGGTTTAGCTATGCCTCCTGTACAAGCCAATAGAAATAGGATGGTATAAATCCGTTTCACGTTTTAGAACCTGCCACATCTACATACACAATATTTCGAACCATCTAAACTCTGCCGTGTAGTTAAGAGTGTAGATTTAGGACTAGTGTTTTTTGTTTGCACCAAACCAGCTCTGTCCAATCTTGGGAGAGCAACAAACAACAACCAACAATAGCTAATAATGATCAGCCAAAGTAGGTTTGAATTGATGATTGATTATTCAGGAACCCAAGATCAATATAGATAACTGGAAGAACTACCTATAGGCATTAAAATTCTGCTGCTGTTGTTGAGGTTCTTGTCTAGAGGGAGCTGACGATGGAACTTGGTGATGGGGACTGTACTGATGCTGATGAGCAGGATTTTGCCGCTGTTGAACCTGATGATGAATTGAAGACGGGCTATTTTGAGGAAGGGGTTGAGGTTGTTCAGGCTGATAGAGAACAGGTTGTGGCTGATTGCGCTGCTGGGGCGCAACTGCATTAGGTCCTAAAGGACCATTGCCTGTTGGAGGTGCGATCGCATTTTGGATCACCACTGGTGGACAATCAACCCCACCAATTGTTTTTAATGCTTGGTAACTGACTTTGACGCCAGCTTTGCGCATCTTGGAATAGTTGCTGATCAGTAACAAACAGTTCTCTAGTTTGGCTTTGGAAAGCTGAGTTTGAGCATATTCGTTACAGGTTCCCATCCCGAAGGAATGGGTATAGGTAAACGAACCACCAAGGGTGCCTGTATCAAAAGGACCAATTCCATTCCCAAATGCGGAAACGGCAATACCATTACTAGTGCAATCTGCTACTCCACGACCAACGATGCTCCTTCCCAAAGGATGAGTATTGACCTGAGTATTGACCAATGAACCTTGCTGGTTCAAATCTACAGCGGGATTTGCCGTAGAGGTGGCATTATTGGGAGCATCAATATTGTTAGTGGTTGTCTGGGCTAAAACCGACTGCGAAGACATTGCAAATAAGCTAGCAACCGATGCACAAAGAATGAAACGAGAGAGCATGAGCGTATTCTCCTGAATGACAAAGGGGCAACAGGATGTCGCCCCCAGAAATATGCTGAATTCAGTTAGAACGAGAACCCGCTGGTCACTCTGTGGTCTTTGTTGATCCCAGAGAAATCATAGGTTTCGGTAGAGTGCACATTAGTTGTTCTGGAAATATGGCCGTCTTCACCTGCACTGCTATGAGCGGTGATATCGAAGGATTCAGTTTCGTCGAACCAAACACCATCTTTGTCGCCAGAAGTCGTGGTTGTGCCCCACTCAGTCTTAGTCGAAGAAGACTTAGCCCAAGTATCGGCATTATAAGTTTCGTGGACGTTTACATTTGTTGTGGAATGGCCATTATAGATACTTCGAATTCTGTAGCTATTTTCCACATAAGATTCGCCTGCCGCTGCAGGTAGTGCGGCAGCACCAAGGGAAATGAGTACCGCAACAGGTGCGATTATTTGAAGTTTCATGAGTAGTTACCGCTGAAAGTGTTTAGTAGCAATGGGCTTTGGTGATGAAAGCTCGCCCACGAAATAAGTCCAAACAAATAATGCCTACTATCAATTAGTATTTAGAGCAGAAAAAAACGGCAGCACCAGAATCTCTCCAATGCTTAAAAGCACCAAACTATCCATTTTGGGTATCCCCCTGTCGGTGCTTTTTCGTATATTTTTGCTGTTTACCTAACTCACCGAACCTAAGTGCTCTGGCTTGCCAAGGTTAAATAGCTAACTTTGCAACATAATAATTTGTTTGCTTTTTTGTGTTTTAAATCGCTTCAAGTAACAAAACAGCTGAGTTGCAAATCTCAAGGGACTGCAACTTTTAAAAATCTGATTTGCTCTGACGAGAAAGAATTTAACCCACAAAAGAACTCTAGTCTGGATTTTTTTCCCCCAACTAGTTTTTCACAAATTATTCACGCACCTAGAGAAAAAATTAAGGAAATAGTTTTTTGGGGTAGAGTATGGGAAAGAAAAAAATTTGGCTCAATAGCTGTTTCAGGGAGGTTGCTTGATTCAAGTTGAAGAGGGTAATGTCAGGTAAAAATTTTCCTCCACTAGAATGATGCTAACGCTTTCTAAGTTAATCGATGAAGTCAGATGTTACGAGACT
>JANQPU010000320.1 GCA_028285315.1 Acaryochloris sp. IP29b_bin.176
TGAGAAATACTATCATCGGTTCTTTGCCTATGTGTCCCTGTTTATGGCGGCCATGCTCACCCTGGTCATTGCCAATAACTATGTGCAGTACTTTATGGCCTGGGAAGTCATGGGTCTGTGCTCTTATCTGTTGATTGGCTTTTACTTTCATAAGGATTCAGCGGCCAATGCTTCCCGGAAAGCCTTCTTAACTACACGTGTTGGTGATGTGGGCTTATTCCTCGGCATTATGACCTTATTTGTGACCGGCGGTACCCTCAGCTTTGTGGATCTGCCGAATGCGGTAGAGGCAGGAGCACCACTGCTTTGGTTGGCAGCTCCTCTGATCTTTTGTGGGACTATCGGTAAATCGGCCCAATTCCCGCTGCATGTCTGGTTGCCAGACGCCATGGAAGGCCCGACTCCAGTGAGTGCCCTAATTCATGCGGCAACGATGGTGGCAGCAGGGGTTTATCTCGTGGCTCGCTCCTTCGTGCTATTTACCAGTTTCCCAGTGGTTATGCCCTGGGTGATGGGTGTAGGTACCTTAACCGCCTTTATGGCCGCTTATATTGCCCTAACGGCGACGGATATCAAGAAAGTCCTCGCCTTTTCCACGATTTCTCAGCTGGGCTATATGGTCACAGCCATGGGGCTGGGCGGTATGACCGCAGGCACCTTTCACCTGATGACCCATGCCTTCTTTAAGGCATTGCTCTTTCTCGGTGCAGGTAGCGTTATCCACGGGACCCATGAACAGGATATCCGCCAATTAGGGGGCCTGTTCGGCAAGATGAAGCATACGGGGGCCACCTTTGTGATTGCGTCCCTAGCGATTGCCGGTGTGCCGCCGCTCTCGGGTTTCTGGTCTAAGGATGAAATCCTCCTAGAGGCATATCAAGAAGGCCATTTCCTGGTCTATGGCGTGCTGTTGTTGACGGCCTTTATGACCGCCTTCTATATGTTCCGTCTAGTCTTTATGACCTTCTTTGGCAAAGCCCGTAACCCCGAAATCCATGCCCATGAATCTCCCGCTTTGATGACGGTGCCCCTTTGGTGTCTCGCCATCGGTGCCATCTTTGTGGGTCTTCCGGGCTCCCCCTTTATGGATAACTGGTTCCAAACCTTCTTGACCGGCGAGCATCATGCAGCCGCGATTGACTGGATGGTGATGGGATCTTCGATTGCTGCAGGTGTTTTTGGGATTGGTCTAGCCGCAGTGCTTTACCTTGCCAAGCCCCAATGGCCGGTTGCGATCGTAAATACGTTCCGTCCCCTTTACCTGCTGTCCCTCAATCAATTCTGGATTGACGATATCTATTCCGTCTTAATCCTCAATCCCTTTCAAGCCTTGGGAGAAATCCTGTTCGGGTTTGATCGTCTCGTGATTGATGGCTTAGTCAACGGTTCAGCGACCGCCATGCAGAAAATGAGCAAAATCCAACTTTGGATTGATCGCAACATTGTCGATGGGCTCGTTAATCTCACTGGCCGAGGAACCGTCTTTGGCGGCGATATTCTCAAGCTGTTCCAAACGGGGTCTACCCAATTTTATTTACTGATTACTTGCGTTAGCGTTCTGGCCTTCCTATCGGTTGAATTAACCTCAGGTTTCCAAGAACTTCCTTTGCTCAGAGAGGAGTTGTATGGCATCTCATCTTTTATCCTTGATAATATTTTCCCCGCTCGTTGGGGCGGTCATAATCCTTTTGCTCCCTAAGGCTCAAGAAGGTCTTTACAAATGGATTTCTTTGGCCAATATGGCCGTGGTGAGTGCGCTAACCTTTGCAGCATTTATCCAATTTGACCCTAATCAAACCGGCTATCAGCTGGTTGAAAAAGCCCTGTGGATTCCGCAGCTGAATGTCTACTACCTGCTAGGAACGGATGGGATTAGCTTCCCCATGGTGGTTTTAACCGCTTTAATCTCGACCCTAGCTAGTATTGGCTCCTTCAGTATCAAAAAGCGAGAAAAAGAATATTACTGTCTCTACCTCTTTCTCGTCACAGGCATGATGGGGACCTTTCTCGCCTTAGACATGATTCTGTTCTATGTCTTCTGGGAGGTCGTCCTTGTCCCCATGTACTTCTTGATCGGGATTTGGGGTGGTCCTAGGAAAGAGTATGCAGCGATGAAGTTCTTCCTGTATACCTTTGCCGGTAGCTTGCTGATGTTAGTGGGCATTTTGGGGATGTACTTTAACTCCACACCCCACACCTTCAACATTATGGAGTTGACGGCCCAAGACTTTAGTTTTGGCTTCCAAAAAATTGTCTTCTTGGCACTCTTTGTTGGCTTTGCCGTTAAAGTCCCCACCTTCCCCTTCCATACGTGGCTACCCGATGCCCATGTGGAAGCCCCTACACCCATCAGCGTGATTCTGGCCGGGGTACTGCTCAAAATGGGAACCTACGGATTTTTCCGATTTAGCTTTCCCATTCTGCCGGAAGCGGCCAACTGGTTCCGTCCTTATCTCGCCATTTTGGCGGCTATCGGGATTGTGTATGGCGGGTTTGTAGCCTTAGCCCAGACCGACTTCAAGAAAATGGTGGCCTACTCCAGCATCAGTCACATGGGTTTTGTCCTCCTGGGGTTAGCAGCTTTCTCTACCAATGGTTTCAATGGTGCAATGCTGCAAATGTTCAGCCACGGGGTGATCACGGGGGCATTGTTCTTGCTGGTGGGCGTTATTTATGATCGCGCCCATACCCGCGACATGAACGCCTTTGGTGGGCTCAATGCTCAACTCCCTGTTTACTCGGGCTTGTTGGTGTTCTTCTCCCTGGCCTCCCTGGGGCTACCGGGTCTCAGCGGCTTTGTCAGTGAGTTCCTAGTCTTACTGGGTTCCTACGAGTACAGCAAGCTCTACACAGCCTGTGCCTGTTTAGGCATTATCTTGGCGGCGTCTTATCTACTGTTTATGGTGCGACGGGTGCTGTTGGGACCTGCCAATCCAAAGTGGGAAAGCTTGCCAGATATCAATACCCGCGAGGTATTAACGCTAGTGCCGCTGCTAATTATCACGCTAGGCATTGGTATCTATCCGCGATATATCCTCAGCTTCTTTGTGCCAACATTGCAAGATCTACTGGCTAATATCGGCGGTACATTGATGTAGTTTCACCCTACAAAACTTTTACCCCTTACCTAACCCCCTCAAAAGCGCCTCATACTGATTCAAGTGTGAACAGCTTCTGAGGGGTTTGATTGTTGATTAGCAAGTTGATTAAGCGCAAGATGCTGGAGCGAAACCACTCAACCTGAAGTGGTTAATATTTCAGCTCCCATGCGCTTAAAGGTCAACCGTTCATTTTCGACATCCGCGAAAATCGTATCGCCTTCCCCAAACTCACCCCGCAAAATTGCTTTGGCAATTTGGGTTTCTAGCTCTCGCTGAATTGCCCGCTTAAGGGGTCTAGCACCATAGACGGGGTCGTAACCGACTTCGGCGAGAAAATCCAAGGCAGCTTCAGAGAGTTTGAGAGACATCTTGCGATCGCTCAGCCGTTTCTCTAGTCGCTGCACTTGTAACTGTGTGATATTGCGCAGTTGATCTTTACGGAGACTGCGGAAGATAATTAACTCATCGATGCGATTGAGAAATTCAGGTCGGAAGTGAGCGCGCATGGCATCCATAACCCGATTCTGCATTTCGATATAGCGGCTATCATCCCCAGCCAAATCCAAAATATGTTGGGAGCCGATATTACTGGTCATAATAATCACGGCATTCTTAAAGTCAACGGTCCGACCTTGGGAATCCGTGACTCGGCCATCATCAAGAATTTGCAGCATGATGTTGAAGACATCAGGATGGGCCTTCTCAATTTCATCAAACAGAATAACCGCATAAGGACGACGACGGACGGCTTCGGTGAGTTGCCCCCCTTCGTCATAGCCGACATAGCCAGGAGGAGCCCCAATCATTCGGGCCACCGTATGTTTTTCCATATATTCCGACATGTCGATGCGGACCATGGCATCTTCGGTATCAAACAGGTAGGCTGCCAAGGCTTTACCTAGCTCTGTTTTTCCCACCCCTGTAGGGCCTAAGAAAATAAAGCTGGCAATGGGACGATTGGGATCGGCTAGACCCGCCCGCGATCGCTGAATGGCATCCGACACCGCCGTCACCGCCTCATCTTGACCAATCACGCGTCGATGCAGCTCCTCTTCTAAGTGGAGCAGCTTCTCCATCTCCGAGGCCACCAGCTTGCTCACAGGAATCCCCGTCCATTTGGATATGATTTCGGCAATGTCGGCGTCGGTCACCTCTTCTCGCAACATAGCGTTGGAATTGGTTTGACGCTTGTTCAATTGGGTCTCAGCTTCATCCAGTTGCAAATGCAGGTCAGTGAGACTCCTGTACTCAAGTTGAGCTGCAAGGTTCAGGTCATAGTTGCGCTTGGCTTGCTGAATCTCAATATTGACCCGATCAATTTCCTCTTTGATGGTTTGAATATCGTCAATAATCTGTTTCTCCGACTGCCACTGGGCATTCAGGGTCTTTTGGTCTTCCTGTAAATTGGCAATCTCTTGTTCGATCCGTTCGAGCCGTTCAAGGGAAGCGCGATCGCTCTCCTTTTCCAGAGATAGACGCTCCATTTCAAGCTGGAGGATTTTACGATCAATTTCATCTAGCTCTTCGGGTTTGGAAGTAATCTCCATTTTCAGTTTGGCTGCTGCTTCATCCATCAGGTCAATGGCCTTATCCGGTAAGAAGCGATCGCTGATATAGCGAGTCGAGAGGGTAGCGGCGGCAACTAGGGCATTATCAGAAATCTTGACGCCATGATGGACCTCGTAACGCTCCTTCAGACCTCGCAAAATCGAGACGGTGTCCTGAATATTGGGCTGATCAATATAGACCTGCTGGAAACGTCGCTCTAAGGCCGCGTCCTTTTCAATGTATTTGCGATATTCATCTAGGGTCGTGGCACCAATACAACGCAGCTCACCTCGGGCCAACATCGGCTTCAGTAGGTTCCCTGCATCCATGGCTCCTTGACTGGCACCAGCCCCGACAACGGTATGGATCTCATCAATAAATAGGATCATCTGACCGTCGGATTCGGTGACTTCCTTGAGAACGGACTTGAGACGTTCCTCAAATTCACCCCGATATTTAGCCCCAGCAATCAGGGACCCCATATCCAAGGCAATCAGTTTGCGATCGCGCAAGGATTCCGGTACATCTCGGGCGACAATCCGCTGGGCTAATCCTTCGGCAATGGCTGTTTTCCCTACCCCAGGCTCTCCAATCAAGACTGGGTTATTCTTGGTTCGTCGGGACAGGATTTGAATGGTCCGTCGAATCTCATCATCTCGACCAATCACTGGGTCCAGCTTGCCTTCCCGCGCTAGCTCTGTCAGATCCCGACCATATTTTTCCAGGGCTTCATACTTGCCCTCTGGATTCTTGTCGGTGACTTTGTGGCTGCCTCGAATGTCGGTGACGGCTTGTTTGAGGATAGGCTCCGTAATACCTAATTCTTGCAGGAGCGGTCGGCCAAACCGTTCATCTTCGACATAAGCTAAAACCAAATGCTCAATAGAAATAAAGTCATCCCCAAAGGACTGGCGAAGGACCTCTGCCCGGTCAAACAGGGTATCCAAACTCCGGCCCAGATAGACAGAACTGCTCGGCGTCGTCAACTTGCCTTGTTGATTAATGAATTCTGTGGTGCGATCTCGGACCCGCTGTACATCGGCTCCAGCCTTCGTAAAGATTTGCCCCGCCAAACCATCTTCTTCTAACAGCGCTTGCATGAGATGCTCGCTTTCGATTTGCTGTTGCTGGGCCTCCTTTGCCAAATCAGACGTCCGCACAATCGCAGCCCAAGCCTTTTCCGTAAATTTGTCATGATTTGTGGGTTGCATGGATCGGGAACCTCCTGGACATTTGGGGATTAACTTTAGGCGGGCCTTGCGCCTATTGCCATTGTAGAGAGGGGAGAGCGCTGCCTGGGATCGGTCTTCCCCCCTGATGGAATGGGTATTGCCGTCCTGAGTACAGTCAGCAGCCTTGGCCCAAATTTAAGATTCTTCTTTCAGCTTGCCTGTCGTGTTTCGGTGACTTTCCATCATTTTCGATCAGCTATTGGCAAGACGTTATTCCATATACTATGATGCTAGTTTGTGTCGATGTTGCGATCCTAGACGAACAATGCCCAAACTAAAAACCCGACGATCCGCTGCCAAACGCTTTAAGCGAAGCGGAAGTGGCAAATTTATGCGTCGCAAGGCATACAAAAACCACTTATTAGAGCATAAAGACTCCGACCGTAAGAGTCGCCTCTCTAAGAAATGTGTCGTCAGCGAACAAGACGCAGACAATGTTAGGGCCATGATGCCTTACTCCTAGGGAAAGAACTCTATCTCAGCCGTCAGGCTTGACCTTTCCACCTAGAATATAGTTTTTCCCACCTATAAAAATCAGCAACAAGGATCCAGACCATGACTCGCGTGAAACGCGGTAACGTCGCTCGCAAACGCCGCAAAAAAATATTGAAGCTCGCCAAAGGCTTCCGAGGCTCCCATTCTCGCCTGTTTAGAATTGCAAATCAGCAGGTAATGAAAGCCTTGCGTAACGCCTACCGCGATCGCCGCAAGCGTAAAAGAGATTTTCGTCGGCTCTGGATTGCTCGTATCAACGCTGCCACTCGACAGCATGGCATCAGCTATAGCAAGTTTATGGGCCAACTCAAGCAAGCTGACATTCAACTCAACCGCAAAATGTTAGCTCAGCTCGCAGCCACCGATCCAGATAGCTTCAGCAAAATTGTGGAACTGGTCGGTAAATCTTAGATCTCTGAATCTGAATCCATTATCATCATTGGATCCAGCAGTATTACTCAGCAATATCCAAGCATCATACATAGCCCACTCTTCAGGGAACATTCCTGACAACAAATCCGTCGCGCTTTGTTGTTTGTTCTTTGCTGGATGGGCCGTTTTTGCTGAACTGTCAATTCTCTGTTTTGTAGCCTATTATCTACATGAGGCTTGTTTCCGCCTTCATCTCTAGATTTAGCATATGTGGAATTCATTTCATGCTCCACAGGGCATGTAAAACAAGCTTTTTTGTGATTCTCTGCTTTAGTGCCTAGGTATGACGAGTAACCAACCTGCTGACAGTCCCCCTCCCTCTTTAGAGCCTGGACAGGGATCTGAGCAACCTAATCCCATGCAAAACTCCAAGCTCCAGACGCTACAAAACACGATGGTCAAGATTGTGACCTTCAAAGGGTGGCCTTGGTTGATCACAATTGCTGTGTCCTGGGTGACAGGGATGACTGCCTTGCAATGGTTATCGAGCCTACCGCCTTCTCCCAACTGTAAACAGATCGCAGCCACTCTCTCAGAAGCCGAGCAGTTAGAATGTGCCGATCGCCTGGCTCGCACAGGCAATGCCAAAGATATTAAAGCCGCCCTTGCGATTGCTGAGAAATGGGATCAAGGGCATCCCCTGTATCCGCGTGTTGCTCTTCTATCTGATGAATGGTCCCGCTCTATGTTGGGGCTTGCTCGCCAAGAGATCGATAAAGGCAATCTCAAAGCAGCGATTAGTTTGGCAAAGGAAGTGCCAGAAGCCAGTAGTGTGCAGCCGGAGTCTAAGCGGTTAATCAAGCGGTGGGAAGCCAACTGGGAAGCGGGCAAAGAATCCCTGGAGAATGCTCGAACAGCGATTAAGAAGCAAAATTGGACCCAAGCTGCCCTGCATGTCCGGTCTTTAGTCCAACTGGGTGATGGTTATTGGCAAGACCAAGCCGATAGGATCCTGGGAGATATGGCCATGGAGAGAAAAGCATTTCAGGATTTATATAAAGCTCAAGACATTGCCGCCTATGGCGGCACTAAAGATTTAGCCGAAGCTATTCAACTCGCCAGCATAATTGATCCCAAACGCCTTGCCAAGGAGGAAGTGCAAGAGAACATTGAAAAATGGAGCCAAAAACTCCTGGATCTGTCGGAAGAGCATCAAGAGTATGGCCAGTTTAAGCAAGCCATTGCTGCTGCGCAGTGGATTCCACCCAATACTAAAGCCGCCAAAGATGCAACAGCGCTAGTGCAACTCAGTCGGGCAGAAGCAACGGTGAAAGAGGATGACTTTTATAGTTATATCCATGCATGGGCGCTAGCAGAGCAGGTCGATCGCAAGAGTGACTTGTTTGAAAAAAATCGAGATCGCGTCGAGGCTTGGGAGCAAAAAATTCAAAATACGGGCCAACTCCACTTGGCTAAATTCTTTGCCAATATTGATAACGTCCATACCTATCAGTTAGCCATCGACCACGCGGCCTTGATTGACTCGGAGAAACCAGGTCGGATCCAAGCCCAAACCTTAATTGCCCAGTGGGATCAGCAGATCAATACGTTCCAAGATCGTCAGATTTTGGCCCGTGCGCGTCAATTTGCCACCCAAAATACAACGGCAGGCTTCCAAGCTGCCATTCTGGAAGCTCGGAAAGTAGATATCAGCAACCCATTACGAGACGAAGCCCAAACTTTAATGGTCGAATGGGAGGGATCGATTGAGCGGATTGAAGATCAACCGTTCCTGGATGAGGCGCGCAAGTTGGCTAAAGCCGGTAAATTAAATGAGGCGATTCAAACTGCTGAGCAAATTCCATCAGGGCGTTCGCTCTATAAAGAAGCCCAAGATGATATCTATACTTGGGTCGCTGAGATCCAATCCGTTCAAGATCGCCCCCTGCTCAATGAAGCGAATGCTCTAGCTCGTGATGGTCGCTTGTCTGATGCGATCGCAACAGCTTCCCAAATAGGTTATGGCAGAGCGCTGTACTATGAAGCGCAAGATAAGATTGCGGCCTGGGCTGCTGAACGAGATGCGATTTATGCTGCTCGCCGTCGTCGGGAAGAACCTCGGTATGAGCCAGAGCCCCAGTATGAGCCAGAGCCTCAATATGAACCGGAACCTGTACCCGTCCAGCAACAAGCTTCACCAGCAGCCCCCCCTGCTACAGACAGCTATGCCCCGGATCCCGATGGCGAACTCTCTCGACCAGTCATCCTTGATCCCACTGCAGAAGAATAGCAGTCCATTGAATTGGCCTGGACGACTGCGGCGGAAGAGGTTGATTCTTCTGCAATTATCGTTCTCCTAACTTGCTGCATTAACGGAGCAAACTTAGCTGCACCTGCATGATACGATAGCTCTGGATTTCACTTTTGACACTGCTGACCGCTACTGAATGAATGAGTGATGGAATTCCGCTTTAAGCAGCTCTTTAGAGGGTCTGATCTTTGGGCGTGTAGCAGTTCCGTCCTGGGTCATTGCGAGAAGATTACTGAGTGTCACGCTCCCATTAAAACATGCGTTTTTCTAAGATTCTAATTGCCAATCGGGGAGAAATTGCCCTGAGAATCCTCCGCACCTGCGGAGAGATGGGAATTGCCACCGTTGCCGTTCACTCCACGGTTGATCAGCAATCTCTGAATGTGCAGTTAGCCGATGAGGCCGTATGTATCGGAGAGCCTGCCAGCAGTAAAAGCTACCTCAATATTCCCAACATTATTTCGGCGGCCTTAACGCGGAATGCCACAGCTATCCATCCTGGCTATGGTTTTTTAGCCGAAAATGCCCGCTTTGCAGAGATTTGTGCGGATCACAAGATTCACTTTATTGGTCCCTCTCCCGAAGCGATGCGAGCGATGGGGGATAAATCGACCGCTAAAGAAACCATGCAGCGGGCTGGGGTGCCCACCGTTCCTGGAAGCGATGGACTGGTGCCAGATGAGGCCACGGCTAAGGTCATTGCCGATCAAATGGGTTATCCCGTCATGATCAAAGCCACAGCAGGTGGGGGTGGCCGGGGCATGCGATTGGTGCGGGACCCTGAAGACTTGGGGAAACTGTATTTAGCCGCTCAAGGTGAAGCGGAGGCAGCCTTTGGTAATCCTGGGGTCTATATTGAAAAATTTATTGAAAATCCCCGACATATTGAGTTCCAGATTTTCGCTGATAGTTATGGCAATGTGATCCACTTAGGGGAACGAGATTGTTCGATTCAGCGACGGCACCAAAAATTACTGGAGGAGTCACCCAGTCCAGCATTGAGCCCTGAACTGCGAGACAAGATGGGATCCGCAGCCGTGCGGGCTGCCCAGTCTATTGGCTATGTTGGCGCGGGCACCGTTGAATTTTTATTGTCTTCCACCGGTGAATTCTACTTCATGGAAATGAATACTCGCATTCAGGTAGAACATCCGGTGACAGAGATGACAACGGGGTTAGATTTAATTGCAGAGCAGATTCGGATTGCCCAGGGCGAGAAACTCAGCTTGACCCAAAACCAGGTGCAACTCCTGGGGCATGCCATCGAATGCCGCATTAACGCCGAAGATCCTGACCATAATTTCCGCCCCCATCCAGGTCGGATTAATGGGTATCTGCCTCCCGGTGGGCCTGGGGTGCGGGTTGATTCCCACGTTTATACAGATTATGAGATTCCTCCTTACTATGACTCTCTGATTGGCAAGCTAATTGTCTGGGGACGGGATCGACCGACTGCGATCGCCCGGATGAAACGGGCCCTGCAAGAATGTGCAATTACAGGACTACCCACCACGATTGGCTTTCACCAAAAGATTCTGGACACACCGGAATTTGCCCAAGGGAAGGTATATACCAATTTCATTCAAGAAGTGATGGGCTTACAATAGCTGTCTTGATCAGGTTGCGGAATCAGCTACCACTAGCTTTTGTAGTGCTGGTCCTGCCAAAAGACAGCCAAAGGTAAGGGGAAGGGCTACCTAGAACAACATCTTCAGTAAACCTTGCTGCCCTAAGAGAACTTCGCGCAGCAAGCTCGTGATGCCGACCCAGATAATGGGGGTAATATCCACGCCTCCCATAGGGGGAACGAGTTTACGGGTGGGGACCAGGAAGGGTTCCGTTGGCCATGCCGCTAAGGCAAAAGGCATCTGATTCAGGTCAACTTGGGGATACCAAGTCAGAATAATGCGAAAGATAAATAGAAAGATAAACAGTCCCAAACCAAAGCTGAGACTCCAAAGTAGCAGCGTTTCTAAAGTCATACAGAAGGTTTACACTCAGTCCCTGATATGTTTCAGTGTAACGTGTTGTCTAGGGTTGGTATATCAGCAAGGGACGTCGGGCCATGGATTGGAGCCAAGCACTTTCCGGCACACAGTGACAGGGACTGAAGGAAAAATTGATGCAACCCAGGGTTATTAAGACAAACCTGGATAAGTTGTCGTTAAAGAAGGCTTCTCAATATCCTTACAAACCTTTAAGATTAGAGATGCTGTCGTGATAGCAAAAAAAATATGACTTCCATGTTAATGACAATTACCCCTTCTTTATTGGGTTTCTTTTATAGCATCCTTTTTGGTGCCATTGTTTTGGGTCTGCTCGGCGGCGGATTCATCTTCTTCAGCCAAAAAGATAAAATTGTACGACGCTAATTCCTTTGGGTGATTATTGGTCTCTAGTGTTGGCTCCCTCGGTCCACCTTCAGTACAATGATCACCTGCAACAGCGTTTTGGCAGCTTCATGTTTGATGCCATTTGGGGCAAATTTTCATAAAATAAATTTTTTTGGGCACGGCTGGAAATACTGTTCAGCCGTTCTTCGTTTTTATGGATTGATGTCATACAGCCTTCCCTTAATTGCTTGATGTTGTGTTACGGTCCTCAAGGCTAAGGTTTAGGCTTTCTTGTAAAGAAGACATCGGTGCTACCCTACTCATGCCATTTTGGCTCAGAACTCGTTAGCATAGAGTTTGATCAATGTGGAGTTGCATCGGTTAAGTTAAAGTTTGGTTCCCTACAGCCACCCTAGCGTTTCTCCTTCGTTTTATCCCTGATTGAGTACGCGACCCCTGGCCTGGCTATCAGTCGTCACCCAGAGAGACATCCAAAGTGAATTTCGGTACTCCTGTTCCACTAATTGTTGGGGTTATTCTGATCGTTGGTGCGATCGCATTATTCTTTTTGGATAAAATCAAGCCTGGCTATCGTCGAGACTCCGATAACGTCTATGCCTTTCTCGGCCTATTAGCTGGTGTCATCCTCTTAGCTCACTTGGGGATGGAATTTACCCTGTCCCTACAACAAATGATTATGGTTGGGATGTTAGTGGCTTTGATGATTGAAAATATTCAGAACCGCATGCCTAATAATGGTCCCATGCGGCAACCCCGTGAGCGGGGAGGATATCGAGAGGATGACTATCGTCCCAAGCGCTCCCAGCGCTCCAGCCGCATGCGATCTGAGGCTCAATTAGAGTTTGAAGATGATCCACCGTCTCGGCCCCGTCGTATTCGTGGCGACAATGAGCGACGCTCTCGACGTGATGAGTATGCCTACGGGGGAGACTATAGCGAGGATAATCAATCCTACTCGCGGCGCTCTAGACGACGTGCTGTCACCTACGATGACTATGAACAGGACAGCCGCCGCTACACGCAAGATAGCTATACTCAGGATAGCTATGGCCAGTACGACCAAAGTTATAGTTCATCAGCTGCTTATACTCCTGCAGCCTCTGCGGAAGAACGCCCCCGTCGTCGTCGTCCACTCCAATTGAAAGGAGAACTTGAAGATAAGGACTATACACCTGATGATTACTCTTCAGCGGTAAAAGCTGTGAGAAACCGCCGACGTCAGAACTCAGGTATCAATGACGATGACTATTCCAATGCTGATGACTATTCTGGGAATAGTCCTACGTCAGATACCTATGGCCAGAATGGCGACGGTGATGATTATGTTGACTATAAGCCGTTAGACTTACCTAAGTATCCTGGTCCTAAGTCAGGAACGGGTGGGCCTGAGACCGACGACGGGAGTTACTAAGCCTCTGCATTATTGGTATTTGATTCTCAGGTTTTAAACTTTAGCTGCTAAGGATTTCAGATATTCAGTATTGACGCGTGATTCTCGGGTTAAGGCAATCTTGCCCGTTCGTGCAATTTCTTGAATGCCGAATTTATTCAGCATTTGTACAATCGCAACCATTTTGCCTGGATCACCTGCGACTTCAATGGTGAGGGACTCTTCGGAAACATCCACCACTTTAGCGCGGAAGATCTGGACGATTTCCACAATCTCGGAACGTAGGGAGGCAGCTGCGTTGACTTTGATCAACATCAGCTCTCGCTCGACACAGGGCACTTCAGTAATATCCTGTACCTTTAAGACGTTTATCAGTTTGTACAGCTGTTTAGTGAGCTGTTCAATGCTGCGGTCGTCACCAGGGACAACCATCGTAATTCTAGAAACGCCAATTTGTTCTGCGGGGCCAACAGCCAGACTTTCAATGTTGAAGCCTCGACGAGCAAATAACCCAGCAATACGAGTGAGGACTCCGGCTTCGTCTTCGACTAAGACGGACAATGTATGTTTCATGGTTGAGTCACGCAATCCCCAATTTGGAGTGGAGTAATGGCCTGATTATGCGATGAAATCTAAGTCTAATGCAACTGGCTGTTGCTCATCTACCGCAAAGTGTGTAGTCAGCCAGTTTTGGAGAATTGGATTCAGTCGATCGGGACATTCGTCGTGGGGACAGTGTCCTGCATGGGCTAATTCTACAAGCTGTATGCGGGGATTACAGCGGGCAAAAAGCGGCCCTAACTTGGGTGGAATCATAATGTCCTGTTGACCCCAAACCAACAGTATTGGGATGGATAATTGAGGCAGCATCTCTTTGGCGGTATGTTGGGGAACTTGATGCTTAGACATGGTATTCACCATTGCGCATAGGGCCTCGGCAGCTCCCTGATCATAAGCCGGGCTAGAGAGTATATCTACCAAGTCATCTTCGACTGACGTGGTATCGATATAGGCTTTCTTCACCCAGGCTCGAATGATTTTAGGTTGGCGAATAAACCGAAAAAAAGGATTAAACACGGGGGGTGAAGTGAAGAAGGCTTTGGCCAAGGCAGCAAGAGGGGATAGAGCCAGTTTCAGGGGTGCGATCGCAGGTTTAACCCACGAGGGATTCTCTAAAACAGAGGTATCAGGCAGTGTTAACATTGCCAATCCTGCCACCATTTCCGGGTATAGGGCTGCGGCAGTGAGGCTGACCAACGATCCTAGGGAGTTGCCGACCAAAATGATCGGGGTACGAATATAGGTTTGCCAAAAATCATGAACCTGTTCCACCCACAGCGTAATCAGATAGTCCGTAGAGATTTTTTCCGATGCTCCAAACCCCAGTAAGTCCAGAGCGTAAACGGTTCGTTGTTGGGCAAATATAGGTATATTAAACCGCCAGTGCCCAATTGATGCACCAAACCCATGCAAAAACAACATGGGGGGCTGGTTAGCAGGGTGCTTCTGACCCCGCATAAAGGTATAACGAATTTGCCATCCCCGCCAAGCCCAGTCACGCTGGTGGCCTATGTGTTGTTGCCAAGTCGTTGTTGTGTTCAAGCCTACTGCCTATTGCACCGCACATTTCTCTTTAACTTTAGCCAACTTTAACCAAGGCCCTACTGGCCTTCTAGCTGTTCCTCTTTCGTGTCAAAGCCCGCATTATCCAGGAACTGAAAATCGACTTTTCCCTCCTGATCGGTTACCTTGACCATCACTCTACCCTGATCATCATTGCCTTCCTGAACTTGGCACTGAAATGTATCCCCCTGGTAAGCAATTTTGAATTTTCCATCACAAGATGCTTTTACCTTGCTTAATCGCTCATTTTTGAAAATTTTTTCTATATTCTCTTCAATTACTCCTAGATTTACTAGCCCAGCCTGCACAGACCAGGAGATATCGTCAGCTTGGTCATCCTTCAAGATCACTTTGGTTTTGAGAATCTTGCCGTCTAGGGCAAAGATATCGCAGTCAAATTCTTGACCTACCTTGCTTTCAATGTCTTGAGGGCATTTCACGGAATGGACCGCAATTTCAGTCTTACGTTCAAATTCTTGGTGAATTCTTCGACCCACCTGATTCCCATCCACAATCGGCGCACAAGCTAGGAGTACGCTCGGAAGAAGGAGGAGGCCATATCCTTGCAAACATTGCAAGCAACGATTTCTGTTCACGGGATTGGAGGATAGGACTAGGAGATGTCGGAAGAATGTGAGGGATAGCTGGCAGGTTAGTCCTAGATAACTTTTGATCCACGTTGCCAATGGCGAGTGAAACACCCTACAGACTAAGCATGCTCAGGTACCAAGCCTCGGAGAGATCAACTTTGAGGAATAAATGTCAATGCAGCAGAGTTCATGCAATATCGTAACCCCGTAGGCTTAGGACCATCATTGAAGACATGACCCAGATGGGCATCGCATACAGCGCATAGCACCTCAGTGCGGACCATAAATAGACTGCGATCCGTCTTTTCCTGCACATGGGTTTGATCCGCAGGAGCCCAGAAACTAGGCCAGCCTGTCCCCGAATCAAATTTAGTGTCGGACTTAAACAATTCCGTACCACAACAAACACATTGATAGGTGCCCTCTGTTTTCAGGTCATGATATTCCCCTGTAAATGCCCGCTCTGTTCCGTGCTGACGGGTGACCCGAAACTGCTCTGGAGTGAGCTGGGTTTTCCATTCCTGTTCTGTTTTCTGTACTTTGTCCATAGGTTTTGTGTCAGAAGGGCAATGTTGATGGGTAAGTTCAAAATTTAGCCAAATGTGAGCAGATGCACCTCTTGGTTTAACTGCCCTAGGTTTTATCTAAATCCTAACGTTACTTTTTCCATCTTTGGGGTGGCTTGCGGATGATAAAAGTTGGGCAGTGAACTCTGGTTGTGCACGATCATTGCCTCAAATAAACTGAGATCTTGGATCTAAAGTAAATCCTAAATTATGAGTTTCTGAAGGCTATTCTAGTGCTGCTTCGCACAAACATGATTACCATTGAATGATAATAATCTGAGCACAAGTCTCAAGTGCGATTGAGGCTGACCTTTTATTCCTGGTACTTTCTTCATTTACTGCAATGACCAGCAATCCTTCAGCCCAAGCCCATGGTTCTTCTAGCGAACTGTCTCTCAATACTATCGATTTGCAAGATCGCTGCGAGTTGAGCAATCGCACCGGTATGGATAGTGAAACCCTTAAACGGGCTTTCCTCAATAATCTTTTCTATGTGCAAGGGAAGTTCCCTGCCCTGGCGACCAAGAATGATTATTACATGGCTTTAGCCTACACTGTCAGAGATCGACTCCTCCAACGGTGGATTAATACAGCAGCGACCTATACCGAACTGGGCTCACGCACTGTAGCCTATTTCTCTGCCGAATTCCTCATGGGACCTCATTTGGGCAATAACCTGATCAATCTGGGAATTTACGATCAGGTTGAGCAAGGTATGGCAGAACTAGGACTGAGTTTGGAGGAACTGCAAGAGGAAGAAGAAGAGCCCGGTTTGGGCAATGGAGGGCTAGGCCGCCTGGCCGCCTGTTATTTAGACTCCCTGGCCACATTGGATATTCCTTCATTGGGCTATGGGATTCGCTACGAATTTGGCATTTTTGATCAAGATATTCGCGATGGTTGGCAAGTAGAACGCACCGATAAATGGTTAAGTGCAGGCAATCCTTGGGAAATTGCCCGACCAGAATGGTCAGTAGAAATCAAATTAGGGGGCCACACCGAACATTACACGGATGATTACGGCAACTATCGATCTCGTTGGGTGCCTGATCAAGTAGTCAAAGGAATTCCCTACGACACCCCTATTTTGGGTTATCAAACGAATACGGCGAATACCCTACGTCTATGGACCGCTGAAGCACCTGAATCCTTTGACTTTAAGTCCTTTAACTCAGGCGACTATTTGGGGGCCGTCTACGAAAAGATGATCTCGGAAAACATTTCCAAGGTTCTTTACCCCAATGATGATTCTTCTCAAGGGAAGCAACTCCGTCTGACGCAGCAGTTTTTCTTTGTCTCCTGTTCGTTGCAGGATATGATTCGGATTCTATTTGGACAGAACCTGCCCTTGGAGAATTTCCACAAGAAATTTGCGGTTCAGCTCAATGACACTCACCCCGCCATCTCAGTCGTAGAACTGATGCGGCTGCTGATTGATGAGCATCATATGAATTGGGAGCAAGCCTGGACCATCACTCACCAAACGTTTGCTTACACCAACCACACCCTCTTACCTGAGGCCCTAGAGCGCTGGCCGATAGAATTGTTTGGTTCCCTACTTCCCCGCCATTTAGAACTGATTTATGAAATTAATCAGCGCTTCTTAGATGAGGTGCGCATTAAGTTTCCCGATGATGAGGAACGGATGATTCGCATGTCTCTCATTGACGAAAATGGTGAGCGGTATGTGCGTATGGCCCACTTGGCCTGTGTGGGTAGCCATGCCATTAATGGGGTTGCCGCTCTCCATACGGAATTGCTGCAAAAAGATGTGCTGCGGGACTTCTATGAAATGTATCCCCACAAATTTACCAATAAAACCAATGGTGTGACGCCGCGTCGATTCATGGTCCTGAGTAATCCCCAGCTCAGCAAGCTGATTACCAGCAAAATTGGAGATTCCTGGATTAAAAAGCTGGATGAATTGCAGCAATTGGAGCAGTTTGTGGATGATGCTGGCTTCCAATTAGAATGGCGACGCATCAAACAACATAGTAAAACCGAACTAGCAACTTACATCCAGAACAATAACAACATCACCGTTGACCCTGATTCGCTATTTGATATTCAGGCCAAGCGATTTCACGAGTACAAGCGCCAGCATCTGAGCCTACTTCATATTGTTACCCTCTATAACCGGATTAAGGCCAATCCTGATATCGAGATTACGCCCCGCACCTTTATCTTCGGCGGTAAAGCGGCTCCAGGCTATTTCATGGCCAAGCTGATTATTAAGCTCATTAACTCTGTCGGCAATGTCGTTAACCGCGATCCTGATGTGCGAGGTCGCCTGAAAGTCGTCTTTTTGAAGGACTATAACGTCAAGCTGGCCCAGCGCATTTATCCTGCAGCTGACTTATCAGAGCAAATTTCCACTGCGGGGAAAGAGGCGTCAGGAACCGGCAATATGAAATTTGCTCTCAATGGTGCCCTCACCATTGGCACTTTAGATGGCGCAAATGTGGAGATTCGGGAAGAAGTGGGTGAA
Source organism: Acaryochloris sp. IP29b_bin.176 (assembly GCA_028285315.1). Classification (GTDB taxonomy): domain Bacteria; phylum Cyanobacteriota; class Cyanobacteriia; order Thermosynechococcales; family Thermosynechococcaceae; genus Acaryochloris. The sequence goes on from JANQPU010000320.1 coordinate 18,071, forward strand.
GAGAACTTCTTCTTGTTTGGCTTAACGACAGAAGAGGTCTATCAAAAGCGGGCTCATGGGTATCGCCCTCGGGATTATTACCATACCAATGCTGAGTTAAAACTGGCGATTGATCGAATAGCGTCTGGATTCTTTTCCCAGGGGGATGCTGAGCTGTTCCGACCTTTAATCAATGACCTACTCAATCAGGACCAGTATTTCCTCTTTGCTGACTATGCCTCCTATATTGCCTGTCAAGATCAGGTAGCGATGGTCTATAGGGACCAGGGAAAATGGACGCGCATGTCGATTCTGAATGCCGCTCGTATGGGTAAGTTTTCTTCGGATCGCTCGATTGAAGACTATTGTCAAGATATTTGGAAGATTAACCCTGTTAACGTTGAGTTACGTCAGTGCTAGAACTGAGTGCCTAAACCATGGACAGTTTAGAGCAGCTTGCTCAAGGGAAGGCGCTGACCGAGCATCAAGTCGCAGAATTGGGCCAATGGATGCTGTCAGAGCCAAATCGAGCAGCAGCCTTTGGCCTCACGCCCACATCGGTAGACGCAACCATTCATAAGTTCGCTCAGCTTCTACCCCGAGTCTATCCTCAGGTGGAGCAGTTTTGGTGTCAAGATTGTCAAATTCCAACTTCACCGCTACAAACCCTCTGGCGGGTATGGATGCCGTTAGCCTATCAAATTGCAGAGGCGAGAGAGAAACTCAATCGCCCCCTCATTCAGGGCATTTTGGGAATGCAAGGGGCGGGAAAGACGACGTTGACGACGGTGTTGCGAATCATTTTCGAGCAGCTGGGTTATCAATGTTGCTGTCTTTCTATTGATGATCTCTATAAAACCTATGCGGAGCGTCAACAGCTGCAGGCAGAGGATTCGCGACTAAAATGGCGGGGGCCACCCGGAACTCATGATGTCAATTTAGGGATTCAAATTCTGGATCAGGTCCGAGCAAACGAGGCTAACACTCCAATTCAAGTTCCTCGGTTTGATAAGTCGGCCTTTGGGGGCCAAGGCGATCGCAGCGGGTTTGAGACGATACCGACTGCCGATATTGTCTTGTTTGAAGGCTGGTTTGTGGGGGCACAACCGCTTCAACCTCAAGTCTTTGAACAAGTGCCTTCTCCCATTGATACGCCCGCCGATCGCCAGTTTGCAGCGGAGATGAATCAACGTCTGCAGGCGTATTTGCCCCTATGGGACCGTCTCGATCGCTTGATGGTGCTGAACTTAGCGGATTATCAGCTCAGCAAGCGGTGGCGAAAAGAGGCAGAACAGAAAGCGATCGCAGCCGGTAACGCAGGCATGAGTGACGCGGAAATCGATGAGTTTGTGGATTACTTTTGGAAGGCGCTGCATCCAGAGTTATTTGTAAAACCTTTGACGACCCAACCAAACGGGGCGGATCTGGTGATTACGGTCAATGCCGATCACGCTCTAGGCAATATTTATCAGCCTGCTCGCATATCTGACGCTTTGTCCTAGCGCCGTTAAGAACCAATTAAGATAACATCAAACCAGACCCAACAGATAAAGTGAACTGTGGCGAAGAAAGGGACGTCCGGGCTACGGTCACTTCTACCCGGCTGGTGGCAGTTGACCCATTATCAATGGCGTTGGCTGCGTCGAGACAGCCTTGCAGGTGTGACGGTAGCGGCTTATTTGATTCCCCAATGTATGGCTTACGGGGAGTTGGCGGGGGTTGAGTCCGTGGCCGGATTGTGGGCTATTTTGCCCGCTATGTTGATCTACGCGCTCTTTGGGTCTTCATTGCAACTTTCTTTAGGTCCCGAATCAACGACCGCGGTGATGACGGCTGTAGCCATTGCCCCGTTTGCGGCAGAGGGAGAATACGATGCTGCGAGTTGGGCAGCGGTCTTAGCCTTGTTTGTGGGACTGGTTTATTTGATTGCCTATATTGCGCGGTTGGGGTTCCTGGCTGACTTACTGTCAAAGCCGGTTTTGGTGGGCTATATGGCTGGGGTAGCACTGATTATGATTATCGGTCAGCTGGGTAAGGTCAGTGGTATTCCCATTCAAGCCGAAAGCCTAGTGGGTGAAGTCCGAGACTTTATTGCTCACTTAAACCAACTCCATACACCGACGTTTGGGTTAGCAACCTTAGTCTTAGTGTTTCTCTTTGTGGTTCAATCCCGCTTTCCCAGATGGCCCGGACCACTGATTGCAGTTTTATTAGCAACTGCGGCGGTTGCTCTGTTTGATCTGGAGCAGCGAGGGGTGAAGGTGGTAGGCACGATTCCGGCAGGCTTGCCTATACCCCAACTTCCGAATTTTTCACCTCAGAAAATTTCTGCTTTGCTGGCTGCAGCAGTGGGCATTGCCATTGTGGGATATTCCGATAATGTGTTGACGGCTCGGTCTTTTGCCAATCGTCATGGTTACCAAATCGACGGCAATCAAGAACTATTAGCGTTGGGGATTGCTAACTTGGGAACTGGTTTGATGCAAGGGTTCCCGATTAGCAGCAGTGGCAGCCGGACCGTGATTGGTGATGCTTTGGGAAGTAAAACCCAGGTATTTTCCTTAGTCGCTTTTGGCGTGGTAGTGATCGTCTTGTTATTCTTGCGGCCAGTTCTTGCTCTTTTCCCCACCGCTGCCTTAGGCGCTATTGTTATCTTTGCGGCCACTAGATTAATTGAATGGTCAGAGTTTAAGCGACTCTGGCGGTTTCGGAAAACAGAGTGGGGGGTAGCAGTCATCACTACTTTTGGGGTGCTGGGAACCGATATTTTAATGGGTGTCGCCGTTGCCGTGGGCCTGTCAGTGATTGATCTGTTTGCTCGGATTGCCCGTCCCCATGATGCCGTGCTGGGCAAAGTACCAGGGATGGCTGGCCTTCATGATATTGAGGATTGGCCTGGAGCCGCAACTTGGCCGGGTCTCGTGATTTATCGCTATGATGCCCCCTTATGCTTTGCCAATGCCGAGAATTTCAAGCAGCGCGTCTTGAGTGCGATCGCAAATGAGACCCACCCCGTCCACTGGTTTGTCCTCAACACAGAAGCCATCATCAACATCGATATTACGGCTGTCGATATGCTGGAAGAGTTGCGCCTAGAACTCGCCAACCAAGGCATCATGTTTGGCATTGCGCGGATGAAACAGGACCTATATGGTCAGTTGCAACACACCCCTTTTCTGACAAACATTCAGCCAGAATACATTTTTGCCACGCTACCCACTGCAGTATCGGCCTACACTGACCAATATCCAGAATCCTCGAATCCTCTGGATAAACCGCCTATATGAATTGGCTCGCCCATCTCTACCTGGCTCAGCCGACCGTTGAACATCAGTTAGGTAACTTGCTAGCAGATTTCATCAAAGGCTCGGCCCGTCAGCAGTTCTCACTGGAGATGCAGGCAGGGATGAAACACCATCAGCAAATTGATAGTTTTACAGATCGACACCCCGTATTTCGGCATAGCAAAAGCTTGATGAGTCCTTCCCATCGCCGTGTAGCAGGCATTTTAGTGGATATTTTCTACGATCACCATCTGGCACAGCATTGGCCCGAGTATAGTGATGTCCCGTTGGCCGTATTCACTGCCGATCTCTACCATTCATTTCGCACCTATTCAGGTTGGCTACCTGCAGACATTCACTACCTGCTGGACAAAATAGCGGCAGAAGATTGGCTTACCCAATATCGAACGATTGAGGGGATCGAGATGACTCTGTCTCGCTTATCCCGAAGAATCAGCCACCGCTGGCAACGCCCCGTTAATCTATGTCCTGCAATCCAAGATTGGATGGCCCATTATCAAACATTTGCCCAAGACTTTTCTCAGTTTTTCCCAGATATTATTCAATATTGTCGGACAATGCATCAGGTGGGCAGCAAAGACCGCTGACATTGAGGGCAGATGGCATGGATCGAAAGCTGACAGTCCAAAAGATGAAACCCTGATTTTTTGGCTGTCTTAGAACCAATTTTCAATACGGAGTCACTTTTAAACTCAATAGTTTTATTGCATTTGACGCAAATCAAATGGTGATGATGGTAGGGATAGGGCTGATTGAGTTCATAGTGTTTATGACCTTCAGCAAATTCCAATTCCCGTAAAATTCCCATGCGAGCCATTAATTTTACGGTTCGATAAATCGTTGATAAACTAATTGGCTCACCTTGATCTTTGAGGAGGTTATAGAGATCTTCGGCACTCAAATGTTTGCCTTTTTGCAGATCTTGAAACACATTAAGGATCGTTTCTCGTTGAGGAGTGAGACGCCAACCTCGATCATTCAGTTCTGCTTTGAGTGAGTTAGCAGTGTACATAGTCTTTTCTCAAGAGCACAAGCTTATTGAAAGTCTAACGAATGATGGCCCTCTTTGCAACAAGAAGGTTCTATTGCGAAAAGTAAAGTCAATATCTGAAATACTCCGCAGGTTTTAATTCCCACAGATGGACTACTATTCAGCAAATCAGCCTTTGAATCAAGAAAGGGGATCGCTCAGCGATCCCTTTAGGGTGATCTTGGCAATTCTTAATGAAGCAATCGTTATGCAAATGCTTCTAAAAAGTCACGAATGCGATTTCGACGTTTGGGTTGCCGGAGCTTTTGCAACGCCTTAGATTCAATTTGACGAACCCGTTCCCGTGATAGCTCTAAGGATTTCCCAATTTGAGCTAACGAATGGGTTTTGCCATCATTCAGGCCAAAACGCATAGTGATCACATCTCGCTCCCGAGGCGTCAAATCAGCCAGAAGTTGCTTGAGTTCTTGCTGCAACGACTCTCTCATGATCAGCTCTTCGGGGGAAATATCATCTGTTTCCAGGAGTTCACCCAATTCTGTATCTTTGTCTTTGCCGACTTTGATCTCCAAGGAGACAGATCGAGGAACCCGAACGAGTAGGTCACGAATTTGCTCTGGGGTCATATCCATTTCCTGAGCAATATCTTCGATGCTCGCTGTTCGGCCCTTACTTTGAGAGAGCTTGCGTTGTGCCTTCTTAATTTTGTTCAGCTTCTCGGTGATATGGACCGGGAGGCGGATGGTACGGCTTTGGGTTGCGATCGCACGGGTGATTCCTTGGCGAATCCACCAGTAGGCATAGGTGCTGAACCGATACCCTTTGGTGGGATCAAACTTTTCCACCGCCCGTTCTAGACCTAGGGTGCCTTCTTGGATTAAATCCAGAAGCTCTAAGCCTCGGTTTTGGTATTTCTTGGCAACAGAGACGACCAAGCGCAGGTTGGCTTGAATCATATGCTCTTTAGCCCGAATGCCTTGCTTCACGATTTGGTCTAGCTCGGCATTAGACAATTCAGCTTTCTCTGCCCAGGCAGATTTACCTTCAGCCAGCCGAGGTTTCAGCTCCGCCACTGGAATATCCGCTTCCTTAGCCCAACGGTTAAAGGAGGGACGATGCCCTAGCAAAGCTGTAAGCCGATCGCGCACATTCGTGAGGCGGACATATTCAGCAATCACTGGATGACTTTCTAAATATTCTTCCCGCGTTTCCAGTAAGTGCATATATCGCTGTACCTTCTGGGCCTCGGCCACTTCTTCATCTCGTTCTAAAAGATGAACTCGACCAATTTCCTGGAGGTATAACCGTACCAAATCGGTTGTTCCCCGCCGATTGGGTGCAGCGATAGGTGTCATCTTGAGAGAGGCAAGATCTTCGTTGGCGTCTTCTAAATCCGAGGTGGGATCAAAATCCATTTCCTCGGGTTCATTGACATCTTGATCAAGGGGACGACTCTTCCCTTGGCCGTCATAAACGGCGTGAATAACTTCTGCTTTTTGCGGAATTGCCGACATCTAAGATCACCTCTAGCAGGTTAAAGCGAAACAAGCTCCCTTCCTCTAT
>JANQPU010000338.1 GCA_028285315.1 Acaryochloris sp. IP29b_bin.176
CTATCCAGAAACGAGTGAAGCCATGATTTATGGCTGTTTTATTCGACTGCTCACACATCGATTAGCAACTTTAGTTTCTGTTTAGAAATCAGCTCTTAGAGCTTTATTGTTAATTTTATGACGATATTATAGTAGTTCCAGGCTCTTCAATTTTCAAGAAAATCTATTGTTCGAGACCGCAGTTATCTTAAGTTTTCTATGAGGTCAAATTCTACTGATGACTATTTTATATCGACCAGAAACTATTGCAAGCACATCCTGAAGTAGTCCCTATTTAAGTAAATCTAAGAATCACAAACTGCCTTAGTCGTCAAGGATTTCTTTTTCAAGTACCTGTCCTTCTGAGTTGAGAGAATATACAATCGGGACTCCAGTTTTAAGATTTAGAGTTGGCACTTCCTCGGGACTCAAGTTATCCAGATACATGATGATCCCACGCAGGGAATTGCCATGAGCTGCCACCAAGGCATTATCTCCCTGCTTCAAGTAAGCCAAAATCTGATCGCGGAAGAAGGGAATCGTACGACTCATTGTATCTTCCAGGCTTTCACCACCTGGAGGGCGGACTGAAAAGGACCGTCGCCATTCCTGCACCTGTTCTTGACCTAGTTCTTCCGCCGCTGCCGCCTTATTGAGTCCCTGCAATTGACCATAGTAGCGTTCATCGAGGGCAACACTGGGGAAAATGGGGAGTTCCTCACTGGAATCAACATGATATTGATCCCAACCATGCCATTCGGGATTATTCGCTGCATGCTTGATGACTGGTATTTTACCGCCACAAATTTCATCACACTCGGTTAGGCAAATGACTGCTGTTTCTAGTGCCCGCATCAATAAACTAGTGAAGCAAACATTCACTCGATAAGTTTTCAATTTGCACGAGGCTATCGTTGCCTCAGCACGCCCTCTTTCACTTAAAGGAACATCCACCCAACCAGTAAACTTGTTGGCAGCATTCCAGAGACTTTGTCCGTGGCGTAGCAAGATCAGAGTTGCCATCTTTCGATTGAATCATCTTCATGGTGTGGACAATTAGTTTATGAGTCAATGGCACTGACTTAAGAAGCTAGAAAAGGATTGCACGTCTTGATAGCTATAGAATCAAAGCTTGCAACCCATAAATAATCTGCCTTCCACTATGTCTCAGCCAGCCGAAATTCTCAAGCATCAGTTTTCCAAAAGTCTGGGGTTGCCTTGGATGGATAGTCCCGCTTCTTTGGCTGCAACAATTGCCTAGATGCGTTCACGCTGAACTTCCTCTAGTCGTGTGGTTGCAAGCTGTAATCTTTGTTCTATAAGGCTTTTGTCTTGTAAATGCTGTCGGTATCGTTCATACGATTCCATGAAAATAGTACTGATAAAAATAGGCTGTCCAGTAAACTGTGCACTTTACTGGACAAATTGTTCGAATACTATTGGAAGGCCATTTTCCCTGGATTAGGTCAGCAGATTTCCTAAGTGTTTAGGGTGCCGCGATGCTTTGAATCGAAAAAACGATGACTTCACAGCATCGATGCAAACTCAAAGCCACACCTGAAAATAATGGATGTTGGAGATGTGATCGCCTTTGTTTTAGTCTTTGAGACTGAGTTCAGCGGTTAACACCTTTTTGGGGCCAAACAGTTGAGCTTCCAGCTCAGAGTAAATCTGGGGTGAAACATAGCAGTCCCCATACAAACACTCCACTAAAATTTGCAATGCTCCAAAATAGTCCTTTAGTTTTCCTTGCGAATCAAGGCCATTGAACCATTGCGGCTGGAACCCTCGGTGCTTCACCATGACAGCTTGCAACGCTTCTTGCCATTGCTGCCCCTGTTGGTGATACCAAGTCTGTAGGGTTTCTGGAGCAGATGATTCTGCAGGAAGCTGGTCTTTTAGGTCTTGCAATGACTGCCATAACTGTGGATCTGCACAAATACTTTTGTCGATAGCTAAGAAAGTAGATAGAAATGTAAACGGAGATCGGTCCTGATTCCCTTTCCGTCGAAAAGCTTTAGCCGTTAAGAACAAGGCATAGTCAATCGCGAGATCAGCAGGTAAATTTTGCGTAAACTTCGGTTTGATACGGTTGGCTAATCCTGGATCATCTTTGAGTAACAGGCTGATATAGAAGACCATGACTGACAAGCGATGCTCGGGTTGCTTCACGGTGCTAACTTTAGTTTGGATTTCAGCTAAAAAGTCTTGCACCTCAGAATTGACACTAATCCAATCATTGACTGTGGTCAGCAATTGTTGAGCGAAGGTATTCGCATTGGGCAACAAGCTCGCTGTCAGTAGAATGACTTCTCGCCACCGAGAATCAGTAATCTGAGTGGCTAGCTGGCTCAGGGACTCCTCTATCGTTGCAGGGGTCGCGATAATCTTCCGAGCAGTTAAATATTCCTGGAAGGTGAGGTGGGAAAAGGAATACACTTCTTTGGCCCGCTGGACCAAGAGCCCTGACTGTAACTCAATACTTTTGAGAATGGCTGCGCTTCGAGACCAAAGGGTCTCAAAATCCTGGGGTTCCGGAGAAATGGATTGGAGATAATCGGCGATTAAGGTTAAGACTTGACGTTGTTCAAAGTAATAATTGCCTTCCGCAAAAGTCGTTGCCGCAATTTGGCAAAGCAAGGTAATCGTTTCGGGTTTAGAGAGCGCCAATTCGTCTGCTTCTCGTTGAATCCCCCGTGCTTGATCCCATCGCTCTAGGAGAATTTCTAAGCCCGCTTGGTAAAGCTTTACCCGTTTGGTCGGGAAGGCCATACGTTGTTGAAAGACTGAACAAATTAAACCCAAGAGAAGAGGGGACGCAGTCAGATCCTGCAGAGCCTGATTTTCAGGTTGTCGGAGCTGTTTCAGAAATTGGGCCGCTTGGGTCAGCCCACTAGTTTTGGAATTACGGGCCGTGGCAACAAAGTAGCGGCGGGCAAACACTTCGACCTGGCTTGTTTGAAAGTCCGCCAATTCAATGTAGTGAAAGCCCTGAAAATGATACTGCTGAGCCTCGATCCGGCAGGTAATCAAGATTTGATTTTGGTAATACTCCTCCGAAAATTGCTGGATTTGGGTCAAGATGTTTTGACTGAGGGAGGCTGGAACTTCATCCAAACCGTCTAAGAGTAATAACACTCGTCCCCGATCCAGTAATCCCTTGACTTGTTTAAGGTCTAGACCACAGCGTTGCCAGAGTTGGTGCAGATATGTGAGTAAGCTGTTGTCTGCCGTGTCTGGGTGTTGGGTAGCAAAGGTTCGCAGAGACAGAAAAACAGGAATACATTCGGGTTTATAGCGACCTTCATTACATTCCAATGCCATGTGGCGGAGAAAGGTGGTTTTCCCGGCCCCAGGTTTACCTAGAATCACAACTTTATCCTGGTTGTGCAAGATGTCGGTGCTGGTCAGGGTAGAACCATAGAATGGGGTATCTGCTTCACTACTGTAGGCTTGTCGTTGCTGCAAGTCAGAAACTTCTAGCCATTGTTGGTGGCTGAGATCAGATAGGAAATTAACGCCAGTGTAGACTTGGTTGAGCTGAACTGGCTGGGTGATATCTAGTGAAGATTGCAAAGCCCCGCATTGGGCTTGGATTTGGCCCCGAAGTTGCGATCGCACCTTCTGTACCCAAGTATCAATCTCCAGATCCGTCTGTTCTTCGGAAACCTTAGCGCTGGAGATTGGGAGCTGGGGCAAAATCGCAATTTCTTGCCAGTCCAAATCCAACTGAAAGCACAAATCAATAAAGATATGCCGCTCAATCGGACGACCGGTAAAAAACTTCCAGACAGATTGTCGAGTTTCCAAGCCAACCTGTTCCGCCAGATAGGCTTGAGTCCATCCTGTGCGCTGAAAGGCTTGTTTCGCTATGACTTGACCCCGTTCCGAGGCATTGAGCGATCGCTTTGCCATCGATTTCGCTGCCTATTCTCTATCTATTACAACAATGCCCACCAAAGTGGGCTTGGGAAACAAACTGGAATATGATTACCCCCAGTTCGGATGATGATGTGCAAACATTTGCACCAATGTAGTTAACTGAATGGATATCCTGTTTTGCGTTTGGCATAACAGGAAAGGGTCAGTTAAGGGTTCGACTCGACAATTTCAAGTTCCTGATAAAGGGCTGACCCCTCTGGTGTTAAAACATTCTGAACATCAGGGATTTGATTTAAGAGAGAGATCTCATCGTTACAAGCTTCTTTGAGAATTTGTAGGCAACAATCTCGACGAGCGCCTGGCTCCAGTTTAGAGAGCATTTGAATGGCAAGATTGAGCTTAGGAATAGATTTTTCTAAGTCTTGTTGCAGTTGCTCAATGACGTGATCTTTTCCTTGTGTATTCGCCTGTATTTTAGAAATTTTTTCCTGTAAGTTCTCTGCTCGCTCCCGTTCACGATTGTATTGACGGTGGACAATTTCCCGTTTAGATAGGCGCGTATTTACGGCTTCTAAAAGCTCAGATCTAGAAAAAGGTTTGGTCAGATAGTCATCAGCACCAGATGTCATCCCTTGACGGATCTCGGCTTTATCAGCCATAGCTGTTAAGAAAATAAAGGGAATCATGGCTGTATCTGGATTTTCGCTGAGGGTTTCTAGCACTTCGTAACCGTTTAATTCCGGCATCATTACATCGCAAATGATCAGTTCAGGCAAATGTTCTTGTGCCCAAAGTGCCCCTAAAAAGCCATTTTCAGCGGTAACCACATCATGCTCTTCTGCATCCAAGAGTTCAGCGATATTGGCTCTCACTAACTCTTCATCTTCAATTACTAAGATTTTAGCCATCTTGCTCTACCCTTTGATTAGTTGGAAGTCGCACAGTAAAGGTTGTGCCTACCTTTTCTTGACTGGTGAGTGTAATTTCACCCCCGTGTAAGTCGACGGAACGTTTGACGATGGCCAAACCTAATCCTGTCCCTGAAATATTGCCAACATTACTGGCCCGATTAAAGGAATTAAAAACGCGATCGCATTCCGATTGCGGAATCCCTAAACCATGATCTTGAACCTTAAAAATGGCGTGATCATTTTCAAACATCAAATCAAAATCTACTATTCCCCCCTGGGGAGAGTATTTGATTGCATTGGAGAGTAAATTCGTAAAGATATGACGAAGCAGTTTCTCGTCCATTCGAGTTTCTGTGGGTTGATCCTGCAAATTGCAAACTATCTCATGGGTATTGGTGGTAATTTGCAGTTCTTCAGCCAAACCTTTGCAAAATTCAGTCAGTTGCATGGGGATGGGCTTAAAGGCAAGATTCCCTGATTCCGCCTTACCCAATAAGAGCACATCATTAAGCAAGCCCGTCATATGGTCAACAGATTGCTGAATTTGATTCAAATGCTTGAGCTTGCGGGTCTCGTCCCACTTGTGACCATAGTGCTCTAGTAGCTCCGCAGAAGACAAAATCGTTGCCAGAGGTGTCCTAAATTCGTGGGATGTCATCGCCACAAACCGTGACTTGAGTTCGTTGAGTTCCCTCTCCTTATTCAGAGCGTTGCGAATATCCTCTTCGGAGCGTTTCCGCTCAGTAATATCCCGAATCACAGCCATTACTTCATTCTCGGCACTGACTGCAATCCGAGCCTCAAATACTAAAGGACTCCCCTCGTGATCAAGCTGATATTCAAACAACTGCATCTCATGGCTTGCCAACGCTTTTTGAATACAACTCATAAAGGGCTGAGCCGTATCTTGGGGAAAAACCGCATGCAGGGGTTTACCTAAAAACTCTTCACTAGGCAGTGGAAGTTTGGTATTGGGCGCATCCTTATAGTTGACGAAAATGCCGTCAGCACTAAATCGGAACATCCAATCGGGCATGGCATTAATCAAGGCTCGATTCGTGGCAACACTAGATTGTAGAGCTGCCTCGGCACGCTGCCGTTCGACAATTTCGCTTCTCAATTGTTCATTACTTTGTTTGAGTTCTGCAGTTCGCTGTTGCACCCGTACCTCCAATTCACTGTGCGCTTGCTGTAAGGCGGCTTCAACTTGTTTGCGATCGCTAATATCACGACCTTCGAAAATCAGTAGCACGACATCACCGAGTTCATCACGGACGGGCTTTAAGGAAAAATCGATGGTTGCCACCACCTCCCTAACTCCCAGTACATCCACTTCGTAACGGATGAATTTTCCTCTGGCTGCTTCCATAACGGCAGCTTGCAGTTGCCTTTGGGTCTCGGTAGAAGTTGTCCACCAGCGAGCTTCCCACACCGGACGATTGATCACATCAACTAACTGGAGGCCGCCAAAATCGAGTGCGGTTTGATTGGCCTCTAGCAATGTACCATCGGGCTTCAGTAAGCCAGAGAACTGAAAGGTTTGATTGAAAATAGCCCGAAATCGCCGTTCACTATCTTGCAGTGCAGCTTCCGTTAACTTCCGTTCTGTAATATCAACGATATAACTCCGAATTAGATCACTTTCAGCAATAAAGTGAACAGATTGTTCAAAGACTTGATCTCCAATTTCTACCTCACGCACGAAAAACTTTTCGTTATCGTTACAGATTAGGGTGACCAACCCTGCCAATATTGGATGCTCCGACTGTTCACCCCGCAGCCGTGGAAATTGGACTTGAGCAGCCGGGTTCATATAGGTAATTTTTCCCGTCAGATTAATTTCGATGATGGGATTTGAGAACAGCTCTGGGAAAGATGCCAAGCGGATGATGGCCGCCTCATTAGAACTGGTTAGCATCTCATCCGGTGGCGTCAGTGTTTGCATTGGATTGTGAAGATTAGAGAGGAATCCTGTCACCTCTTCCGATGCACAGGATTCTAAAAAGTGAACATCAGCAATGTTGTTGGTCATGTAATATCTGGCCCGGACCTCCTGACCAAAAATAATTTCATCTCCATGTTTTAAGTCATGGGAGGTACAGACCTGTCCATTCACGCTTAAACCGTTCTTACTGCGCTTGCCTTGCAGATTGCCATCAATCAAGCGAAACATATGGCAATCTGCATCTGGCAGGGTTACTCGCATGAGCAGCGCATGTTGCCGGGATGCTGAGGGAGAGTGGATGACGATTGAATTGCTGTGATCTCGACCCACAGAGCAGGTTGAGTCCATCAGAGGAATCGTCCGCTTTCCCTGTTCATCTTCAACGACTAAAAAGTGCTGAACTTTTGTAGAAGGACCTGTCAAAACCATCGATTTTAATTGCTCATTCTATGCACCCTCCCTCTTAATATGCCCACCCTATAAGAGAACTAAACTCAAGGAATTTATTTTGGCTAGAGATGATAAATATAAGCACCAAGACGACAATTTCTAGTCCATAGATCCCACGTGGATTTTGAACCTATCCTTGACCGCAAGTTCTTCTTTTTTAATTCAAAACCCAAACGATGCAGCCTAGCCTTTAAAGGTCAAAACTAGCTCTAGAACTATCATCGACCACCAAAGATCTAGCTAGATAATTAGGCTGAAACTTTTTCCTGCCAAGCCTTAGAGCAGAACAAGATGCTGAGAACCAAGTCTCAGTATCAGTGCAACCGATTCAGCCAATCACTCTCTCACTGAATCATACAAAATATCAGCATAGGGTGCATTTACTAGGAATGAAAATGTTTTCTACACAGTCATTCATTCCTATTACCCAAGCTATAATTATGTACGCAATGTGAGTTCTTGAATATTTATTCAAGGAAAAATAAAATTATCACTTGCCCTGGCAAATCTCTTCTAGTTTTGAGGCATTAAATAGAGAAGTTTCTGCAGAAGGAATTATTGCTCTGAACACAATATATCGTTGCTTGAGCAAATGGAGATTAAGGCTATTTTGTAGTAGCTTGCAGGGAGCATATAGGGTTTGGATTAGGCGGTATAGCTTATCCGATCGTGAGATACCCCCAGGTCCGAAAGAACCCTACCTATTTATTGTCTCAGGTGTAGAGCTGCGATCGCATCTTCAATCCCGTCTGTTTTGTAGAACTTAGGTGTGACTTTACATCCGCTCTAACACTTCGATGCCCAGTAGGGACAGCCCCAGCTTCAGCGTGCGAGCCGTCAGATCAGAAAGCACCAAGCGAGACGTCCGAGCGGGTTCTTCTACATTGAGGACTGGACACTGATCATAAAACTGGTTGAATTTCTGGCTCAGCTCAAATAGGTACTGACAAAGTCGATTGGGCAATAAGTCAGCAGCAACCTCAGTTAAGATGTCCTGCATTTGCAGTAGATGCTTCGCCAAAGCCAATTCTGAGGACTCTACTATAGTCAGCGAAATATCACCTAACTGGGAAAAATCAATATTCCCTTTACGGCTAATACCCTGCACCCGAACATAGGCATAGATCATGTAAGGGGCAGTGTTGCCTTGCAGTGCCAGCATTTTGTCGTAGCTAAACACATAATTGCTGGTGCGGTTTTGACTGAGATCGGCATATTTCACAGCTCCCAGACCAATCACCTGAGCCACATTGGCAATGAAATCAGGAGTTTCTGTTCGATCTTCGTCGGTTAGTCTTGCCTTGATATCAGCCTGGGCACGGCTAACAGCTTCATCCAATAAATCTCGTAAACGGATGGTTTCTCCTGAACGAGTTTTCAGCTTTTTGCCATCTTCACCTTGAACCAGGCCGAAAGGCACATGTACAACTTGCACATATTCAGGAATCCATCCTGCCCGTTTTGCCACTTGGAAGACCTGAGCGAAATGGTTAGCCTGTCCCGCATCCGTGACATAAATAATTCGTTTAGCTGATTCAACAGTAATCCGGTGGCGTAGAGCAGCTAAATCCGTAGTGGCATAGTTAAATCCACCATCAGACTTTTGCACAATCATTGGCTGAGGATTGCCCTGTTTATTGGTGAAACCTTCCAAAAAGACGCACTTGGCTCCTTGATCCGTTTCCAACAGACCTACTTTGTCCAAATCTTTGAGAACATCGGCCAACAAGGGATTATAGAAAGACTCCCCTCGTTCCGCCAGCTCAATATCCAGATCCTGGTAAATTTTTTCAAACTCACGACGAGATTGGTCACACAGGAGTTGCCAAGCTTGAGTCGCCTCAGGATCACCCTGTTGTAACTCCACTACCGCCTGCCGCGACTGCGCCTGAAAGTCTTCATCCTCATCAAAGCGTTGCTTGGCTTTTTTATAAAAAGCGACTAAATCGCCTAAATCTAAAGCATCTGATGTGGTTAACGCTGCGGGGTGAACTTCAGAAAGATAAGTAATCAACATGCCAAACTGCGTTCCCCAATCCCCCACATGGTTGAGGCGGAGAACATCATGCCCTTGGAATTCAAGAATTCGGGCAATACAGTCGCCGATAATCGTAGACCGCAAGTGGCCTACATGCATCTCTTTGGCAATATTAGGGCTAGAGAAATCGACGACCACCCGCTGAGGAACATCAACAGGCTCAATCCCTAAGCGCGGATTCGTCTGCATTTGCTGGAGTTGATCCGCTAGAAATGTTGGCTTCAGGGTTAGGTTGATAAAGCCCGGTCCAGCAATGGTGGGGGGTTCGCATAGATCCTCCACCTCTAGATGGGCCAGAATCTGATCTGCTATGGCACGGGGCGATTGTCCTAAGGGCTTGGCTAGGGCTAGCGACACATTTGATTGATAGTCACCAAACTTAGGATTGCTAGCGACACCGACAACCGGAACAGAAATTGCTAACTCAGATCCAAAAGCAGCATCTAACGCCCGATGGAATCGAGTCTCTAAGGTTTCTAGGATGGACTTCATGGCCTTAACCGCTTTTTTTTCTGCCCGCGCGCTTATCGCGATCGCGTCGTCTGCGATCGCGCCACTCTGAGGCAGTAAGATAAACAATGCCACCAGAGACGATTACTAACATACCTAAAGCAACGAGTGCCAAGGTATTGGTAATTGAGAAGTCCACAATATTTAGCGAATTACGAATGGGTTAACACAGGCAAATTACATGCCGTGGCGACCCCACACTACCATCGCGATGGAGTAAGTGAAGAGAGTAAGAACTGAAACCCAACCCAAGGTCAAGATATCCATTATGCTGTTTGTGAACCAATTACGACGTTTAGTTATTCTATCCTGAAACCCCATCCCCACGGCAAGTGTCTGCTTTTTACAGGTCTTTTAAAGTTAAAGTTCTAACTCATTCCCTCCGTCCATGCCTGCCACTCTTTCTCAACAAATTCAACAGTTCTATGACACCTCTTCAGGTTTGTGGGAGCAGGTTTGGGGTGAGCACATGCATCATGGCTACTATGGCCCCACGGGGCAGCAGGCCAAACCTCGCCGTCAAGCCCAGATTGATCTGATAGAGGAAATTCTCGCTTGGGGTGAGGTTCAAAGTCCCCAAACCATTTTGGATGTGGGCTGTGGTATTGGTGGCAGTTCGCTCTATCTGGCCGAAAAATATGGTGCCAATGTGACAGGGATTACTCTCAGCCCCGTGCAGGCAGATCGGGCGGAAGTCCGCGCTAGAAAAGCAGGATTATCCTCCCAGTCGGAGTTTAGAGTTGCCAATGCCCAACAAATGCCCTTTGCCGAGGCTTCCTTTGATCTCGTTTGGTCTTTAGAAAGTGGCGAACATATGCCTGATAAGACCCAATTCTTGCAAGAATGCTGTCGGGTGCTTAAACCAGGGGGGCTCTTATTAGTCGCGACATGGTGCCATCGCCCTACCCCACCAGAATTAAGCTGGAGTGAACAGCGGCTACTGAATGATATTTATCGCGTCTATTACTTGCCCTATGTGATTTCATTGCCAGACTATGCTGATATTGCTCAGACCTTTCCCTTATCAGGATTGCAGACCGCAGACTGGTCGGAAGCGGTGGCTCCCTTCTGGGATGAAGTGATTATGTCTACTCTGGATCTGCAGGTTATTATCGGCATCCTCAAGGCAGGGTTACAAACCTTACAAGGGGCATTAGCCCTGAGTTTTATGTCGCGAGGATATCGACAAGGTCTGATTCGCTATGGGCTATTGAAGGGAGCTAAAACGTGAGCGATATGCCTTCCAGCGTTGACTCCAGACCTATACAACGGTGGCTTCATGCCTTTTGGAAGTTTTCGCGCCCCCATACGATTATTGGCACCAGTCTCAGTGTGATGGGTTTGGCTTTCATTGCTCTATCCACACAATATCGGGGCAGTGCGCTGTTGACTGGGCTCCCGGCCTCTACGGTGGATTTTTACCAGCAATTCTTGATCTGGATCGGAGTCGCACTGATCCCTAGCTTAGGCGCCAATGTCTATATCGTAGGGCTCAATCAACTGACCGACATCGACATTGATCGAATCAATAAACCTCAGTTACCCTTGGCTTCCGGTGAGTTTTCCCCTCAGCAAGGAGGAGGGATTGTCGTTTGTGCGGGTCTGTTGGCCTTAGGACTCTCTTTTTTACAAGGCTATCGGTTACTTTTGACGGTTGGGCTCAGTATGCTCATGGGGACGGTATATTCACTCCCCCCCATTCGCCTCAAGCAATTTCCATTTTGGGCGGCGCTCTGTATCTTTGGCGTTCGCGGTGTAGTGGTCAATGTGGGTTTTTTTCTGCACTTTCGCCATTTACTCGGCGGGGATGGGGCTATTCCGTTAAAAGTATGGGTATTGACGGGGTTTGTGATTCTGTTTGCTTTTGCGATCGCAATTTTCAAAGACATTCCCGATCGAGAAGGCGACTTAAAATTTCACATCCGTACCTTAACCGTTCGCCTTGGCGGCCCGTCTGTATTCAGGCTGTCTTGCTGGGTACTGAGTATGGCCTACCTCGGGGTAGCAGGGATTGCTCTTTGGGGGTTATCCGCGACTCATCAAGGCTGGTTGCTGTCCACCCATCTAGGCATTGTTTTCCTATTCTGGTACCGAAGTCAGCGGGTCAATCTCAACAATCATCAGCAAGTGACCCAGTTCTATCAATGGATCTGGAAGCTCTTTTTCCTTGAATATGTGATATTCCCCATTGCCTGTCTATGGCAATAACCGCCTCAGATCGAGGGACTCGGATCAGTCCGATCGGGTTTAACAGCGACCCTTCTTACCCCGCTTGCCGTTGGGATAGACTGTCAGCCAGTTGGTCTGGGCAAATGATAACTGGGACTCAGTCAGTTTGGCTCCCGACAAATCCGCCCCACAGAGATTAGCCCCGCGCAAGTTAGCATGGCTGAGATAAGCATCGCTAAGGTTAGCACCGCGCAGATCAGCATTGGCTAAATCGGCATGGCTCATATAAGCCTGCATCAAATTCGCGTTACGTAAATTGGCCCCGGCAAAATTAGCCCGCCCAAAATTCGCGTTAATCAGAATGGCATCTCGCAAATCGGTATTTTGTAGCTTGCCTTCATGGAAATTGGCACTGGGGAGTTGAAACTTGCGGAGATTCAAATTTCGTAAATCTTGCCCACTAAAATCCCGCTGACCTCGACCATAGGCATGTTGAATGGCATTAGGGGTCAATCGTGCCTGTCCTCGGCCTCGTGAACTGAGGCTTGAGGAAGAATCCATACCTGTATAGGTTGAACGGGGCGATGAGAGTTGACCAGACACCTTAGAAAGAGCACCTGACAATGGGGATTGAGCGCCCGTGCGAGAGTGATATCGTCGAATCCCAGAAGCTGCCCGTGATGAAGGTGAATGGGAGCGAGGGCGAGTGGGGGAATAGGACCGAGCCCCTGATGTAGAGTGTAGTGGGGGTTGAGAAATTGGAAGACCAGAGTTCGGGCTCGGCGTATTTTTAGCGAGCGCTTGTAAAACCTCTTTGGCAGAGCGATAGCGATCACGGAGTGATACCTCTAA
Source organism: Acaryochloris sp. IP29b_bin.176 (assembly GCA_028285315.1). GTDB lineage: Bacteria > Cyanobacteriota > Cyanobacteriia > Thermosynechococcales > Thermosynechococcaceae > Acaryochloris. The sequence continues at coordinate 12,737 of JANQPU010000338.1, forward strand.
CATCTTGGCTAAGATATCCTGCAATTCGGGGCTAACCCGAACATGTTCCCGCCAGCTTAACTCACCAGACACAGGATTATAGCTTAAGTCTTTAGGCGACTTCCCCGTTAGCAAATAAATGCAAGTTACGCCCAAGCTATATACATCACTGGCATAAACAGGGCGCATGGCCATCTGTTCCGGTGGAGCAAAACCAGGGGTTCCTACGGCAAAAGAGGTGAGGGTACTGTGTTCTTCGGGGTTGGCAATTGCCGTTTGACTCACTTGATCTTTCACGGCACCAAAGTCAATCATAACCAGCTTGTCATCAATTTCTCGGCGAATGATGTTGGCCGGTTTAATATCGCGGTGAATCACCTCTTGACTATGCAAATGCTCCAGCAAAGGCAGCACTTCTTCCAGTACGTTATAAACCATCGATTCGTCAAATGGACCCGATCGACGAACCTCTTGCTGGAGCGTGGCTCCTTTGACATACTCTTGAACGAGGAAAAATTCCTGACCCAGTTCAAAATAATCCAATAATCTGGGGAGTTGGGGATGATTCCCGATTTTACCCAGGGTTTCAGCTTCTCGTTGAAACAGTTCTCGGGACATTTCAAGAATATGAGGGGCGGTAACCACTGGACGAAGCTGCTTAATCACGCAAGTAGGCTTCCCCGGTAGTCCTTCATCTTCAGCTAGAAATGTAGTTGCAAACCCGCCTCGGCCCAGAATTCGGGTCGAGCGATAGCGGTCGCGCAATACCAAGTTACTACCACAAGCCTGACAAACCATTTGCCGTGGCGCATTACTGGGATTCGTGCAAGCTGGATTTAAGCAATAGCTCATTCAGCGTCTCTCAGATGATTGTGAATCAGGGTGTGATCGTAGAGGGTGCAAACTCTCCTATAGTCATTCTGCCCGCTTTTGTTCCCCGTGGAAGCATGCCACGCTAATTCGATGGTGTAGGTCAGGATAACAGCAGCATTTGTCAACACTAGGAATAGACAGTTTTTGACACTTAAAGGTTTTTTCTACAGATGAAAGTTATAGAGCATACCCCTGCCCTGCTGATCCTGCAACAACGGCTCTTGGGCATTCGACTACTCGGGGGTGCCACTACTTTATTGGGATTCATGATTTTCATCATATTTGAATATCCCTTTGATCTGTTTGGCTGTTTTTGTATTGCGATCGCAGCCCTCATGAGTACGTTGAGTCCGCTGGAAATCTGCACATTTGATAAATCCGACAATGTCGTGCTACTGGAAAAACGACGCTGGTTTAGTTCTCAAATTCAGCGATATCGTATGACCCACATTGAAGCCATTCAAGTGGAAGAAAAATGCTGGTTAGGGACCCACTTTTATCAAGTGGAGCTGAACTTTGCATCTGGCCATCGTTCTACCCTCACTCAATTTGCAACGACAGATAGAATTGCTCAGCACAGTCTAGCAGAGAGAATCCGGGACTTTTTGGAAATTGGCTGCTTAACCCACGCGTCCTAGGTCAATAAAAGCAGATCTAGAGAATCCAAACCAAAAAACTCCCCAGGTAGGATTCGAACCTACGACCAATCGATTAACAGTCGACCGCTCTACCACTGAGCTACTGAGGATAGCGAATCTCATACTAGCGATAAACCGATGACTTTGGCAAGGTTAATGTTCAGATCAAGAATCTGAAGA
>JANQPU010000343.1 GCA_028285315.1 Acaryochloris sp. IP29b_bin.176
TCTATCCAGAAACGAGTGAAGCCATGATTTATGGCTGTTTTATTCGACTGCTCACACATCGATTAGCAACTTTAGTTTCTGTTTAGAAATCAGCTCTAATCTTGCGTATGAGAGTGGGATTAAAAGAACGAAATTGGACTTTCCTAAAAACGTTTAGATATTTCAATTAATGTAAGCACAAGCAATTAACATCTAGTAAGTCAATTATTTACTTAGCATATATTTTTATCTTGCATAAACTCAGACTTTTGACCTATGTCTATAGTAATAAATCCAGCAAAATGCTTGAAACTTAAACTAATAATTGCTAGTATAATAATGTAATAAGTTTTGTAAACGGAGGAATTACATTATATGGCACTTGTTCATTGGCAAGCGCTCTCAGAAATAGAAAGAATGCGTCATCAATTTGATAGATTATTTGGTGAATTGACAGACTTTGATACCTCACCAAATTCTCACCTCAAACCTGCAGTTGAGTTATCAAATCATGAAGATAATTTCATACTGAAAGTTGAAATTCCTGGCGTGAAGCGGGAAGATTTAGACATTAGTTCGACTCGTGATGTTGTTGTTGTTCGAGGCGAGCGGCGTTACGAAAACTCCCAAGAAAGCAACAATCGATACGTTTCCGAGTTTAGCTATGGTCAGTTCGAGCGCGCTATTCGACTACCTGAGCCAATCCAAAATGATCAGGTCCAGGCCAGTTATAAGGATGGGATTTTGATCTTGAACTTACCTAAAGCAGAAGAGGCAAAAAACCGAGTCTTCAAGGTCAACTTGGAAACTACCAATGCAAGGATAGAGCCTACCTCTAAATCAAGCTGTTGATAGATCTAATCATAGCAGCTGATTAAATCAGTAAAATCTTGCTAAACTCTATACTGTATCAAAGGCCCCTAACTAATCCAGTTAGGGGCCTTGATCTAGAATACATCTCATGATCAAGTATCCAGCCCGAGTTGTAGTGTCTGCTCAAACCTGAGAGAGGAAACAACCATCATCCACGAATCAAAAGCTTTTTGTATGCAACAATATTGAATATTAGTAAAGATCTAAACATCTCCATTCCTTCGGCATCAAATCATTGTTTGATCCTACCGTTAGATAATCCTGAATCACATTTTTCCCATCACGCTACAATCCTGATATTCTCAAAGGGAGCAATGTTATCTGCCGATGTAAGATTGATTCCCTAGCACAAGAGATGAAACTCGCCGCGATTGATATTGGCACCAACTCTATCCACATGATTGTGGTTAAGGTGCTGCAGAAGCGCAATTTTGAAATTATCGATCGCGAAAAGGAGATGGTGAAACTGGGCGCTGGGGTGTTTTCTACGAATCGCCTGAGCGATCGCGCTTTCGATGTAGGCTTGGACACCATTCATCGTTGCGTCCAACTAGCGGACAAGCTGGGGGTAGACGATATTCTCACTGCCGCCACCAGTGCCATTCGAGAGGCCCAAAATGGAGAAGCCTTTCTGAATGAAGTTGTCCGCCGGACCAAGATTACCCCTCGGATGATTTCGGGGAAAGAGGAAGCTCGCCTGATCTTTCTAGCTGTACGGAATGCGATCGCCCTCGAAGATCGGAATGCCCTTGTGTTTGATATTGGCGGCGGTAGTACCGAGGCTGTGGTCGGCAATCGCGACGCGATCGCGTTTGGCACCAGCATAAAGTTGGGGGTGCAGCGATTGCTGGATATGTTTGATGATCAGGGGCCCATTGGCGAGGAAGCCCGAGGCGTTCTAGAGGCTCATATTCGTTTCCTGGCTAAACAACCCCTCAAACGGGCCAAGCAGATTGGTTTCAGCCAAGTGATTGGCACTTCAGGCACCATTCGCACACTGGGAGAAGCTACCTACACTCTCAAGCATAAACAGTCACTGCGATCGGTGAATGCAGAAGTGATTAAGGTCAAAGATTTACAAGCCCTAACCGATCGTTTAGTGGATCTCAAACCAGATAAACGAGCAGAAGTCAGCGGTATTAGCGACAAGCGCACGGATGCAATTCATCTTGGGGGGATTTTGCTAGTGCAGTTGTTGCAGATGGCAGACGTAAAGGAGCTCACGCTTAGTGATGCTTCGCTCCGAGAAGGAATGATTTTAGACTACCTAGAACGCCATTCCCAAGATGTTGCTGATTTCCCTATCCAAGCAGACCTTCGGCATCGCAAAGCCGCTCAACTGGTTCACAAGTATGACGCCAACTGGGACAGTAATTGCCATATTGCGGGTCTGGCGCTGACCTTATTTGATCAGACTCAACAGCTTCATCACTATGGTGACTTTGAGCGAGATGTGTTGGAATACGCTGCCCTACTGCATGATATTGGGCAATATCTCTCCTTCCGGGGCTATCACAAAAACTCCCGCTATATCCTGGAACGTGCTAATCCACGCGGGTTTACAGATGAGGAAATGCTATTGATTGGCCATGTTATTCGCTATCATCGCAAAGCCCATCCCAAAACCAAGCATAAGAAATTTAAGCGGCTTTCTGAGACTCATCAGCGAGTCGTATGGGTTTTGGCTGGTCTGCTCAGAGTTGCCGTCGGTCTTGATCGAACCCAGAACCAACTGGTGGAAACGGTTTCATGTCAGGTTTCTGATCAAACCCTTGACATTACGCTCTCCGGGACTGGCAGTCTGGAGCTAGAACTTTGGGCTGCTCAGGACAACTGCGACGTATTGGCTAAAGCGCTGGACCGTACTGTTAGTATCCAGATTGCTGTTTGAATGGATCGGTGGTGCTGTCCCGGTACTGAGTTATCGAATCACTGTAAGGCAAATTTCTCAACTCGTAATAGTGAGATCTATATTAGCAATAACCTCTAGCGAAACTCAAAGGCTTCTGTGTGGATTTTACGACTTCTAATCCCCTCCTTCTTTAGATCTTTGACAATTCCATTGACCATATTCTTTGGCCCACAG
>JANQPU010000349.1 GCA_028285315.1 Acaryochloris sp. IP29b_bin.176
TTCCTGAAAGTACTGATACTACGTTGCTACTGATCACAACATTTAGCCAGAGAAAACGAGGAATCAACGGTTACAGGCATTTAGTCGCACATCGCCTAAATTAGTCGATTTTTATCACCGCAAAATAGACTTAATCATTGCTAGAGGTATTAGCCAAAACGATAGTGTTTGCGCACAGCACTATGAATATTCCAGGTACAAGACATCCCAGCCGGGAACGTGACCAAATCGCCTTTACCCATCGTTACGGGGTCACCGCCATCAGGTGTCACCACAACTTCACCTTGCAAGAAGTAACAAGTTTCAGACTCATCATAGGTCCAAGGAAAGTTTGATTCCTCTTTGGACCAAATCGGCCAGTGCAGCACCCGCAACTCTTGCAGGCGTTCCACACTCGGCTGATGTTCGACCTGAATTTGGGTCTGTTGCTCCGTATTCATTTGTATTGCCCTTCAAACTTCTCACTCAAGCAGCTTAACATTCTGATTTAGTCAGATATAAAAAGCCAGTCCCTCAACTAGATGAGCGCAAGCGTTTGCTGAGGAGAATATCCGGGAAAAATTTGGTTGAGGTGCTTGGATTCAATTCCCATGCCTTTAGTGAGTAGGGGTGCGATCACATCCCTAAAATCCGTTGTAATCGCTAAATCGCGTCCTTGATACCGCTGAGATTCAGCTAATCCTGGCCACTCCCCATAGACTTTACCGCCTTGGATTTGCCCTCCTAATATCCAAAGGACATTGCCGTGACCATGATCCGTGCCACCATTGCCGTTCTCGGCAACCGTGCGTCCAAACTCAGACATCACCACAATCGTGGTGTCATCAAAGGTTTGGCCCAGGTCTGCTTTGAGCTGGTTCAATCCCTGGCCCAAGGGCTTTAGCAATCGCGCTAGACGCCCTTGCGTTGACCCTTGACTCACATGAGTATCCCAACCCCCCAGAGAGAAAAAGGCGATTTGGGTTTCAGCATCACCCGTCAACAGTTGGGTAATGCGGCGGCTATTGGTCTTTAAACTAGACGGACCCAGTGCCCCTCTAGATGCCTGCATCATTTCCCTATTCAGTTCAGCTTTAAGAATCTCTCTCGCTTCCAAACCCTCCTGATAGGCACGACTGAGATTGGTATTGCCTTCATAGAGCCGATCAAACGCAGATTGAATCGGGGGTCGATCCAAAGGCAAAGGTCTTATCGCTTGCCGCCCAAAGGCTAAATTAGCAACTGATTTGGAACCCGATAAGATTAACGGAGTTTGATTGCCCAGATTGAGGGCCTGGGTAGGTCGGCCTGCAGGCAAATGGGCTAACACTCGATTTAACCAGCCATTCCCTTGTTTTTTGTTTCCCGGTGTTCCCAGCTCCATATAATCTTGGGCATCAAAATGAGAACGTGTCGGATCCGGCGATCCACAGGCATGCACAAAGGCGAGCTGCTTTGATTGCCACAGGGGCAACAGATCGGCCAAAGCCGGATGCAAACCAAACTGCCCATCTAAATCAATGGCCCCTTGACCTTCGCCTGGCTTAGAAATCGCTAAGGTCGGACGCGCATCGTAATACCCTGTCTCACGGTAGGGAACAACCACGTTAAGGCCATCTACAGCCCCCCGCAACAGAATCACAATCAGTTTGGGTTGCCGCCCAGAGGAACTTTGCGAGTGAGCAGGCTGCCTCTCTAACCACCCCAACCCCGAAGCGGTCAAACCAGAAGCCGTCGCGAGGGTCGTGTACTGTAAGAATTGTCGGCGTTTCATAGCAGTTTCTGTTCTCAGCGTTGTCAATCGGTCCAGAAGCAATTTAGCGATACATCATGTCGGGGCTCCCAAGCATGAGTGCCGCCCGTAAATTTTGAGGACTACTGTCAATGACAGATTGGGTTTGTGCAGAAAAACGGTTTCCTAAGGTTTGCCCCAGTTGATCAGGCTGAACAGGGGTGCGTTGCCGCCCATATCCGCGAGTAAACGCAGTCGCTATACTGATTCGACGAATAGTGGAATCTGGATTCAGCCAAGCAGATTCAGTATTGGCATAGCCATTAGGGGTTTGGCATTCATACAGTGGCATACTGAACTGCCGCAATGCTCCAACCACTAAACGGGGTTTAACGCTGGGACGACCCGCTGCTCTAGCCATTGAAATGAGATATTCGTAGGGGGTTTTAAATTTTTGTCCAAAGTATTGCGGATCGCTAAATTCAGGACTCTCGAATAAGGTTGCCAAGACGGCGCGAATATTGCCATCAGTAGCCAGAAATCGTTGCGCAAGGCGGTCCACTAAAGCTTGGGGGGGCGTGTCTGCGACAAAGTACTGAGCCAGCTTATAGCTAATATGTTGGGCAGTTGCCGGATGGGTCGCCAGAATATCTAGGAGTTCTTCCCCTTCTGCGATACCCCGGCCCCGAATCGGTTGTCCTAAAAAGGTCTTGCGGCTATTGTCATGACGTCTGGCATCAAAGTAAAAGGCTTGTTTAGCTTGCCATCTCTGACGTCCACGAGGTAATCCCCAACCCGTCAAAATTTTTGCTGCTGAGACTACATCAGCTTGAGAATAGCCACCCTTCACCCCCATTGTGTGGAGTTCTAGTAATTCCCGAGCATAATTCTCGTTTAACCCCTTAAACCGACCACGGGCACCTGGGCTGTTGGGAGCCGTATTTTGCCAATTATCGAGATAAAACAGCATGGCGGGATGCTTGGCTGTTGCGCCTAATAAATTTCGAAAAGAGCCAAAAACGTAAGGGCGAATCGCCTCTTGTTCATAGGACCCCACCCATAGCCGAGTTCTCCCTTTTTTGGCGGATACGTTGAAGTGATTGAACCAGAAGTTAACCATCACTTCTTCCAGTTGATTCGGACTAGAGATGGCTCGGATCAGTCGTGCTTCCGAAGCTTCTTGAAAGGGGATGCGAGCCCGACGACGAAGTTGTTTGCGCTCTTCGGGACTTAACTTTGGTTTTCCTTTGCCGGGCTGTCTAAACCCATACTGACGCTCCAACTGTATTGAGGTTAGGGGCAAGGTTGAATACTGCCTCAATTGACGCTGCAGCTCAGGTGAGGCTTGGGCGGACTCGGGATTCAGCTGTTCTTTGATGTAGGCATCAATGCCCATGGACTGAATATGCTGAATATCCCCAGGACTGGGACCAAAACTAAGACGATTGATGACATGGATGGTGGCTGCATCCACGGGAGTAGCCATTGCAGGTGCATGCCCTGCCCAAATTCCTAATCCTAGGATAAAACTTAGGCAAAGCCTGAGGATCTTGTGCTGATTTGTCACCATGCTGTGAACTAGCTCTAAAAATGGACCTAACTCTTAGACAGAAGTTGGGCGAATTAGGTTCAAAGACACAGTCACCCCTATTTTGTTTCTGATGCGTACTATAGGCGGTGTTGCGTTCTAGCGACCCCCAAGCCTAAAACAGAGTTGCGAATTTCACCCATCTTTCGTGCATGGTCTGAGAGATAACTTAGGCTGTAGGGGCTGTCAATAATGCTGAAAAATTTTGATCGAATAGATGTTCGGCCTCAATTGCTGGCAGGGGTTTGGCAAATAAATAGCCCTGAGCATAGTCACATCCCAGCGTTTTTAGGCGGTGGGATTGTTCTGTAGTTTCTACGCCTTCTGCCACAACATCGATATTCAAACTGTGGGCAAGTTGGACAACAGCTTGGATGATTTCTGACTCCGTTCCTGAGGTGCCAATCGTTTCAACAAAGGATTGATCGATTTTGAGGTTATCGATGGGCAATTGGTGTAGATAACTTAACGAGGCATATCCGGTGCCAAAATCATCCATACTAATCCGAATGCCTAAGCTCTTAATCTGCCTGAGAATTGAAGCGGCATATTCCAAATTGTTGAACACCATCGTTTCCGTAATTTCCAGCTTTAGTCCAGATGGATCAAGCTGGGTCTCGGCTAGAATTTTCTGGATCGAATCCAATAAATCTAATTGATCGAGCTGTCGAACCGATAGGTTGACATGCATGGTCAGCGGCAGGTGGGTTTGGCTTCGCCATTGTTGAATCTGCTCACAGGCTTCTTTCAAGATCCAGGCACCAATGGGAATAATCAGGCCACTATCTTCTGCGATCGCAATAAATTGATTGGGAGACAACAACCCTAAGGTTGGGTGCTGCCAGCGCACCAACGCTTCAAAAGCCTGGAGAGAACCGTCCGTCAAAGAAATGATCGGTTGATAGCAAACCCGCAACTCATTTTGCCAAATTGCCCGTGATAGATCGTGTTCCAACTGCATCCTGGTGAGGGATTGCAGGTGCATGGTTTGGTGGAAAATCGCGTAGTCCTCGGTCCCATGGCCTTTGGCATATTCCAATGCTGTACAAGCATCTCGGATCAAATCTTCAGGCTGTTGATACAAAGCCGTGCCCAATACAATGCCCATATCAAATTGGATGTGGACCTCTTGAGAGTGGATAGCGTAGGGTGCCAGGAGATGACGCTGAATTCTTTCGGTAAGTTGCCGAATATCTTGCTCTCCTTCAACGGGTCTGAGAAGGACAACAAAATCATCTCCACCGAAACGAGCTGCAATATCATCTGGCCTTAGTTGCTCAGACAGTCGTTTCGCAACCATCATCAGCAGCTGATCACCAGACCATAAGCCCAAGCGAGTATTGATTGCCTTAAAATGCTTAATATCAATGTAGAGGAGGGCAAAAGAACAGCCTGGATCGTTTTTGATCTGGGATAGTGCATCCACCAAGCGCAACCGAATAAAAGACTGGTTGGGCAATTCCGTTAGCCAATCATAAAAAATACTATGACGCAGTTGTTCGGCTGCCCGTTTCCGTTCTGCACTTTGGGCGAGAACATTTTCTCTACCTTGCTGGATCAGTACTGACTTTTCCGTATAAGTCGTCTGAGATAGAGCAATCAGTAAAATTTCTTGACCAGCCACGCTAATAGCTGAGGCTTCAAGCGGGATGTCAGCACCAGACTCATCCACTTCAATCCACAAACCGGATTTTAAGGCATGTTCTTGCCTGGTTTGCCAGAATTGGCAGGCATCTTCTAGGAAATATGTGAGGAAAGGGAAAGTATCTGTCAGGTTTATAATTGCCGCATAACTTTGATCTGCCCCCATTAAGGACCGGTACCATGACGGAAGATTGCCAATCACCTGAAAAAACTGGTTGCCTTGATATTCTAAAACTAAGATCTCTAGAGCTGATAATACGTTTGCTAAGACAGCCTGTGACATAGCTCAAATATCCGCATGCCTGTTGCAACCATTACTTCTGGCACCATGATCACGATTGCAAGCATCCCAAACTTCTGCCATTACCTGAACTGCAACCTCAATGGGTATCCTTTCTAAGGTACTGCTATGGTGAAATTTGAGGCTGATTGCCAGTTGTTTACGCAAGACTGACACTTCATCTGGAACATCAGGTTGGAAATCAGACTGGAAAACAGTTTCATTTTCCATAGGTTTTAAAGCACTCTTTTTCAAGTTTTCCTTATTGTTCCCCAGTTGTTCTCCCTTTCTTTCGGTGGCGGCTGAATTCAGTATTTTGCGTCATGTAGAGTCAAGCAAAAGTTGAGTGTTCCAATTATCAAAATCTGGCCCATAATTCAGCTAGGCTCACACTGCGAAACCCTACAAATTGTCTCCAATTGGAGATGTAGCGTTCAACAGAGTTCTATAATGAACGGCGGTCAATCTGCTGAGGTTTGGCATACTCCCCCGGTTTATAGAGGTCTATGAATGCTAAAAGCTATTATAAAACTTGTAGCCCTTGCGGCTGTTCTGTGGTTCTGTGTTCTACCATCCGATATCGTCTATGCTCAAATGAGAATGGGTCCTCTATCTAAAGAGGCCATCAATAATGTGCCTGCGCTCCGTAAAACAAAGATCTGCGAAGGCTGTGATTTAGCTGGTGCAACAATACGGAGCTTCGAGTTACAAAACGGCAATCTAAAAAATGCTGACTTAACAAATGCCACGATCCAATTCAGCGATCTAACGAATGCTAATTTGGAGGGAGCGATTCTCTCAAGTTCTCGCATTGAAGACACCATCTTAACGGGGGCGAACTTCTCTAAAGTAGATTTGTCCGTTGCCAACTTAAATGGTTGTGACTTTAGTGGCGTCAACTTGCAAGGAGCAATTCTACGAGCAGCAACCCTTAACAAGACAAATTTCGCTAATGCCGATCTGCGAGGTGCGATGCTGCGGGCCGCTAATTTGAATGGAGCTAACCTTGAGGGGGCCAACCTTGAGGGAGCCAACCTTTGTAATACCGTCATGCCAGATGGCAAACTCAGCTTTCGCAATTGCGGAACTGCTCAATAATGCAATTGCTAAATAGCATGCGCACAGGGAAACTCCCTCTTTTTCCCTTATCCATTGATAACGAACTCATCTAAACATAGAGAATTTGCAATTACATTTAATCCTATAGCCCTCCAGAATGCGCAATCTGGAGTTTTTTTTTACCAGTTTTGGTAAATTACGGTAGAGGATCTAAAAAACTTCCCAATTTTGTTGGAACAATCAAGATTCTATCGATAGTATTTTCTTGAGGGGGAGTTAAATAATCATCATCTTAGCCAACCACTTCGACCTGATTTTGATTAAGATGATGATCATTTAGCCTGGTGGTCTCTGGTATACGGACTAAACCCGTCACAATGTCCAGCTCTCTTCATTAGCATAACCTCAACAATGATCCGCATTCTCTTAGTTGACGATCAGAAAGTGATCCGCCAAGGGCTCAAAGCTTTATTGGAATCAGAATCTGGCTTGCAGATTGTGGGACTGGCCGAAAACGGCAAAATGGGTGTAGAAATGGCCGAGCAACTTCAACCCGATGTTGTTTTGGTTGACATGTATATGCCTGTCATGGATGGTGCCGCTGCTACAGAAATCATTTGCCAGCGCTGTCCCCATACCAAGGTACTACTGTTGAGTAGTGCAGATGATGATAAATGCATTGCTGATGCTTTACGTGCAGGTGCCATGGGGTATCTCCTTAAAAATGCATCATCAGAAGAAGTTGCAAATGCTATTCGCTCTGTCCATAAGGGGTATACCCAGCTTAGTCCAGGCCTCTTAAAGAAAGTGATGAACCGCAACCCTACCTCAACCGAAACTGCGGTCCTCCCTTCAGATCTCACCCATGCTGAAAATCAACTGCTGAGAATTTTAAAAGACCCCGATTCACTAGACATTCCAACCATTGACACTTTTAAAGCTCTCGTCTCATCTCCTATTGAAGCCAAAAAACTGTTGCCGCACCTGAAGCAAAAATTGGAGCGACAACCGGATCATGTTCTGGCCTACTATATTTTGGGAACTTTACTATACGAGTACCAACATCAAGCCAAAGTAGCTTTAAACTGTTGGCGCAAAGGATTTAAACAAGCTCTGGCACAAGGAATTTCTCTTGAAGGGCTATTGCTCTTTTGTCGATCCATCTCACTCGTCAACACCAATGAAGCTTATGCAGGAATTAAGCAGGTTTTGGATACTCATGGGCAACATATTCCTGCATCTATTCTGGGAGCAACTGCAGAACGAGTTTTTGGCCCAGAATCTGAGTGCACTCAAGTTCTAACCATTGCTTGGCAAATTAGGCAGATGAGCACTTTACTTGATGAACATTACCCCTTAAAGTCAAAGCTTGATGACTTAAATGTTAGGTTTACAATGCTTGGAAGCAAAAAACAAGTTTATAGCCTCTGAGGAGAAGGGTTTTGAGTGCAATTGATCAATTGGAGAAAGAATTAGAGGATTTGCGAAGTCGGTTTAGCCAAGCTTTTCAAGTGTTGGATGGCTTTTCACAACTACAAACTCATTTTGAGCAACTCACTCAGGCCCAGCAAGAATTGGAGCAGTCTCTCGATCGGGCTAAAAACACATTACAGGAGACTTCGGCACCAGCTCAATTACAAGAACAATATTCTGAGCTAGAGTCGCAACTTGAAGCAAAATATGCCCAATTACAGTCAGAACTTTTAGATTTAAGGCATAGTTTTGAAGCAACGACCTATGATCTCCAAGAACAACTCCATCATGATCGAAGCCAACTAAAACAATTGGAGCAAACTGCAGATTCTAGCCCTGGGGCAGATACAAACAAGCTGGACTGGCTAGAAAATTCCATGCAGGACTTGAGTAACTTAATTTATGCAGATCGATCTGCTTTGCAACATTTAGATCGACGCCTTAACCATGTCAAACGAGTCACCGACATCATGACAATTGTGGGTGCAAGCTGTTTTTTTGTGATGACTATTATTGTGTTTGTGACTCGTTAGTAAGCTTTTGGAAGGAAAATTAGCTAACTCCTACAGCTTGTATAGAAGCGTTCTTAATCGCGAAAATTTTTTCCACAATCTCAGAAACGACTTTATCTGGCGTTGATGCTCCTGAAGTGATTCCAACTACAAGCGGACCATCTGGTAGCCAATTCTCAGTAATAGTGAGATCGCAATTGAGCGGCTTGTGCTCAACGCGGTTGCCAGGACCAATCCGGGTAACACTGTCAATGTGATAAGAAGGAATATTCTTATCAATAGAAATTTCTTGCAAATGAGTCGTGTTGGATGAATTAAACCCACCAATAACGACCATTAAATCTAAGGGCTCATCCACAAGCTGGAACATCGCATCCTGACGTTCTTGAGTGGCATCACAAATCGTATTGAAACTCAGAAAATGTTGGTTAACGTTGGCAGGGCCATACTTGCGCATCATGGTGCGCTCAAACAGCTTACCAATTTGCTCAGTTTCGCCCTTGAGCATAGTGGTTTGGTTGGCAATGCCGATCCGCGCTAAATCAGTTTCTGGGTCAAATCCAGGCGAATAGGCTTTGGCAAACTTTGTCATAAACTCAGTTCGACGTTGCTCCTGCTCTTGGGGAGTATCTCCCGGATTGAGAATATAGTCAGCCACATATTCTGCTTCTTCCAGGTTCAGGACGACGAGGTATGTACCAGCAAAGGAGCTAGTAGCAATGGTCTCTTCATGTTTATACTTGCCATGGATAATTGAAGTATATGAGCCTTTTTTATGTTTTTCGACTGAGTTCCAAACTTTAGAGACCCAGGGACAGGTAGTATCCATCATGGTGCAGCCTTTATCGTTGAGTAACTGCATCTCTTGGACACTGGCACCAAATGCCGGTAGGATCACCACGTCATTCTTAGCAACAACCGAAAAATCCTTCTTGCCGTCAGGCTGCACCGGAATAAATTCAACCTTCATATCCCGTAAGTTTTGATTAACGGAAGGGTTATGAATGATTTCGTTGGTAATCCAGATGCGCTCTTGTGGGAATTGGCGACGTGTTTCATAGGCCAAGGCGATGGCCCGCTCAACTCCCCAGCAGAATCCAAAGGCTTCGGCTAAGCGAATAGTAACCTCTCCTTGTTGAAGACGATATTCGTTATCTCGAATTTGTTGGATCAGTTGGCTATTGTATTCAGACTGCAGTAGACCTGTCACTGCTTCATCGTGGCCAAATCCAGTTCGATGGTACTGCTCAGATTTATGCAGCGATCGCTTAAAGGCTTTTGTATCCATGAATGTATTCCTGCATCTACGGGGAGTAAAGACCTTCAGACGAGTCCAAGAAAGGACTGTAAGATGCTGAAAGCGGCCAATTTAATTTTGCTGCATCAATGGCAACTTCTTCATCATACTGGGAACAGATCACCTATACACTGTCGGCTTGGAGAGACTATCCCCCGTTTCATTCTGTTTTTGTGAGGAATTGGGTCAGTAATCCTTGGGTAGGGCTCAATAGAAACGCCACTAGGAAGAAACCAAAAGCTACTAAGACAATCGCAGGTCCTGATGGTAAATTGAAATGAAAACTTAGATACATACCTGTAATGCTGGAGATTACACCAATGGTTGCTCCGACAATCATCATCATATGCAATCGATAGACCAAGAGGTAGGCTGTGGCTCCTGGGGTAATCAACATGGCTAGGACCAGAATCACCCCTACGGACTTGAGACTAGCCACAATCGTTAGGGCAATGAGAACCATTAACCCAAAATTGAGCAGATTCGTCGGTAAGCCCGCTGCTTGAGCACCAACGGGATCAAAGGTATAAAGCATTAGCTCTTTGTAGAGCAACACAATCACAATGAGAACCAGAATGGTAATGAACAAGGTATTGATCACTTCTGATTGGGTGACGCTGAGGATATTGCCGAAGAGGAAGTGATTGAGGTCGATTTTATTCTCTTTCTGGACAATGGTGATTAGGGTAATACCCAAGGCAAAAAAGGCCGAGAACACAATCCCCATAGCTGCATCTTCTTTGATTTGGGATTGGGTATGGATCCAAGCAATGACGACCGTGCTAAAAACCCCAGCAATAAATGCTCCGAGGAAAATATCCATGCCAATGATGTAGGCAATCACCAAACCAGGTAATACTGAATGGCTAATCGCATCTCCCAACAAGGCCAAACGCTGCACCATCAAATAGCAGCCAACGGTGGCACAGACGATTCCCACCAGCACCGCTGTGATTAGCGATCGCTGCATAAATTCTGCCTGCAGCGGCTCAATCAATAGGTCGTACATTCGCTAAGGTCATGTATTGGTATGGCTCAGGCGGCGTTGGCATTAAAGAACGGAACATGCCCACCAAAGGCCCGCTGAATATTGTTTTTCGTGAGAACATCTTTTCGGGAACCAAAGGCAATTAGCTCGCGGTTGAGCAAAATCAAATCATCGAAATTGGTAATGGCCTGACCTAAGTCGTGGTGGACCACCAGCACGGTATGCCCAGTATTGGCTAGTTCATGCAGAATATTGAACACAATGGCTTCCGTTTTCTTGTCAATGCCAGCTAAAGGTTCATCTAAGCAGAAAATTTCTGCTTCTTCGGTCAGTGCTTTAGCTAGGAATACTCGCTGTTGCTGTCCACCGGAGAGTTGACCAATCGGACGATGCCGTAGATTCGCAATTCCTACCCGCTCTAGTGCCTCAACGGCTAAACGACGAGACACCGTGGAATAGCGCTTTAGCCAGCCAGTTTTGCGAATCCGCCCCATGAGCACCACATCCCAAACCGTAGCCGGGTAGGTCCAATCAATTTGCGATCGCTGCGGGATATACGCCACTCGATCCAACTGCTGCTTCAGGGGTTTATCGCCCCACATCACTTGACCACTACTCGGTAAAACCAAACCTAGCATGGCCTTAAGTAACGTGCTTTTTCCGGCCCCGTTTGGACCAATAATTCCAGTCAAACGTCCTGCATTCACCGAGCAGGTTACGTTGGAGAGCGCCTTAACCATACGGTATTGCACACCTAAATGGTCTACAGCTAGACTGCGAGCACTGTTCATGAGTGAGTTTCCATAGTTTTAGAAGGGAGCAAAGAACTTGCACCTAAAAATTGTCTGTACTAGGTGCATGCACCTGAAATTTAAAGTGGTGTAATTAAAAATGAAACAATTATGAAAATACTGTAGCATCAAAAAGTGAAAGCATTATGAAAAATTAGTTGAAAAGCTATGACAACATCTTTGCAAAAGTCTCAATTCCCTGCCTGGGCCTGGGTTGTAGGCGGGTTGTTTCTTGGATTTAGCCTAGTTGGATGTACGGGAAGCCAAGACGCTGAGCCATCCGGTAAACCTCAAGTTGTGGCTACTAGCACGATTTTGCAAGATTGGACCGCTGAGGTGGCAGGGGATGAAGTTGAATTGATAGGTATCCTTCAACCCGGTGCTGACCCCCACGTTTATGAACCTGTGCCTGCGGATAATTTGAAAATTGAGCGAGCTGATCTGATTCTTTACAATGGCTACAATCTGGAGCCAGGCTTGATTAAGCTCATTGAGTCCAACAAAAAATCTAAAGTGTTTGCCGTTGGGGAAGTGGTCACTCCCCTTGATTACGATTACCAGGGCACACGAGAACCCGATCCCCATGTTTGGGGTGATGTAGAGAAGGCCATCGAAATGGTGAACGCAATTCGCGATCAGCTGATTGAGCTATCCCCCGAGGATAAAGAAGAATTTACGAACAACGCTGCCGAATTTACCCAAGAGTTAGCAGCGTTGGACCAGTGGATTACAGAGCAGATCCAAACGATTCCAGCTCAGCAACGACAGTTAGTCACAACCCATGATGCCTTTCAATACTACGCCAAAGCCTATGGCCTTACGGTTGCAGGCACACTTATTGGTATGAGTACAGAAGAACAACCCAGTGCTCAAACAGTCAAACGGCTATCTGATGATATTCAAAAGGCTAGAGTGCCTGCTATTTTTGCCGAAACAACCATCAATCCAGCGTTGATTAAAACAGTCGCGGCTGAAGCGAAGGTCAAGTTAGCCGAGCAAGAACTCTATTCCGATTCCATTGGGGCACCTGGCACTGAGGCAGATTCTTATATCAAGATGCTAAAGGTGAATACCCGTACCATCGTGGAAGCATTAGGGGGGAATTACACAGAATTTCAGGCAGGGTTGTCAAATTAACAGTCATGGCCCAACTCCCTCAGCTAGGTAAAAAGTATTTCTGCCACAGTCTTTAGGATAAAACCAACCTTCTTTGTCCACTTGTGCGGGGCAAGGTTAGTGCTCTTGGGCCTTCACTACAAGCTTTGTCCTGATAGGCTTTTCCCAATCTCCCACGAAAACCTAGGAATCTACTTCTTCTGGTTCGCCACTTAACAACCACTTATCTCCTTGCTTGGCTAGCGGGAAGCTAACTTCTAATGTCTGGTCTTCACTCTTGATAGACATTTTGACTGATGCTTTATCGCCTTCTATTTGAGGTTCGCCAACTATTTTGGCAGTTCCCATAATTTTTACAAATTCTTCGCGATCATCTGTATCAGGATTACAGAGTTCTTCAGGGGCTTCCGACGCACATAGCGGCTTGAGCGCATCAAAATTACCATCTGCCCCCACTTTGATAAATGTCTCGACTACGGACTTCGGTGATGAGTGAACACCGTCACTGCAGGCCGCCATCAACAGAACCACGCCTGTGATCACAACCCGTGCAATAATTTTTTTTGCAATAGAATGCAGTTTCATCCCCATACTCCTCAATTTTTTCACTAGCAGATAGGTGACCTGGATCGGCTGTTCAGCCTCTGGATCTTCATAAAAGCAAGAGACAGCCCCATTCAGGGGAACAAACGTATAGTAAGGTTTTGCGGATCAACCTGCCTGAGAATCTTAATATTGTCTGCATAAATAATTTTGTTCAAAATCTTCCTAAGAGCTATAGAACACTGTCAGTTCAGTGCAGACAAACAGGCTAAAGAGAGCAGCATCCTTAAGTCCTTTAGAATCTTGTCTAGATCATTTTTTGATACATTCTAGTGGTCGGAGAAAGATACTTCGGCAAACGTACGGATATGATGGATTGTCTCGTATTGATAGAAGCATTCATCTTGCATGCTTTTCATTGTTGCTGTCGAAGCTAGATCTAATAGCCCAGGTTAGCTGCCAAGAATTTTTATCATGCCGAAAAATGCTCGTTTACCTTGACATCCCAATCGTTTGCCCACCCTTCTATGCCAGCTGACAATCTCCAAAACCCGAGTAAAAAAGAACTCATAGTGACAGAAGCACAGAGCCATTGGCAACAAGGCAGCTTGTTGGAGTTGGACATCATTGATCTGAGTCCGACCGGAGATGGGGTGGGTCGATGGGGACAGCAGAATCAGGTGGTGTTCGTCCCTAATACTGTCCCTGGCGATCGCATTAGCGCTCGCCTTATTCGAGTCAAACCCAGGTATGCCTATGGACAACTCCATACGCTTATTCAGGCTTCGCCTCACCGAGTGAGACCTCAATGCATCGTTGCCGATAAGTGTGGCGGGTGCCAGTGGCAGCAAGTGGACTATGCCTATCAGCTGACCGCTAAGCAAGATCAGGTCGCTCAAGCCCTAGAGCGAATAGGCAAACTCCAGTCTCCTTCTGTGGATCCAGTGTTGGCAGCCCCTTCCCCCTTTGCCTATCGCAATAAAGTTACTTACCCCATTGTGTTGAGTCCCAATTCCCATCAAGTGCAGGCGGGCTACTATCGCAAAGGCAGCCACAAGCTGATCAACCTCAATCGATGCCCCGTTCAAGATTCTCACTTCGATATTTTTTTAGCCGAAATCAAGGGGGATATCCAAAAGCAGGACTGGTCCATCTATAACGAACACAATCATCGGGGTTTAATTCGCCACCTCTCAATCCGCATCGGTCGGCGGACAGGGGAAATGCTGATGACTTTGATTATTAATGCGCGGCAGAGCCAATCTTCACCTCCTCTAGAGGATCTAGAGACGCAAGCCAAAGAATGGTTAGAGCGTTATCCACAACTGGTGGGAGTTTGTCTAAACTTTAACTTCCATCGCACCAATCGCATCTTTGGAGCAGAAACTATCTGTGTCATGGGCCGAGACTATTTGCTTGAGACCTTTGCCGGTCTGACTTTTCAGCTCCGTCCCGATACCTTTTTTCAGGTCCATACTGAACAAGCTGAAGTCCTACTCAACACACTCCTCAGCCACCTTCAACTCAAGGGTAGCGAACAGATCGTTGATGCTTACTGTGGTATTGGCACTTTAACACTACCGTTAGCTCAACAGGTCAAAGCAATTGTCGGCATCGAATTACAGGCCGCAGCGATTGAGCAGGCCCAAACCAATGCCACCCTGAATCAGATTGCCAACACAACGTTTTATGTTGGTGCTGCCAAAGATGGTTTAGAAGAGCTTCCATTTATGCCCGATCTGGTCCTCTTAGATCCCCCACGCAAAGGCTGTCACCAAGATGTTATTGAACAATTGTTAACTCTGAACCCTGAGCGAATTGTATATGTCAGTTGCCATCCGGCTACCCTCGCTCGCGATTTAAATCTACTCTGTCAAGCGGGGCAGTATGACCTGAATCGGGTTCAACCCGTAGACTTCTTTCCCCAAACCTCCCATGTGGAATGTATGGCGTTCCTCAATAGGCGCGCTTCATGATCGATTCCGTTATAGACATTAATTGTTTATCCTTTCTGCTGATCAGTATCTTTGTCCTTGGAATTGGCCTCCTCGTAACCCATACCATACCGCTCCTTAAGACGATCAACATTCCTGCTGCAGTGACGGGTGGCCTCATTGGTTGTAGCCTAGTGGCCTATGTCAACCTGTTCACACCTTGGCATCTACAGTTTGATCTGAGCCTACGAGACAATCTGCTCTTGGTCTTCTTTAGCACGATTGGTCTAGCCGCTCGCTTTAAACAGCTTAAAGAAGGGGGCCAAACACTTTTTGCTGTGATTGGTGTGATGGTCGCATTTTTATTTATTCAAAATGCAGTGGGGATCTCGGTGGCATGCTTCGTCGGTTGTCCTCCCATCTATGGACTCCTAGGGGGAACGATTGCCTTTGTTGGAGGTCATGGCACAGCGATTACCTGGGGAACACTCCTTGAGAATCAAGGATGGACTGGAGCCTTGGAATTTAGCTTAGCGGCTGCAACATTGGGCCTAATCGTGGGGGGGCTCTTAGCTGGACCTATTAGTCAGCAATTGATTCACCGATTTGAGTTGGAATCGCTGTCCCCTCCATCTGAATCTGTGGCGGAAAGTACGGTTACCATGCCGACTAGTTTGGCAGGGATGTTTGGGATTGTTTTTCTGATTGCTACCTCCCTGACCCTAGACCCTAGGGCTGGGCTTGCATCTGCTCACCAGTCACTGGGGAATCGCCTTACCACAGTTCTTGCCCATCATGCTGGTGGCCATTCTTCTCATTAATATTCTGGATTGGAGAAATATCGCGGTAAATGATTCAGCCCTATCATTTTGGAATGACGTCAGTCTGCAACTCTTCCTTGTCATGAGCTTGATGAATTTGCAGATTCTCTCTTGGCTGCAAACGGCAGGACCTTTATTAATGATTTTAGGAATCCAAACCCTTTGTGCTGGCTTGTTTACCTACTTTGTTGTGTTTTGGGCAGCCGGTCGTGATTATGATGCCAGTGTTATTTGTGCAGGATTTGCGGGGATGGTGCTGGGAGCTATGCCAGTGGGGATGGCCAACATGACTACGATTACCCATCGGTATGGCCCGTCTCCTAAAGCATTGCTTGTGATTCCTTTATTGGGAGCTTGCTGTATGGATATTGCCAATGCCGTTGTTATTCAATTATTTTTAATGTTATCGCCTTAAATAGAGCACACCGAAGACTAAATGTATCGAAAAATTACACGATATATATTTTGCTCAATGGTCTCGTAACATTACATAATATTGTGGGGATCATTCACCCGCGGCAGCCCACTCTTCACATCTGATTGCCAATGATTACCAAAGACCTAGAGCGGCCTCAGCAGCCTTTTGAACCCTTGCAGAGAAATGCTGACTCCCAAATCCTAGAGTCTTTTTACGAACGATCCGTTCCAAGTTCCCCCTCTGCCTTACCCTTTGCTGCTCTCCTGGCCGCAGTCTGTATTTTATCTTTTTCGGCAGTTTTTACTCGGTTGAGTGAAGAAGAACTAACGGCCAGTGCCACTATCTTTAATCGGTTTTGGATTGCATCCCTGACTTTGGGATTTTGGAGTGGATTGCAGCAATTTCGTCAACCTCATACGGATTCTGTTCGATCATCCTATTCCCTACAAATCCGTGATTTAATCTGGTTTCTATGTTTGGGAGTTTTGATCTATGGTCGAGCTGGATCTTGGGCCTGGTCTTTAACCCAAACCAGTGTGGCGAATTCCAATCTGCTTCATAATATGACGCCCTTGTTTGCCACTCTAGGGGGATGGATGTTCTTAGGGCATCGCTTCAATCGTCAATTTCTATTGGGAATGGGGTTGGCGCTAAGCGGAATGCTAATCATAGGGATTGGGGATTTTCAGGTTGGAACCAGGGGTCTGGTCGGTGATGGGGCTGCTTTGTTATCAGCAGTCTTCTATGCTGCCAACTTCCTGGTTATTGAGAAACTACGCGTGAAGTTTTCCACCACCACCATTATGTTGTCGTCTTGTATCGTCACGGGATTATTGACGATCCCCATTGTTGTGATGGGTGGGAATCAGCTTTTGCCGACGTCAGCGACAGTTTGGTTCGCCGTCATCGCGTTGGGTGTGCTCAGTCAAGGGTTGGGGCAGGGCTTGCTAGCTTACTGCCTGAAGCAATTCACGTCGGGATTTGTATCTGTTTTTATGCTTATCGAGCCCTTAATTACAGCCATTCTGGCTTGGAGAGTTTTTGGTGAACAGCTCAACTTGTTAAATTGGATGGCCTTTTTTATCGTTTTGACGGGATTATATCTGGCAACGATCAGCAAAGGGGCTGCAAAATCTAGCTCTATTCATTAATTTCCTCCATAAATCGATGAAATCCAGGTTATGTTTCGGTTAAAAGCTCCTTCGGCCAATGGTTTGCAGGGGATTCAGTGTTAGAATCGGCCTGACGCTATTTCGGCAATACTTCGTATGCTATCTGCTGACCCCAATACTCGCTCTTTTGAGCAACTGCCAACCACAATGGGGCAGATTCTGTTAGTAGAAGACGAGGAAAATATTCGTGAAACAATCGCCCCTGCACTCCAAAATGAAGGATATCGGGTGATCACAGCCGCAGATGGTCAAACGGCGTTGGATGTGATTCACTTGTTTAAGTCGCGATCGCAACAGACATCATCTCTGGATCTGATCATTTTGGATATTATGCTTCCTGGTATTAATGGGATTGATCTGTGCCGTTTTATTCGCCGTGAGGGCTCTACGGTTCCTGTTCTCATGCTGAGTGCCAAAGATACCGAAGCCGATCGCGTTGTGGGGCTTGAGGTTGGTGCAGATGATTACCTCACTAAGCCCTTTGGTATGCGGGAGCTGGTAGCCCGCTGTCGGGCCCTCTTGAGGCGACAGCGGCTGAATAACACTGATCCCCAAAGTTCACTGCTCACCTGCCGTGATATTAGTTTGCACCCGGATGAATGTCGGGTCACGGTTCGAGGCGAAGAAGTCAGTCTATCTCCCAAGGAGTTTAGGATTTTAGAATTATTTATGAGCTATCCTCGTCGAGTTTGGCCCAGGGAGCAGATTCTAGAAAAGATTTGGGGGCCTGACTATATTGGTGATAGCAAAACCGTAGATGTCCATATTCGTTGGCTACGGGAAAAGATTGAACTCGACCCCAGTAATCCAGATTACTTGGTCACTATTAGAGGATTTGGCTATCGGTTTGGATAAAGATCAGGATCAGAGGATTTCTCTAACTTAAATACCGGAGAGTTTTGTGCAATTGGTATGGTTTTTAGCGGGATTAGGCATCGGTCTGGGACTGCTAGCCTGGTCTGCTCGTCATTTCAACCACCAGCTGGAACGGATCATTCGCACTCTACCGAGTGATCATTATCGTTCTGCCCTCTCTCCCCTAAGTCGCTTATCCCGAGTTACTCACCACTTACAAGATCAGCTACAACTGCATGAACAAGAGCTGTTAGGTTGGCAGGATATTTTGTTCCGGGCCCCGGTTGGATACTTGCAGGTGAATAGTGCTGACAATTTATATTGGATTAACGAACAGGCTTGCACTCTTCTGAATATTCAACGTCGTCCTTGGCAAACTTGGCCCAAGCGCCTCCTCCTTGAAGTGGTTCGCTCGATAGAACTCGATCAACTGATTGATCAAGTTCGTACGGAGCAGCAGGAGCAACAAATTGACTGGACGATGCATCTCTCTGAACGGTCCCAAGAAAGACCTTTAAGGGCCTATGGCATTCCCCTACCTAAAGGACATGTGGGAGTCTTTCTGGAGGATCGAACCGAAGCTAAAAATTTGGCAGACGATCGCGATCGCTGGACGTCAGATGTCGCCCATGAACTAAAAACGCCTTTGACTTCCATTCGGCTGATGGTCGAAACCCTGGAACATAAACTGAGCTGGCAACATCGTTCTCATCTCGAACGACTCTTACAAGAAGTGACCCGTCTGAGTGACTTAGTCAAAGATCTGTTGGAACTCAGCCGGATTACCTTCAATCAGGCTCAAACCCTAACCCTGCAATTGGTCAATGTTCCTAGTCTCATTCACAAGGCTTGGCTCAATTTAGAACCCTTAGCTCAGCAGCGCAACCTGTCTCTTTTTTATCAGGGATTGGAAGAGCTTACCTTAGAAGTCGACAAGAATCGCCTCTATCGCGTTTTTCTCAATCTTCTGGACAATGCCATTAAGTACAGTCCGATTGACCAGCCCATTATTGTTCAAGTGGAAGTGGTTGAGCCACCGACTGACGAACTAGAATCGGCTCACAGTCTCTGTATCGATGTCATTGATACTGGTTCAGGATTTCCTCCAGAAGCCCTTCCCCATGTTTTCAAACGGTTCTATCGTTCAGATCCCTCCCGAGTCAGAGGAAATGCTACTCTAGGGAATGCTGAGTTGGTCGATATCCAATCTTTAGCCGCCTTAGAAGTGAAGCAATCTACCTCTGTAGTCCTATCCGATTCTGTAGCCCTACCCGATCAAGAACAACTCTCCGTCCTGACGCCTGTCGGTGGGAGTGGGTTAGGACTTGCGATCGCACAACAAATCATCCTCGCTCATGGCGGCAGCATTCGAGCCCGCAATCACCCTCAAACTGGCGGAGCCTGGCTACAAATTCTGTTGCCCTGTCCACGGAAGTAAAAATTGCCCCTGTTATCCTTACCAATTTTGGGTATCAATCTCCACAACCGCAGGGGCATGATCACTCGGTTTAGGTAATCTCCGCGGTGCTGCATCGATAATGCAAGCCGTCGCTCGTTCATACAAGGTTGGAGTTAAATAATGATGGTCAATCCGCCAACCTAAATTCCGTTGAAAAGAAGCCGCTCGATAATTCCACCAACTGAACTGCCCTGGTTCTGAGTTGAACTTACGGAAGGCGTCTTGTAAGCCAAGGGCCAATACCTTTTGCAAAGCCTGCCGTTCTCGATCCGTTGCCATAATATGCGTCTCCCGACTAGAGGGATCGTGAATATCTCGATCTTCAAGGGCAATATTAAAATCCCCACAGATCAGCAAATGCTGAGGATTCTGAGACAACAACTTTTCTACATAACTATACAAGAGGTCCAGCCACTCTAGCTTGTAGATATATTTATCACTGTTTATCTCTGAGCCATTCGGAACATATAAATTCAAAATGCGAATACCGGGCGCAACGATTCCAGTCATCAGACGCTTTTGTTGGTCATACTTCTGAGTTAAATCATTTTGGCTGAGTAGGGGGGTGAAACCTGCACTGACTTCAGATAGAGCCGTCCGACTAATTAAAGCTACGCCGTTATAAGCTTTTTGTCCCGAAATATAGACCTGATACCCTTCATCTTGGAAGGGAGCTTTGGGAAAATCATCATCGATCACCTTAGTTTCCTGTAAACATAAAACATCGACTGATTGTGCATACAACCAGTCCAAGACATGATCCAAGCGTGTTCGAATGGAATTTACATTCCAACTAGCAATTTTCATCACGTTTTCTTTTTTGTTCCTACAGCCAAACCCTTAATTTTCTTCGCTTGTTTGCGCACAAACATATGAGAATTAGTAGCCAAATTGACTATAAGTTTTGCAAATCTATACAAAGATATAGCTAAGACAACACTGTAAAAAATACTGAGTTGCTTAACAAAGCGATTTATGTAGCCATACTGCAAACTCTCAAGTTTTAGTACTGTATGTTTCCTCTTGGAATGTAAGCTATATCTTCCATTCACCCAATTCAAGGTTTTGTTTTGAAGTTTTTTGTAGGAGTTCTCATGTCAAACATAAAGAAAATATGAATGCCTCTCTGATGCCTGGGGATCACCTAACAGCTTGCTGTTAAAGGTTTTATAGGCAATCTACTGCCGCTAATCCCCAATTCGAGAAACATAATATGAAGAAGGCTAATAATCCATGCAGAAAGCCTTAGCAAAACTAAGGAAAATGCTTCTAAATTATGAATAAATATTACGAAGCTATTCTGTTTAGTAAATTCACTGATTTTTAACTCACTTTATGAATACTTTGAGTTCTCCAACCTTTGCTTGCCGCTATTGTCAACATTACTCACCGGAAGGACGACGAGGTGGCCATTGTCAACGGCTTGGGGCTCCAGTTCGTGGGGAGTGGAAAGCCTGTTCTCTGATGATCCCCAGTTTTTCTTCTACCATAGAGGTTCTCTCAATTAGTCATCAACAACAATCTATTGAACCTTACCGTCTAGAAACCGCGTCCACTCGTCGAGTTCTAACCCCAACTCTTTAAGCTGTATCTATTATCACTATTCCGATTTAAAAAAATTCTTGAAACCTATCTGGCTTTCCAGATCAACTTTAATCACCTATTAGGCATTGGGGAGCAAGTTATACTTGCTCCCCAAACTGTATTAAAGCGAACAGAAGGATGGGGGAAGACTAAGATATTCAGCGAAGCATTGGCATGAATGGACCTTGTCAAGGTCGCCAAGGAAACTGCCTAAAATCCGGGTCACGTTTTTCTAGAAACGCATTTTTTCCCTCTGCGCTTTCCTCATTCATGTAAAACAACAGCGTGGCATTTCCCGCCAATTCTTGGATGCCAGCCTGTCCATCACAGTCAGCATTAAAAGCAGCCTTAAGACACCGAATTGCCAAAGGACTTTTCTGTAAAATCTCTTGGGCCCACTGAATCCCTTCAGCTTCTAGTTCAGCAATCGGTACTACCACATTGACTAAACCCATAGATAAGGCTGCTTGAGCATCATATTGACGGCACAGAAACCAGATTTCTCTAGCTTTTTTTTGACCGACTATACGGGCTAAATAACTAGCTCCAAAGCCCCCATCAAAACTCCCTACTTTGGGGCCTGTTTGGCCAAAAATGGCATTATCTGCTGCAATCGATAGATCACAGATCAAGTGCAGAACATGCCCACCACCAATGGCATACCCTGCCACCAAAGCAATGACCACCTTGGGAATTGAACGAATCAATCGTTGCAAATCCAGAACATTAAGGCGCGGCACTCCGTCATCCCCCACATAGCCAGCATCGCCTCGAATGCTTTGATCCCCACCCGAGCAAAATGCATATTTGCCATCCGTATGGGGTCCTGCCCCTGTTAACAGAATGACACCAAGGCTCGAATCTTCACGGGCATCTATAAAAGCGTCGTAGAGTTCAAAAATGGTTTGAGGGCGAAAGGCATTCCGTTTATGGGGGCGGTTAATGGTGATTTTGGCAATACCGTCAGCTTTGTGATATAGGATATCTTGGTACGATTTGACGGGTTGCCAAGGGAAAGACATGACGTGAGTTAATTAGAAACTTCAGCAAATTCGATTACAGCGCCTTCGTAGGTCTTAACTAAAAAGTTTAGTGGTTTTTCCCGCCGAATCTTATACTTCACATAGCGAGTTTGCACCTTCATCAAAATTTGCTCTAGACAGTCATGATCAAAGCAAACATGTCGCTGTCTATTTTTGTCACCAATACTTGCTCCGCCAATCACGTGCAGTTGAACGTTTTTCTTAAGTTGATACCAGAAACCATCGGTACCACTGAACTGCTGCATGGCTGGCCGTCCTAAGTCTGTGGACATATAGAGCGGATCGATTCCTGATAACCCTAGGGTTTGCTCATAGTTGTAATAGTAGTGAAGGGGAACTTCTGCAGTACGCAACTGCAACTCTCCTTCAAAAAATTGGCGGGCTATTTCTAAATCTGACACCATCAAGGTATGCACCTTGGGCGCACTCGACAAAAACATCCACATGGCTCCAGCATAGGCGACCAAAAGCATCACCATGACACCCTGGGTGGAGAATAGGCCATCTATGGGGAGAAAAAAACCAGCAACAAGAGGAGTCTGCAAGGATAATAGGGTTGGATAGAGAGGGAAAGTCATTCCGGTTTTTATAGGGTTCTATCTACAGGTAATGATAAGACTGAGGTGAAACAGTACAGACTGGTCTTGTAAGGTGTTGAGGATGAGTGAATTGATAACGCCTTACTATTATAAGAATCCTAGATGGCGTATCGAGATCAATATTGGTAGCAATTCTATTCTGGGACCCCCCTGACTTTAGTCTATTGTCATACTTTGTGCCGAAGGACTTCTCTATCGATAGTGACAAAATATATTTTAGGTCTGGATCCTGGATTAGCGTCCTTAGGATTTGGCTCTATTTGTACCGATAACGACCGTCTAAAACTCCTTGACTATGGCATTATCCAAACACCTGCCAAAACTGATGTTGGCCAGCGGTTGCAGATCATTTATGATGACTTGCACCAGGTGATTACCTCCCACAAACCTGATTTGGTGGCGATAGAAAAACTCTTTTTCTATCGCATGGGGAATACCATTCTGGTGGCCCAAGCTCGTGGGGTGGTTTTATTGGTCTTAGCTCAGCACGAACTTCCGATCATTGAATATACACCCGCTCAAATCAAGCTTGCCCTAACTGGATATGGGGCTGCTGATAAAACTGCTGTCCAGGAAGCCGTTGCTAGAGAGTTCGGACTCGCCAGCCTACCCCGACCAGATGATGCTGCTGATGCCTTGGCAGTCGCTCTAACCGCATGGTTTCAACGGTAAGTTCAAATATGAGCAAAGCCTTGGAATTGATGTCAGCCTAGACCTTAGCTCGAAAAAACTAAAACATCAAAAAAAATTGATACTACCCCTAAATCTTTTTTACATAAAAAGCTCTACAGATGCCTAAAAATGGGCATCCTGAGTAGGTTGATAAGCCATAGCCGCCCCTAGAAATTATTTGCTAGGGGCTTTCCTGATCAAGGAGGAATACGCTTTTAGTTATCGGTAATGCGAAGAACAGCCATAAACGCCTCTTGCGGAACATCGACTCGTCCAACGGATTTCATCCGTTTTTTACCTGCTTTTTGCTTTTCTAGTAGTTTTCGCTTCCGAGAAACGTCACCCCCGTAGCATTTCGCCAGGACGTCCTTCCTGAGCGCTGGAATGCTTTCGCTGGCAATCACTTTAGCCCCGATCGCGGCCTGTATCGGAATTTTGAACTGATGCCTTGGGATCAACTCCCGCAGTTTGCTGACTAAAGCTCGTCCAGTGTAATAGGCTTTGTCTCGATGAACAATGGCAGCCAGAGAATCAACGGGGTCAGTATTGATCAAGATATCCAGCTTGACTAAGGGATTTTCTCGATAGCCAATTAAGTGGTATTCCATGCTGGCGTACCCACGCGATCGCGACTTCATCTGATCAAAAAAGTCGGTAACCACCTCGGCCAAGGGCAACTCATATACCAAAGTTGTTCGCCCTGGCGTGAGATATTTCATATCCTTGAAGGTGCCGCGACGGCTCTGCCCCAACTCCATCAGCGTGCCAACATATTCTTCAGGCGTAATCATATCGACCTGAACAAATGGTTCTTCAATTTTCTCACGATATTGGGGATCAGGAAGGGCACTGGGATTATCGATCAGTAAGGTTTCGCCTTTGAGGGTTGTCACCCGATATACCACGGAAGGAGCCGTAATGATCAAGTCTAAATTGTATTCCCGCTCCAATCGCTCCTGTACAATCTCCATATGTAAGAGCCCTAGGAACCCACATCGAAACCCAAAGCCCATCGCACTGGAGGTTTCTGGCTCATAGTTTAACGCCGCATCATTGAGCTTAAGACGTTCTAAGGCATCCCGCAAATCAGGAAACTGGTCGGCATCCGTAGGAAACATCCCGCAAAATACCATGGGTTTGGCTTCCACATATCCCGGCAGTGGTTCGGCAGCTTGAGCTTTGGCAAGGGTAACCGTGTCACCGACACGGGCATCTTCCACCGCTTTAATCGCAGCAGCCAAATAGCCCACTTCCCCAGCATGTAGCTCATTGACTTGCACTTGGGTCGGTGACAATACACCCAACTCATCAATGTCATATTCTTTCCCAGATGCCATTAACCGAACGCGATCGCCCTTTTTGACCGTGCCATCCATAACCCGGAAATAAACCACTACACCTCGATATAAGTCGTAGTAGCTGTCAAAAATCAGGGCTCGCAAGGGTTCCTGAGTCGCATCCTTTGGTGGGGGAACCAAATGCACAATTGATTCCAAAATGTCTTCAATACCAATCCCTGTTTTTGCTGAAGCCAAAATGGCTCCACTACAATCCAGTCCCACAATTTCTTCAATTTCTTGCTTAACCCGGTCTGGCTCTGCCCCTGGTAGATCAATTTTGTTGAGGACTGGGATAATTTCTAAATCATGTTCAATGGCGAGATAGACATTGGCTAGGGTTTGCGCTTCCACCCCCTGGGAAGCATCCACAACCAACAAGGCCCCTTCACAGGCAGCCAGAGAGCGGGAGACTTCATAGGAAAAATCAACATGCCCTGGAGTATCAATCAGATTGAGAACGTAATCTTCTTGGTCTGAGGCTTTATAAGCCATCCGGGCCGCTTGTAGCTTAATTGTAATCCCCCGCTCTCGTTCCAGCTCCATATTGTCGAGAAATTGTTCTTTCATCTCCCGATCCGCCACAGTACCAGTGGTTTGCAATAGGCGATCAGCTAGAGTCGACTTTCCGTGGTCGATGTGGGCAATGATGGAAAAATTTCGAATACGAGAGACAGGAGCATCAGTCATGGAAACTTGGTAAGTCCTTAGCAGAATAATCGCAGCATCTTCTGAATGAATTGTAATCCTTCTTAATCCAGTCCACCTCATACAGCATCCTTAGAGACTGGGAATAAATATAGCGATCTTCAGGCCTGTTCCAAGATGACCCGTGTCTCAAGAATAGTGAGCCTACCGCATTCAGCTTAAATAAGTATTAAGAAAATAATAG
The DNA here is from genome assembly GCA_028285315.1 of Acaryochloris sp. IP29b_bin.176. Classification (GTDB taxonomy): domain Bacteria; phylum Cyanobacteriota; class Cyanobacteriia; order Thermosynechococcales; family Thermosynechococcaceae; genus Acaryochloris. The sequence goes on from JANQPU010000349.1 coordinate 25,789, forward strand.
GATTAGATGGACTTTCATGAGCCATTCTTTATCACCTGGTCAAGATCAATGATTCTTAATTTAGAAGCTATATTTCTTAAAAATAATGTCAATTGATATTGAGGCTTGAATAACAGCATAAAAGCCCTGTATGCTCTGTGATAAAGCAGCTGAGCTGAGACAAACACACGAATTCTTATTGAATTAAACAGCCTCCCTACAGAAATAAATCCTGTATATTGATGGACCTCATGGTATGAAGAACAAGAGTCAACTATTTTACTCAAGAATAAAAAACAAATTACCTTTCGTTTACAACTTTTTCACGATTGTTCTCTAGGATACAAAGGTAGTTTGCTTTGAGCAGTTTTTGATGGAGATGTTTCATGAGCCTTCACACTCTTCAAGTCACATTGCGTAACCTGACCAGACGAAGTCGCTCATATCCTTACCAATTCCTTGCAGTAGACAGAAGGTGGCATCAATACCTTTGGCGAGATCTCAATAACCAGTTCGTGCTGGAAGCGGCGCCTGATCAAAGCTTGTACTATATGACTACCCAAAAAGAAGGGGTTAGCCCTGGAGACTATGTTGAGATATCCGGCCTGGGCAGCTCCAGTCGCTACCAAATTATTCAGCTTGAACGCTACTGTGATCCGCCTGATATGTGGATGGCTACGTTACGGAAATTGACTCAAGGCTTGGAATATAGTCAAGCGTAGAATAATATTCGTCAGTGACAGAGAATATCCGTAAAATAAGGATGGCATAGCTTTTTTGATGCAGTTGTGTTTGTATCTTTCATGCGTTGGCTATATGTGTTAATTGGCAGCTTAACCGTTACTGCACACAGAATCGTAACCGAGAGCATTTCTCTCTTTTAACGTCATAGACAGTATGTCCCTTACCGCTCTTAGAGTCTGTCTATTCCTAGCCGTGGTAAGCCCCCTGATCATCGGGGCTACTAGTGAAAGGGCGATCGGGCAGTCCAGTTTTTTGCCTACGTCACGAAAAACGCCAGAGAACCTATCATCTGCACAACCACAAAGCCATGCCCGCTTATCCTCTTCTAAGCGATCAGAGAAGGTCCAGGTCTCGACCGCTGACTTAATTATTGCCAATGCAGCGCTTGAACCCTCTGAGACAGTAGAAATACGAGAATCTACTGCCTTGTCTAAATCCCCCTCTGAGATAGACGCAGAGCCTGTATCTGCAGAAGCAAGCCCAACCGACTTAGACCAAGCTGAAGCAGGTGAGCACAACCAAGCTGAAGACGCCAAGCCATCGGATGATGAGACGTCAGAACCTCCTGAGAAACAGGCCCAACAAAAGTTGCTGATAGAGGCGGATCGGCTCTATCAATCGGGTCAGACCGCAGCAGCAACAGCACTCTATCGGCAAGTGAAACGCCCCTTTTCGAATAGCACAGCTACTAAACCACCAACTGACCCCATTCACGATCCAACCCAATTGCCGCCTGGAGGACGAGTCTATTGGCGAGAAGCTCAAGCTGGGGCAAAACTCAAGCTTAAAACTCGAATTTTTGTGCCGTTGAGACTACTGGTGAAGGAGTATCCAGAATTTGTGCCGGGACATCTTCAGTTGGCAGAGTCACTTGTGGCGGATCGAAAATCAGAGGAAGCGTTAGCGGTCATGGCGCGAGCTGCTGCGCTCTATCCAAGTCAGCCCGAATTGCAAAAAGGGCTGATTCAACAACAAACACAGGCTAAGCAGTGGCTAGAGGCATCGATAACAGCTCGCCAGTTTGCGCTCCTTAACCCTGATCATCCTGAAGCTCCAGAGTTTTCTCGTTTATCAGCTGAGTACCAGGATCGGTTTCGAGCCCGACTACGCACACAGATTACCAACAATACCATCGGTAGTTTTATTACCGGAGCTTTAGGGATTGCGATTACTGGTAGTCCAATCCCCGGCTTGTCAGCTTTGCAGACGTCAATTTTGTTATTGCGCGGGGAAACGGCGGTAGGTAATGCGATCGCAGATCGTGCCAAGCGTCAGCTGCCCTTGATCGAAGACCCAGAAGTCCAAGCTTATGTCGATAAAATTGCTCAAAAATTAACACCAATCGCAGGCCGAGAGTTCAACTACCAGTTTTATGTCGTCAATGATGAGAAGCTTAATGCTTTTGCACTGCCTGGGGGCAAGATCTTTATCAATGGCGGCGCTATCCTCAAAAGTAATTCTGAAGCTGAGTTAGCAGGTTTGATTGCCCATGAATTATCCCATTCCGTCCTCTCCCACGGGTTTCAGATTGCCACGGAAAGCGCTGAGGCGGGCGGACTAACGCGATTGATTCCCTATGTTGGGGGCTTATTCACCAATCTGGTGGTAGCCGATTATAGTCGGGAGATGGAACGACAGGCAGATGTGTTAGGGACCCGTTTGCTCGCCTCTGCTAACTATGCGGCGGATGGCCTCCGTAATCTGATGGTGACTCTCAGTAAGGAAGATAAACCCTTTGTGGCACCCTGGTTTTCGTCCCATCCCGGCAGCTTGGAACGGGTTCGGTATTTGGAAACCCTGATTACAGAGAATGGCTATAATCGCTATGCCTATGAGGGCATTGAAGAGCATCAGCGGATTCAAGAATTGGTGAGAGCCCAACTCAAAAAAGCCAAGGATCAAGAGGGACAATCTGAAGAGTCCACGGATCCATCCGAAAATGATACTAACCAATCTGATAGTGATACCAAAAACGATACCAATCCTGATACGAAGTCTAAATCCCCCTCTACTTTGCCCCCAGAGCAGACTCCATCGGTAGAGGAACCACAATCGAACCCTGAGAAGAATATACCTAGCTCATCAGTAGAAGATCAGACAACACCGGATGCTGCTTTACCGAAAAAAACGTCAACGACTGATTAGCCAGCTCTAGCTAAATAACGAATCAAAATCTGCATCAACAAAGAGAAAGTATGCCTGCTGTCGTTTTTATAGTCCTACTGGGAATTAGCATTCAAATCACCAAAATGATGCTGTTTTGGCCCATTGATGCTTTCCATGCGTTGGGCGTACCAAAGCTCATCACATTAGGGCTTATTCTAGGACTTTTTTCCTGGTTGTTTGGGGAATAGATTAGATTTCTATCGTTCTTAGTTCGTAGGACGAGAATGTTACGTTCCCCATCGCCGCATCAATAGGGGACAGCTCTAGTAGTAGACTAGCGGGTAAATTTTCAAGATCCCGAGCGTATTCCATGACTTCTCCCCGCTTGCCCAGCTACTGGCGGCAAAACACCGCCCTGATTCGCACCCTGCTGATTGTATGGGGCTTCGTCTCTCTTGTTTTCAGCATTTTGCTGGTGCAGCCTCTCAACCAAATTCCCATTGGTAACTTACCGCTGGGATTCTGGATGGCTCAGCAAGGCTCCATTTTCGTGTTCGTGGCCTTGATCTTTATCTATGCCAAACAGATGGATAAGCTCGATCGCCAGTACAATGCCAACCCTAAGCAGAAATGATCCGATGACGGTTGAAGTTTGGACGACGGTTTTTGTCATTCTCACCTTTATGGTGTATCTCTACATTGGCTGGCGCTCTCGGGTCAAAGACAGCAAAGGATTTTTTGTCGCCGACCAAGGGGTTCCAGCCGTTGCTAATGGGGCAGCGACAGCAGCGGATTGGATGTCGGCAGCGTCCTTTATGGGCATGGCGGGCCTAATTTCATCTCTGGGCTATGACGGGTCGATTTATTTGATGGGGTGGACTGGGGGTTATGTGTTGCTGGCTCTGCTATTAGCGCCTTATCTCCGTAAATTTGGCAAGTACACCGTGCCTGATTTTGTGGGCGATCGCTACTATTCCAAAGTAGCGAGGTTAGTGGCTGTGGTAGCTGCTATCTTTGTCTCTCTTACCTATGTGGCGGGTCAAATGCGCGGTGTGGGCATTGTTTTTAGCCGTTTTTTGGAGGTGGATGTCGAGCGCGGCGTCATCATTGGCATGGTCATCGTTGCTTTTTTTGCCATCTTGGGAGGTATGAAGGGGATTACCTGGACCCAAGTGGCTCAATATACCGTGTTAATTGTGGCTTATTTGATTCCCGCCGTTGCGATTGCCTGGCAACTGACGGGTAACCCCATCCCCCAATTGGCCTTCACCTTTGGCGATGTGGTGGACAAGCTCAACCAGGTGCAGGTGGATTTGGGGTTTGACGCCTATACCCAACCCTTTGCCTCAAAATCCATGTTGGATGTGTTGTTTATTACGATTGCTTTGATGGTGGGGACAGCGGGGCTTCCTCATGTGATTGTCCGGTTTTATACGGTTCCGAATGTGCGGGCGGCTCGCTACTCTGCAGGTTGGGCCTTACTGTTTATTGCCTTGCTGTATACCTCTGCCCCTGCGATCGCATCCTTTGCTCGCTATAACCTGATTGGCACGTTGCATAACCAACCGATTGCAGAAGTTCAGCAGTTGGATTGGGTGCAAAAATGGCAAACCACCAAGCTACTGACCCTAGAAGATAAAAACGGCAACGGCACTATTGAGTGGACGCCCACTGAAAATACAAGTGACGTCAAAATTGACCCCGATATTATTGTCCTGTCCACGCCAGAGGTGGCGAAGCTGGCCCCTTGGGTGGTGGCTCTGGTGGCAGCTGGAGGCTTAGCGGCAGCCTTGTCTACGGCTTCTGGCCTACTGCTAGTCATTTCTAGCTCGATTGCCCATGATGTCTACTACAAGCTCATTAATCCAGAGGCGTCCGAAGGCCAGCGAGTAATGGTGGGCCGGATCATGGTCGGTTTAGCCATTTTGATTGCGGGGTATTTTGGGATTAATCCACCTGGGTTCGTGGCTCAGGTGGTGGCTTTTGCTTTTGGGTTGGCGGCGGCGAGCTTCTTTCCGGTGATTTTGCTAGGAATTTTTGATAAACGGACGAACCGAGAAGGTGCGATCGCAGGGATGGTATCGGGTCTCTTGTTCACCACCGTCTATATTTTAGGTGTGAAGTTCTATGGCATGTCTCCTTGGTTCTTTGGGGTTTCGGCAGAAGGAATTGGCACCGTCGGCATGTTGATCAATTTAGTCGTCACCCTAGTGGTGTCTCGGTTAACGCCACCCCCACCGCCTGAAATTCAAGCCCTAGTCGAAAATCTCCGCACCCCTGGAGATGCCCCTTTAGCGCTTGCAGATATTGGGGAAGAACAGTTGGATTGATACAGTCGAGGTGTTTCCCACCCTTGAGAAGCGGGAAACACCTCTTAGAGAAGAACAAATTGAAGATCCTTGGATGACAACAGCAGAATGATAGAGCTATCCACCTTGGCTGCTGGGAGTGCCAACCACCTGACTTTCCTGACGGGCAGCGACAGTTAGGAATTCCAAAATATAGTCGGCGGTTAATTGGGACTGCTCTAGATGAGGGACATGGCCGCAGTTAGGAATCCAAATCAGCTGACTGTTGGCGATGGTTTGATCAAACTTGTCAGCATCTTTAATGCCCATAATTTTGTCACCTTCTCCCCACAGAATGAGGGTGGGGTGGGGAATGTCTTTGATGGTGTCATAGAGGAAGTTGTAGCCACCACTTTTCGTAAAGCCGACCAAGGCGCGGTGCCAACTTGGATCCTCTAGGTGCAAAGATGCACAGCATTCCGCATCGGGGGTAACGAAGCTGCGATCGCAATAGGCCTGTACACTCACCCACCGTCGAACCCGAGGACTGCGCAGAAAATTCGTTAACCACCGATCAAATGGCGGCATGATGAACTTGGTTGCTTTGGGGGAGGGGGCATAGCCAGAACTATCTAATAGCACCAACTTCTCGACGGCATCAGGATAGGTGAGGGCAAAATCTAGAGCCGTCGCCCCGCCCATCGACGCCCCTACTAGAATCATGGGCCGTTGAATCATCTGCTGCCAAAAGCTATGGAGGTGCGTTTTTATATCCGCGGGACTGAAATCAACCCCCTCGGGTCGCTCTGTGAAGCCAAAACCTAGCAAATCCAACGCCCAAGTTTTGGTGTGAGGCGTAAGTTTAGGGATGAGTCGCCGAAATTCCAAGAGAGAGCTATCAAAGCCGTTGAGCAACACAACGGGAACGCCTCCTTCCCCTTGCTGCACATAGGTTGTCAGAATCGGGTTGGGAAGGAGAGGGGTAGCAATAGCTGCTTGTTGGATCGTCTGTGCAAGAGAAATGGAAGTGTCTTCAGTGAGTTGAGCAACTTCAGGAGGTAAAAAAGATGGAAACATGCAGAAGAGGGAAAATTAAGACTAAATCTCTCCCATTGCGGGTTAAATAAACAAATGCAGTTGCGTCTTCAACCTCCGCAACGGGCGCATTAAGAAGTATAACGTTAGGCGATGTGCGACTAATCAATGACAAGCGTGTCAAAGTGCAGCAACTCCCGCCCCGCTTGGTGGTTGAGAAAACAGCACACCGTATGGGCCAGGA
>JANQPU010000354.1 GCA_028285315.1 Acaryochloris sp. IP29b_bin.176
TTCTTTGGGCATGGGAAAGCTCCTCGCTAAAACCATAGCTTACAGGCAAGGAGGCCCACAGATGAATGCCTTAGTATTTAATTTACGATGTACTTATTCGTCAGATTCAATTTGGGATGATACGCAGTAAATATGGCCATACAACCTATCGCAGTCAAGAACCTTTGAAATTCTGGTTTGCAGTTGTGCTTGGACTTGTGGTTATTCTGGTGTCGTATTACGCGGCTTTGATGATGTTCTTAGCTGCCCTTAATGCAAACAGGTAGGTTCACCTATGGCGATGCAGCTTGATTCTGTGGTTCCGTTTGGGCGATCGCGAGATGAATACATCAAAATGTTCAACCTGACGGCTGCTGATTTAGAGTGTTCAGTTTTAGGCGTGGGTGATGGTCCAGCCAGCTTTAATGCTGAATCTACTCCCCTAGGCAGCAATATCATTTCCATTGACCCCATATACCAATTCAGTGGACTAGAAATTCAGCAACGATTTGAAGCTGTTTTAGATGACATCATCGATCAAGTCAAAGCTACTCCACAAGACTGGATCTGGTCTTATCATTCCTCCCCCGAGAATCTCCGCCATAACCGCATTCAAGCAATGCAACTCTTCCTACAAGATTATGAGTTGGGGAAACAACAAGGTCGTTATCAGACCGCCGCATTACCGACACTCCCGTTCTCCGATCAAACTTTTGAGCTAGCGCTGTGTTCTCATTTTCTATTTTTGTATTCAGATCACTACGATGGAGACTTTCATCAAGCATCTATTCGAGAGCTGCTCAGAATCAGCACCGAAGTACGTATTTTTCCCTTGCTCACCCTTATGCTTCAACCGTCTCCCTATATCCAACCTATTATTAAAGCTTGTCAAGATGGGGGCTATATCGCTTCTATTGAAACTGTTGGTTATGAATTACAGAAAGAGGGAAATCAAATGTTAGTCATCCGCGCTCAATAACCTTTTTCTGGTTCAGAACATTACTGCCAACCCTCTTTGTTCACCAGCGATCCTTATCAATAGGCTGCCAACAATCACAAAATGGTATGCAGAAAAAAATCCCAAACCGACTGACATCTCTGCCAAACCAACAGAATTTTGCATAATTAAGAGAGCTTCCGGTCATAATGCCAGCGCTTGGTTCTGTCCGGTTGATGTCTTATCTCCTTCCCATTCGAGTGACTTCTACTTCCCCCAATACTGATGAGGCCATCAAAACACGCAAGGCCGACCATCTTCGCATCTGTTTAGATGACAAAGTTCAATGCAAATCGATCACCACTGGGTTTGAACGCTATCGATTCCAGCATTGTTGTTTGCCAGAGTTAGCTCTTGAAGATATCAATTTATCTACTACATTTTTAGGTAAGTCTCTGGGGGCACCGTTTTTAATCTCGTCTATGACCGGGGGAACTGATCTGGCCAAAACCATTAATCAGCGCTTAGCCATCGTTGCTCAGGAATTCAAGATTGCCATGGGGGTGGGGTCACAGCGAGTTGCAGTGGAGCATCCTCAAGTGGCAGATACGTTTGCGGTGCGATCGCATGCACCAGACATTCCTCTATTTGCCAATTTAGGGGCAGTCCAACTCAACTATGGCTACGACATCGATGCCTGCCGCCGCAGCATTGACCTATTAGAAGCCGATGCCTTGATCCTCCATCTCAATCCCTTACAAGAATGTATTCAAAGTCGAGGCGATACCAACTTCCGCAACCTGCTCACCCAAATCGGTGAACTCTGCCAAACGCTACCCATTCCCGTCATGGTTAAAGAAGTTGGCAATGGTATTTCTGCTCCCTTAGCTATGCGATTAATGGAAGTCGGTGTCGCTGCCATTGATGTGGCGGGAGCTGGCGGCACCTCTTGGGCCAAAGTCGAAGGAGAACGGGCAGAAGATCCCCGTCAACGCCGACTCGGTCAAACCTTTTCTGATTGGGGTTTGCCCACTGCTGAATGTGTTGTTGCTATCCACCAAGTGGCTCCTACAATTCCTCTAATTGCCTCTGGGGGACTCCGCAATGGCCTGGATGTCGCCAAAGCCCTCGCCCTAGGGGCTGATTTAGCAGGCATGGCTTACCCCTTTTTGCAAGCGGCCCATGAGTCAGAAGCGGCCTTACACACCTTAATGGAGATGCTCATTGCAGAGCTAGAAACCGTTCTCTTTTGCACCGGGAAAGCAACTTTAGCGGATTTAAAATCTTCGCAATGCCTTGTCCATCACTGAAGCTGAAGCAGTTGCAAAAGCACCAGTTGGCAGTTCACATACTCTTGTAGCCAGCTTTCTGACACATCACAGACCCTGGCAATACCGGCCAAGGGGATCTTCTCAAGCAGCAGTTGATCGATCCGGTCTTTGGTCTATGGGTCAATCCGCTTTCGTTAAGGGTCTTCAACAAACTGACGGTTACAGTCTTGGCATTTGTGGTTTTGTTTGCCGTTATGGAATACGATCATTCTTAACGACGTTGAGAGAGCCACAACTAGGGCAGGGTCGCGTTGACATTATAGATTCTGGTAGAGGAGAACACCCATATCCTTAAATCTGGCGGAATACCCGTAGATGAAGTGGAGAAAATCATTAAGGTAGTATCGGTGTGGTCCCACTATGAATAACCATGGCTCACTCCCAACATTTACTCAAAATCCCAACTCAGGGGAAATCCTTCCATAACATCACTCGACAAGTGCAAGCCGTTGTCGCTGAATCAGGAATGTCGATGGGGCTATGTACGCTATTCCTCCGCCATACCTCAGCCAGTTTGGTGATTCAAGAGAACGCTGATCCAGATGTCCTCCGCGATTTAGAAACTTTTTTAGCTCGGATTGTGCCTGAAGGGCCGCACTATCGCCACAGCACTGAAGGCCCAGATGACATGCCTGCCCATATTCGAACCGCGCTAACACACACCTCGGAATATATCCCGATTCGCCAAGGGCGCTTAGCAACAGGGATTTGGCAGGGCATCTATGTCTGGGAACATCGCCAGCAGGGGTCGAACCGGGAAGTGATTGTACATCTGTCCGGGGAATAGCCGCCTCTTTACATGCCGTTGTAGGCAAGGTATTTCAAGGTTTTAAGTCTGTAGCCGAGACCGTGAGCCTACACAAAAATAAATAATTCTTTACAATACAAGCGGTAACTCTATTGTTCTCGTCATCATGCCCCTGTTTTCACTTTCTGGGCAACGGCCCACCACTTTAGGACTCAAGAAGAATCAACTCACGCCTTGTCCAAACACACCGAACTGTGTATGCAGTCAAGATCCTGATCCGGGGCATCAGATCGACCCACTCACATTTGAAGGGTCTCCCAAAGAGGCGTTTGCCAAGCTCAAAAGCATTTTGGCGGATACTGGCAATGCGGAAATTATCAAGGGAACCCGCAATTACATTTATGCCGAATTCACCAGCAGTTTGATGGGGTTTGTCGATGATGTGGAATTTTACCTGGATGGCCGGGCAAAAGTGATCCAAGTCCGGTCTGCGTCTCGCTTGGGCAAGTCGGATTTAGGTGCCAATCGGTCTCGCATTAACGCTATCCGCAAAAAGCTAAAGAAAGCTTAGAGGCTAGGGAGGTTCTGCCCCCTCAGGTCTTAGCTTGCAAACGCATCAGGAAACGCCTGCCACACCTGCTGAATCAGTTGACGGAGGGCTTGGTGGGCTTTGAGATCGCGCTCTGAGATCACCCTGGGATCTTCTTGATCCTGGGATTTTTCCGTATGAATTTGCAATAAAAACGGGAGGACCTCATCATCTAGTGCTGGTCGAAAAAACTGAGACGGCCACACTAGATCCGCACAGTTTTGTAAACGGAACGAAAACAAACCCTGCGCAGTGTGGGTGGTTTCAGAACTCTGGGTGGTCAACTGCAAAAATAGAGGTCGCACCCAGGACCGCTGGCGAGCTTCAATCGTCTGAATCACCTCAGCATATAAATAGCTCCCTTGGTGCTCTAAACAGACAATTTCGTAGGAGAAGGCGTTGGCGCTAGATCGGTCAATCATGGGTGAATGGAGAGTTGCGATCGCATATTGCTAGTCTATCTCTGAGATAGAACTCCCGACCAGAGGGAATACCGATTAAGAACACACTATGAGACAGTAGTGGCAAGATCCCCTCACCCGAGAATCATCATGACTTCTAGCATTCTTGCAGCATTTTTATATGGCATTTTTACTCTGATTGGCGGAATTATGGGATACGTCAAGAGTCGCAGTCAAATCTCATTGATTTCGGGCTGTTTTTCCGGCATGTTGCTCCTATCTGGTGCGTTAGCTGCCTTAAAAGGCAATCCTTGGGGGCTGACCCTAGCCATGATTGTTACCGCCCTTCTAGTCATCGTATTTATTGTTCGCTGGCTGAAAACTCGTAAATTCATGCCTGCAGGAATGATGGTGGGGGTAGGCGTCATAACATTCATCGTGATGGTGATTGGGCGATAAACCTCCATCTCGCAGCTCTGAATTGTCATTTCTGATACCATTTCGCATTAACCTAGGCTAGATGACAGAACATCCAACTATCCCTCTAAAACGCCCGGCCAATTTTTGTCAGCCTCGGCAATATTCCCCGGAATATCTTCCTCCCACTGCTTCTGAACATCAAGACTGTAATTGAGATACAGTTTGCCATCTACCACTTTCCAAGCCTGAGGATCGATAGAGGCAGTGGTCCCTTTCTTCACCGCCCAAGCACAATAGCCCCCATACTGGGGAGCATACTTTTCAGGGTCGTTGGCAAACGAATCCCGATTTTCAGCACTGGCAAACTGCCAAGTCGCTCCCTGCCATTCATGGGAGAACTCACCCTTCCCCTTGACGGGCTTACCATCTGTAAAGTAAGCAACCGGATCATATCCTCGGATAGCCGCACCATCTGCAGAAAAAATAGCAGGCTTAGTATTCGATTGGCCCTGTTCGACCCCGTCTCCAGAGCTAGACGTCGAAGGATCTGTACAGCCTATACTCAAGCCCAGTCCGAGCAATAACACTGCAGGCCAAAGTGCGAATTTAAATTTCATAGGTAAACCTAATAACAGATCACAACAAGCAGACGAAGCTGCCCTAAGGACAATACTGAGTCTCAAACCTGAGAATGTTGTGAATTCATCCTGAAAAGATAACGTCATCGTTACGGCATGTTATTCCACCACATTTTTTTGAATTATGATGCAATCGTATTGGCCAATACCGTGATTGAGACGTGATAGCGTTTTGGCTACCTGTGCCATAATCCTTAGCATCCTGACCATGAGGTAATGACAGTGACTCCTTCAGATCAGATTTGCCGCTGTTCCTGGGTGGACCTCAGCAAACCCGATTATGTCCAATATCACGATCAGGAATGGGGCATTCCGGTCTACGACGATCCACATTTATTTGAGCACCTAGTCCTGGAGTCTTCCCAGGCAGGATTGAGTTGGTATACCGTCCTGCGTAAGCGCGAGAACTACCGAGCCGCATTTGATCAGTTCAATCCCCAACAGATTGCCCACTACGATGCAGCTAAAATAGAGACTTTGATGGGGAATGCCGGAATTATCCGCAACCGCAAAAAGATAGAGGCCATCATTGGCAACGCTCGTGCCTTTTTACAGATTCAGGCAGAGTTTGGAAGCTTTGCCAACTATAGTTGGCGCTTTGTGGGCGGACAGCCCATCGTCAATACGTTCAGTGAATCGGATCACTGGCCGACCACCAGTCCAGAGTCCGATGCCATGAGTAAGGATCTTCGGAAACGAGGGTTTAAGTTTTTTGGCTCAACGATCTGTTATGCCCACATGCAGGCCACAGGGATGGTGAATGACCATGCTGTGGAATGCTTTCGTCGGCAAGAGATTATTGATGACTATCGATTTCGGGTTTTTATCTAATCGGCCTGAAATATTGGTTTTCAAATCCAATATAAACGTGAGTTCGACGCTAGACAATAGCCGCAGGCAAAGCTTTTAGTTCCTCAGGAGTTAAATCTAGCGACGGTTTCATTGGATGATAGGAGTAAGCAATCAAGCCCCCCAGAAGATTGG
>JANQPU010000361.1 GCA_028285315.1 Acaryochloris sp. IP29b_bin.176
TCCAGAGTGCTCGCCAGAAATTGTCCCGCCACTATCAACAGATGAATCCCATGAATGAGTCCTCGTAGTGTCGCTAATCTTAACTTACAGAGTACTAGCGTGAATGTGTATATATCAACGCACTATAAGGTGAGGCAGCATGGTTAATCTGGCACCTTCGACTGAATCCTCTCAGCCTGTCCAGACGAATAGCTGGGTGCAGGTGAGCTGGGAAGCGTTTTTGGCGGCTACGAATGACCCGGTTTACGAAGGGTGCCAGTTTTATTGTGATCACAAGATGATGAGGATCGAGATGGCTCCATTAGGATCTTCCCACATTCAAGATGATCCTTTGGTAGCTAGGTTGATTAGCTTATTTGCAACCTTGAGAGGATTCCGATTTAAGGAAATCTCGAATGGTAGTTTTCGGAAAACAGGTGAAATTGAGTTTCAGCCGGATATCGCTTTTTATATTGGATCTGAGGTCAAATTCCCACTTCGGGGAACAGCTCCAATTGATTTAAATGAGGTGGAGCCACCCTCGCTGGTGGTAGAAATTGCCTCAACCACATTGGCAGATGATTTGGGACGTAAGCGCTTACTGTATGAACGTATAGGGATTTCAGAATATTGGGTGGTTGATGTTGAGGCGGGGAAAGTCACTGCGTTTGAAATTTCAAATAGACACAGTGGTCAGATTCAAGACTCTGTCGTCTTGCCAGGGTTGGTCATCAGTGTAGTGGAAGAGGCCCTGCAACGCGGACAGTTGGAGGATGATGGGGTGATCAATCGCTGGCTATTGAGGCTGTTTACGCCAGAGTGATGAAGAAAGCTATGCTCTTTGCATGAGTACCCCAAAGAATGTCTAAAACTGGTTTCAATCCTAATTTTTGAGGTTTTAGATCGATAGACGCAAGTCGTTAATTAATTCAACAATGCAGAGAGGCACGACCTAGAGGTTCAACTGATATATCTGACATTGCTGGACAAAGCGTTGCGGCAACTCCGATCGATGTCCCCAGTGAAGATGTACATATGATGCATGTAGGTTGTAGAGATGCCAGCCTTCCGGTTGGGACACAGATCTGGATGACACATCACCAGAGAACTTATATATCGGAGCACTAGAAGATGGGTGTAATTGAGAATGGTGGAATTCATGTCCCCACACTTGTGTCCCTACGGTAAGGAGAGGGGTGTCTTGGGTTGCGATCGCACATCGATACCCCAGCGTTAATCTTTTTGCCATTTTTACAGTTGTGGGCAACACACCGACCATGGGGAATGCTTGTCCCTCTAAGGTTTGTAAGGATTTACAGAGATACATCAGCCCACCACATTCTGCATAGGTGGGTAACCCTTGCTGAATCACTATTTTCAGCGCCTGCCGAACTCCTATATTCTCTGCTAGCTTGGCGGCAAACATTTCTGGAAACCCACCACCAAGATAAAGTCCATGGATATTTGGGGGTAGAGTTTGGTCTTTGAGCGGGCTCCAATACACCAGCTCTGCATCCAGATGGCTCAGTTGTTCCAGGTTATCGGCATAGTAAAAATTAAACGCTGCATCCTGTGCGATCGCGATGCGAATCGGGCCAGCGGATAGGGATGATTGGGGAGAGGTCAGAGCACTCGGCTGGATCGGAATGCCCCACTCCTGTGGTGCAGGAGCCTTTTTTGCAGTGGGCTGACCTGTGGCAGGTGTAGCCAATAAGGGCAATAAGGCAGGCCAGTCGAAACAGCGATTCCCCACTTCTGCTAATTGCTGTACAAGACCTTCAGCTCCTTCTAACTCGTTAATCGGCACCAAACCCAAATGGCGATCGGGGATATGAATAGAGGGTTGTCGATGCAAGACACCCAAAATTTTGACAGACAGGGGGGTTAAGGCTGCCTTTAAACTCTCGAAATGTCGATCACTCCCCACCCGGTTGAGAATAACCCCTGCGATCTGTAGCCGCTGATCAAATGAAGTGTAACCATGGACCAATGCAGCGATGGAATCTGATAAACGGCTACAGTCCAGGACTAACACAATGGGTACATTCAGGAGTTGAGCAATATGGGCGGTACTCCCTCTTCCTCCTTGCCCCATTGCCCCATCAAATAAACCCATGACCCCTTCAACCAGGGCATAGTCAGCATCCTGGATATGGGTCTGAAATAGGGTTTGAACATAACCATCTGATGTGAGGATGGGATCTAAATTGCGACAGGGACGTTGAGTGACCCTAGTGTGAAACATCGGATCAATATAGTCTGGCCCTACTTTGAAGGATTGCACCAGCCCTGGTCGGTTTTGTAAACTCGCTAGGATAGCAGCAGTGACGGTTGTTTTACCCACACCACTGCGATCGGCCGCAACCACTAGTGACATTAATGGCCCTCTTCGCAAGGTTATCGGTTAATCTTTAATACGCTGCTTCAGCGCGTCTTGTCTATACTCGGGCACACAGTTAATAACTACAACACCGCTGATAATCGACTATTCAAATCAGGATCCGTAAGTTTACGGGCTATGCATCCGTAGAAAAAAGAAAGACCTCGGTGATTGTACAGTTTTTTATCCTTTGCGAACCCACTATTCTCAAGCTTAGAAGTTGAACTTTGCATCACCGCTCAGGCTCCGTCGTTGATCATTGGCAATTTCATTTACCCTTGGAGCCATTGTTAGTCAAGCATTTATTTCCAACGGGGGGACTATGGGAGTATCCACTTATTCTGAGTGGCAACAAAACCGCTCATCCTTTGTTCAGAGGCTGCTAAAACGACGACACAAAACATATCGCTATGATCAGGGTCAGCAAGGAACTGAATTTTTTCTCGAAGCAAACGCCGATCTGTCCATTAGCTACATGGCCGCTCAGGGGACTGCGGTCCGTCCAGGTGATTATATCGATATCGCTAGCGCCGAAGGACACCTCAATTTTCAGGTGAGTGAGATTGAATATTACAGTAATCCAGCAGATATGTGGATGGCGCAACTTTATCCCGTAGAAGCATGACACAGTGCCCGTAAGCAACACTCAAAATTCAGGGATAGAGATTTCACCAGAGCTGCAATTAGTGTTACAGCCCGCTCAACTAGATTCTAGCTTTAACATTTGCGCGGTCACTTCAAGGCTTTCGGTGTATAAAATATCTTGATCCCATCGCTGTAATTGTTGGCTAAGCAAGGTCTCAGACGATTGATCTTGTAATGGCGTGACATGCTGAATCCGGCAAGATTGGGCTCCCCCACCTGCTTCCATCCGCATACAGCCTCTGGTTTCCGAACAAAGGACCGTACAACAATCCGCCTGCAAATTAGTAGAGGCGAGTTTCAGATCAATCAAATCCCCTGCGACTTCTCCTGGTTGCGTGGGAATGGCAGCCAACTCCACTTGAATGGACCGCTGATCAGGGCTCACAAATTGAATGCGTTTGAGGTCATAGTCTCCGCCTTCCGACTCAAAGGCCACGGGGTGCCATTGCAAACGGCTGGCTAGCCAGCCCAGAAACATCAGGGCTTGGGCAGGATTTCCTTTCTCATAATCTAGGGTGACGCGATCGACTTCGTTGAGGGCCGCTCTTCTAGATGGCGGATCAAAAGCTTCAGCTGTCAACTCCTGCCAAGCAGCTAACCGACGCCAGTTCAGGTCAACGATGTTAGTGCCTTGAGTAATTAACTCTTGTAAATTGATCAGCTCCGACTGGGCATTCCAATATTGACTGGAATCCACAATAACGGCATTGCTGGAAGCGGCTAAACGCTGGAACAGTTCCATATTGGCGGCAGGAACAGCTTTCCACCACAGAAATTTAGGGAGTCCACCAATCATCAGAGACTGAATTAGACCGCCCACTCGATCTAGGGCAGTTTCTGTACCCTTGAGAGAAATGTACTCACAGCAAATCAGCGAACTGCGGTTTTGTTTTTTGACGGGACAGTAGACGGATAACTGGGCCGATACTCCTTCATCTTTACCCCCTATGGGAAAAAGGGAAATGACTCGGCAGGGACTTTGGCTTGCGATCGCATCGGCAATTCCCGCCCCCTCACCATCCAACACATAGCCGTCGTTTTGGGTTTGGCTGATCTGCTGCTCTGTCACCGCTTGCCTCAGTTTTTCAAGGGTTTCAGGATTGGGCTTCCCTGTTGCTACGAGTCCAAACTTGGCTTGGGCAGACCGTAAGGCAGCTTCCATTCGTGGACCATAAATGCCATCCACAGGGCCAGTATAAAAGCCCAAAGCAGCTAGGAGCTGTTGGGTCTCCTCTGGCTCGTACACAACCAAGCTGAAGGTCGCGGCCCGAGTTGCGGTCTGAAACATTCCCCCATTGCCAGAGGCGTTATAGCTGGTCCAAATCTTATTTAATTCAGCATTGATTTCACCCAGAGAAACGTCTTTCGGGGCCTGTAAAGAAACGATAGGAGCAGATTTTGTAGTCATAAGGCTTAGTAGGGTCAAAAGAGTGAAGAATTAAGCACACATAGCATTTTTGAGTCACTAAAGCCGACGCCAGCGCCGACCATCGCGGTTAAGCAAAAGCTCAGCCGCTTCAGGCTCCCAGGTCCCAGCCTCATAGGTGGGAACTAGGGTAGGATCCGTGGGGACTTCCCAAGCGGTTAAGGCAGGCGTTAAAACCCGCCAGGACTCTTCAACTTCATCCCCGCGCGTAAACAGGGTTTGATCGCCGAGCATGGCGTCTAAGAGTAAGCGATCATAAGCATCGCCCGTCGATTGGCCAAAGAAAGAGCCATAGCTAAAGTTCATGTCCACGGAACGGGTCCGTAAATCTGGCCCAGGCATCTTGGCTTCAAACCGTAGGGAGATCCCTTCATTTGGCTGAATGCGCATGGCCAACACATTCGGGTTGGCTTGCTGAGCGGCGGATTGGAAAATGAGAAAGGGGACTTCTCGAAAATGGATGGAAATTTCCGTCACCTTTTTGGGCAAGCGCTTGCCTGTGCGTAGATAAAATGGCACTCCCTGCCAGCGCCAGTTGTCAATCAAGAGCTTCAAGGCCACATAGGTGGGCGTGGTGGATTTGGGATCGACACCGGGCTCCTGATGATAGCCCGGTACCTGCTCCCCTTTCATCCAGCCTTGGATATATTGACCGCGAATGGCGGATTTTTCTAAATTATGGATATCCGCCAGGCGAGTGGCTTGAACGACCTTGACCTTCTCTGTGCGAATGCTATCCGCATCTAAAGCATTAGGGGGCTCCATTGCCGTCAGGCAGAGCAGCTGCATGATATGGTTTTGCACCATGTCCCGAAGAGCTCCAGAGGTCTCGTAATAGCCAGCTCGATCTTCCAACCCGACGGTTTCGGCAACGGTAATTTGAACATGATCCACAAACTGCCGATTCCATAGGGGTTCAAAAATGGCATTGGCAAACCGAAAGATCAGCAAGTTCTGAACGGTTTCCTTACCGAGGTAATGATCGATCCGATAGACCTGGTTTTCGGCACAGACTTCCTGTACAACCTTATTGAGAGACTGGGCTGAACTCAGATCTCGACCAAAGGGTTTTTCAATCACTAAGCGCGTTTTCACGGGATCAGCCAACATCTTGGCTGTCCCTAATTGCTGAATCGCCTCGGCAAAAAACTTAGGAGAAACGGCCAAGTAAAAAACCCGATTACCCATCGTGCCCCGGCGACCATCCAGTTCTTCTAGGCGGGTTTTTAGTTTTTGATAAGCTTGGGGATCGTCCATGTTGCCGGAGCAATAGAATAGTCCTTCTGCAAAGCTGTTCCAGACTTCTTCTGACTGAATACCATCAGAAAATTCTTCAATACCTTCCCGCATCTGCTGGCGAAAAAAATCATCACTCCACTCCCGTCGAGCCACCCCCACAATGGTCAGTTCTGCTGGGAGGCGACGCTGCTGCTTCAAATGATAGAGGGCTGGGACCAGCTTGCGCTGGGTAAGGTCACCTGAGGCTCCGAAGATGACCATAATCAGGGGTTCAGGGGTGCGCTCTTGGCGCAAACCAACGCGCAGGGGATTTTCGGCAAGCGTGACCATAGATAAAAGGTAGATAAGGGGTAAAGGTCAGGGGTTGGAGAATGCGCTTTACGCAGACTATGCTCATGGACGTTGAAGTTCGGAGGTGCTGCCCTGCTGGGTTAAGAGCAGGGGGGACAGGAGATCCTAACCCATAACTTCTGGGTAATAGTCACTAAACGGTGGCTAGCCGCTTCACTTTCTCTTCTAAAGATTTCAATAAGGCCTCAAAGGGTTGGACAAACTTGTCAATGCCTTCCTCCAAAAGTTCGGCCATAACTTGATCGAGATCGATGCCCATATCCGAGGTTGCCAAACTATGAATGACTTGCTGAGCAGCGTCAATATTTTGCTCAACTCGGTTATCAACATCACAGTGATCAGCACAGGCTTCAATTGTATTGGGGGGAAGGGTGTTGACCGTATCGGGTCCGACCAATTCATCGACATACATGACGTCACTGTAGTCGGGGTTTTTGGTGCTGGTGCTGGCCCAGAGTAGCCGTTGAATGTTAGCTCCTCTGGTGGAGAGGACTTGCCAGCGATCGCTTTGCATAATCTTTTGATATTCTTGGTAGGCAATTTTGGCGTTTGCGATCGCAACTTTGCCTTTCACCTGAGCCAGTTGTGTTGCCAAATGAGACTGATCAGGACTGAGGGCTTTGAGCTTGGCATCAATGAGCCCATCCACCTTGGAATCGATTCGACTGAGGAAGAAACTGGCGACGGACGCAATCTTGCTAATATCCTCACCCTTGGCAACGCGCGCTTCCAAACCGCGAATATAGGCCCAGGCGGTATCAATATAGCTTTGTACAGAAAATAGCAAGGTGACATTAACGTTGATTCCGTCCGCAATCACCTGCTCTACCGCTGGCAATCCTGCTGCTGTGCCTGGAATTTTGATCATAACGTTGTCACGACCGATCTCCTGATGATACCGACGGGCTTGCTCAATCGTGGATTCTGTATCGTTGGCGATATTGGGTGGGACTTCAATGCTGACATAGCCATCCAGGCCATCTGTTTGATCATAAATGGGTTTGAAAATATCACAGGCATCGCGAATATCATCAAATGTCAGAGATTCATAAATTTCTAGAACCGATTGACCCGCTTTGATCCCGGCTTCAATATCAGCATCGTAGGTGGCATTTCCAGCAATGGCTTTCTCAAAAATTGCGGGATTAGACGTGATTCCACGAATCCCTTGATCTTGGGTCATCTGCTTGAGATCGCCGGATTGAATCAGATCGCGGCTGAGATTGTCCATCCAAATGCTTTGACCAAATTCTTTAATTTCTAGGAGATGATTAGAGGTTGCTGACATAAATAACTCCGTAATAAGACCAAATAAAGGACTATAACTTCATCCAGTACACGCCATAGTGACTACTGCTGGAGGGCTAGCTCTTCTTCTGCTTGTCGGGCTCGTTCTTCAATAAATGACTCAACCAAAGCCACATCCTCGTGACTACCAATAATTAAAGGGGTGCGTGCATGGAGATGGTCGGGAGCAATATCTAGCAACGTTTGAGAGCCTGTACTGGCCCTCCCCCCTGCTTGCTCCATCAAATAGGCTAACGGCGCTGATTCATAAAGCAATCTCAGCTTGCCTTCAGGGTTTTTAAGCGTTCCTGGGTAGATAAACACGCCCCCTTGGAACAGAATGCGATGGAAATCACCCACCAAGGCTCCACTGTAACGGGCGGTATGGCCTTCATGGCGATGGACATAACGGGTGAAGTCTCGGAGGGCATCCTCCCACTGCCAAAAGTTGCCTTCATTGACACTATAAACAGGGCCATGCTTGGGGATCGTCAAGTTTTCAGCAGCCAGGATAAACTCTCCTAAGCTCGGGTCCAGGATAAAAACATGCACCCCTTTACCAATGGAATACACCAACACCGTACTCGGACCGTAAAGGATATAGCCAGCGGCAAGCTGCTGATGGCCATCTTGGAGTAAGTCTTGTCCAGTGTGGTCGGGATCGTTGCCGACCTGCTGGCGGATGGAAAAGATGGAGCCCACATTTAAGTTCACATCGACGTTGGAAGAGCCATCAATGGGGTCATAGAGTAAGGTATAGCGACCAATTGGGCAATTTTCAGGTATATAATAAGGCTTCTCCATTTCTTCAGAAGCCAACCGACAAACCAGGCCACTTTGCTTGAAGGCAGCAATAAACACCTCATTGGCATAGAGGTCCATTTTTTTGACTTCTTCACCCTGGACATTAATGTCTCCAGTGAAGCCTAAAGCGCCCTCCACTAATCCAGCTCGACTGAGGCGCCGGGAAATCAGCTTGCCTGCTAACCCAATTCTGGTCATCAGGGCACTCATATCTTGAGCTTCTGGGCCAAAGCTCTGGAGATGTTCTAGGACATGACGAGACAGAGTGGTGCAGTCCCGATCAAGGGCAAAGTCGTAACTCAGTTCAAGCGAAGTGCTGTCAGAACTATTCATTTGAATTCCCCATAATGGGTGATAGACGGCCCTGTTGCGGGTGGTTCCGTCTTTATACCTCCCATCTTAAGAAGGCATTCTGAAAATGGCCTGAGTCTTTAGGTGAACTACAGAATACCTTTAGATTCTGCTACTTTAACCGTTCTCGTATCTAGTAGCGATCCAGTTGCCAAAAAGCCCATCCAATTTGTTGGTTAATCTTTTCCTGATGGTGTGATCAAGCAAAGCCCACGGATGACTTTGTTTGAATCATTGGCATGTTTGTCGATGGGCTGAAATTGATGACTGCGAGACACGTATGCGAGTGGAACGTGTCACTAATTTCTAGATTGTAAACAATCGCTTGTCCATGCTTCCATTACCCTAATCCGCAAAGGGGGGCCGTTATGGTCTAGGTGTCCGAGTGAGTCGTAAAGATTATCTCCATTTTGGGTGAAAAATAGCCTAGGCTTTTGTATGACTGCCTTTAAACTCTTAGCTGCAACCCTATCCTCGCCCCACTATGCCTACTGTCTCTGCTCAGCTTCATGTCATTACTGATGGCGAAGAGATCAATCAAGAATTTCGGTTAACGCAAGCGCCATTTAGCATTGGGGCTGATCCAGATAACTCATTGGTCTTGGAGAATGCGTCTATTCTGCCGCACCATGCAGAAATTTTATGGCAGACCGATCATTATGTCCTGAAGCCGTTGGGTGATGAGGATACGCTCCAAGTCAACGAGAAACCACTTGTATCGAAAGAGCCAATCAAACTGCATCCTGGGGATGAAATTCAGATTGGCGATACAGCTATTCACTTCCGGGAAACCCTGGGGACAGGTGTATTTTCCCAAGAGTCAGCCTTACCGGGAACTGTGGTTAGTCAAACCCATTGCGATCGCGTTCTGCAAGTCACCACTTCGAAATGGACCCAGGACTTCCCACTCAATCAAGAAACCCTCACCCTAGGCCGTCATCCCCAATGTGATATTGTCATTGACTTGCCTGTGGTATCTGACCACCATGCCTGCTTGAGTTGGGACAATGAGACTTACATCATTCGTGACTTGGATAGTCCCCATGGACTCACCTTTGCGGGAGACCACATTCACGAGAAGGCCCTACAGGATGGTGATTTTTTCTCCATTGATGATCAGGTCACCCTTACCTATCAAGTGATTCCACAAACGGATGTCATTGAGCAGGTTGAGACTCTTGTCTTGCGGGATCACAAAAGTCTGAGCTTTGGCCGCGACCCACGCAATACCACGGTGATTGATCATCCAGTGGTTTCCCGCTTGCATGCTCAAATTAACCTGAAGAGCGGCACCTGGTTTATCGAAGACCTCAATTCGTCGAATGGCACCTATGTCAACGGTCGGCAACTGCGTCATCCTCAACCGCTGCGTCCGGGGGATACCATCCGCATCGGCCCGTATCACTTTGTCTTTAACTTTGATGAAACCCTGATTCAGCAAAACGATTCAGGAAATCTCCGCTTAGATGCGGTTCATCTGAGTAAGGTGGCAGGTAAGCAAAATATTCTCTTAAATGACATTTCCCTCTCAATTTTGCCCCAGGAATTTGTCGCCATTGTTGGGGTCAGTGGAGCCGGAAAGTCGACACTCCTCGATGCCTTAAATGGACTCCGCCCTGCGACTAGAGGCTCAGTCTTAGTGAATGAACAGGATCTCTACAAAAACTTTAATCTCTTTCGCACGGAATTGGGCTACGTTCCTCAAGATGACATTATCCACCGCGAATTGACCGTCAGTCAGGCATTCGATTATGCCGCTCGCCTCCGTCTGCCAGCCGATGTAACGCGGGCCGAGCGAAAACAGCAAATCCAGGCCGTTCTCCAAGACTTAGAATTGCGGGAAAGAGAACATCTAAGAGTAAACGCCTTAAGTGGAGGCCAACGCAAACGGGTCTCCATCGGTGTTGAACTGTTAACCCAACCCAGTTTATTTTTCCTAGATGAGGCCACCTCTGGCCTTGACCCTGGCACCGAAACGCTGATGATGCGCTTGTTGCGACGGTTAGCCGATCAAGGTCGGACAATTCTCCTCATTACCCATGCCACCAAAAACGTGATGGTTTGCAACCTAGTTGTTTTTCTGGCCAAAGGTGGCCGGATTGCCTATTTTGGTCCACCTGCCGAAGCGCTTACTTATTTTGGGGTCAAGGATTTTGATGAAATTTATCTCAAGGTGGAAGGTGAACAGACCCCTGAAATGTGGGAACGACAATATCGACAATCCACGCTGTATCAGACCTATATTCATCAGCGGCAAGCGAGCTTATCCGTCCCAGTTGCGCCGACTCAAAAAGCGAAATCTAAGCCCCCTCAGCCCCGAACCACAGCTATTTCGGGCTGGCGACAGTTTTCAATTCTAGCTCAGCGTAACTGGACGATCCTGCGGCAGGATCGGGCAAGTTTGATTTTGATGCTGGCTTTGGCACCTATCCTAGGCTTATTGGATTTCGTCATGTGGCAGCGTCCCATGTTTGATGTTACCAACGGCGATCCGGGCCAGGTCTTCACCCTGTTATTTATCACGGTCTTGACCGCTGTTATGGTCGGCAGCTTGGCAATGATGCGGGAGATTGTCAAAGAACGCGAGATCTATCGGCGCGAACGGATGATTGGGCTAAAGATTTTGCCCTATGTGTTCTCCAAGGTTTGGCTGAGTGTGCTGTTAGCACTCTACCAAGCCGCGATCTTTTTGCTGACGAAGGTATTAGCGGTTAACTTGCCTGTGGACTGGCAGGGTCTGCTAGGGATGTATGTCACCCTCTTCTTAGCCACTTTGGGCGGGATGGTAATGGGGCTGTTTGTGTCTGCTTTGGCTCCGAATCAGAGTGTGGCCCCTTTATTGACGATTTTGTTTTTGTTACCGCAAATTACGTTTTCTGGCGCGATTATTTCCCTTGATTCATTAGGAACTTCAGGGCAAGTCCTGAGTCAGCTCACCGTCACCCGCTGGTCTTATGAGAGTTTAATTACACTGTCTGAGGTTGGCAAGGATATTGCAGCAGATTCCTGTTGGCAACTGTCTTCAGAGGAGCGAGAGAATTTCAGCGATAAAGACAAGGAAAAATGCCAGTGCCTAGGGCCACAAATGTTTACCCAATGTACCTTTCCTGCTCTGCGCCAAGAGTATGATCCAGTGGTTGATCAGCCTCAGCCTGCCAAACCTGAGGATCCGGGTGATCCGCCCAAATTAACGGCTGAAAATCGGCCTACCTTTGAAGATGAGATTGAAGACTATAACGATAAGGTCAAAGGTTATCGTGACAACTTGGATGACTGGCAAGATCAGTTTAGCGATTGGCGTGAAAAGCGCGGCACTGCGATCGCAGCTGCAGAACTATTAGTGGGTCGGTTCCATGAAAAGGCTGGCACTGCATTTGCCGTCAATGTGGGCAAACATTGGCTGAAATTAGGATTAATCATGGTGGGGATGATGAGTCTGGTGGTTTTTATCCAACATCGTCAGGATGTCATCTAATTTTGATAAATATATGTAAATTTAGGTTGCAAACCACCGATATTAATCGGCTTCCCCTGAAGAAAAAGCTATCTTAGATGAGATGGTCTCATACTGACATTTTTAACAGTTGCGTTCCACATCTGTTGGTTGTGAACCGTTCGATCAGCTATCAGTTTTAGGCTTCAGTTTTAACTTAAAAAATTTTCCCTAAGCCTAGGCCTGCCGACATGGAATGCTACGCGATTCAAAGCGCGCGTAGGCGAGCTGCTTCGAATCAATTGCCACCATAGCTCAATTTACAGGGCGCTCCTATGCATGACGACAGTATCATTCCCCCTTCTGTTCCCAGGCTCAAAACCCTCGTTGATTCTGAGCTAAGCAATCGATGGCAAGACCAGCTACTACCAGTAGATACGGTGTTAGGAGAGGAAGATGTGACGGTTTTGCGGCAAGAACTGGAAACCGCCCATAATCTGCTTCAATATCAGCAGCGTTTGATTGATTCTCTGACCGAGCAGTTAGTGGGCTATGAAGCCCATCAAGCTCAACTCGAAGAAAAGTTAGAGCATGCTGAACGGGGATCTCAGCGTGAAGCAGAAAAGCTCAAGGAATTCCAGTCCATTTGTCAGGACTTACGATCGCAACTGCGTCGTCAACAAGCCCGAATTTGCGAATACAAAACGGTACTAAAAAATAATTCCAACACGTTTGCCCCCAGCACAAAAGTTACGCCGCGCAAAATGGTCTC
Organism: Acaryochloris sp. IP29b_bin.176; assembly: GCA_028285315.1. Classification (GTDB taxonomy): domain Bacteria; phylum Cyanobacteriota; class Cyanobacteriia; order Thermosynechococcales; family Thermosynechococcaceae; genus Acaryochloris. The sequence goes on from JANQPU010000361.1 coordinate 12,668, forward strand.
CTTCGGGTATGCCACCGTAGCTGTGGATGATCCGATCGTTGCTTCTTCTTCCGCAGTATCCCCTTGGTCAGCAACCGATCCAGTCAGTGTCTCTAATGCGTTTGCCATCTGCCGTCGTAAACTGGCTGCATTAGGTCTGGAGGATGCCTCCAATGCCCACCATAACCCTTCTAAGACTATACCTATACCTGCCTCTCTAGTGCCAACTGTAGATGTAGAGCCAAAATCTCGTCGATCTTCTCCCCAGCCCGAACTGCCTAACTTTGTCCATTAAGCTGACAGTATAGTGCAACTAACCTTCAGTGATGCATGAGTGCATTGTGCCCTTAAGGTCATCAAGAGTTTAAGAGTAGTGCATAAACTTGACAGGAACTCGCAACAGAGTTTTAACGAGTCTGGAGAGTCCAAATTTCCGTTTAAGGGATCGAGGGAGGGCTTGCCACCCAACAATCTGAAATCCCATTCGCTGATAATACTGGCATAAGCGCTGCCCCAAGCATTCGAGATAGAGCGGTTGGGACGCACTTTGAATTAAGTGTTGGGCCAAGACTGTTCCGAGTCCCCGACCTCGATGGGCGGAGTCTACTACTAAACTACCGAGTTCTTGAGCATCTGGAAAGACTCGGAGTTGACCACAAGCGATAATGGCTTGATTCTGTTCAATGACCCAAAATTGAGACCATCGAATTTGGGTCGGATCAAGCCGAGCAGACCACACCAATCGCCGAATTGAACCGATATCTGAAGCAATGGCAGGGCGCAATTGACAATCTTTTGGCAGTAAAGACTTCTGCATATTGACAAGTTGCGCTAGTTTAGACGGTAACAACCAACGGATTCAGGTGAGCAAGTATGACCAACTTACTGCCACTTCCTGGGATATCCAATTATACAATTGCTGTTCTCACCCCCCAGACCTTCGACGAAACCGCTCAAGCTGTAGATGCCCTAAAAGCGGGAACCGTCATTTTGTTGAATTTTGCTAGCTTGGGGACTGAACTGGCTCAACGATTTGCCGATTTTGCTTCCGGCAGCACCTGCGCTATCTCAGGACATCAAAAACAGCTGGGCCATCAGATCTATCTGTTTACGCCCCCCACTGTCGATATCGTCACACAATTAAAAGCTTGCTAAGAGAAATACACTCTCAGCAAGCTTTTAATTTGAATTTGAGTTGTATAGGATGCAGTTTAACCAGCCTGTTGACGTAGGTTAGCGGGTATCTACGACAGTGGCCTACTTGAGGGCAACCTTTCCACCTGCATCTTCCAGGCTCTTTTTGGCTTCTTCAGCATCGTCTTTAGAAACCCCTTCCTTAATGGCTTTAGGAGTGGATTCCACCATCTCTTTGGCTTCTTTCAAACCTAAACCAGTCAGGGTACGGACCACCTTCAAGACAGCAATCTTCTTATCTGAAGGCACTTCTTCTAAAACGACATCAAATTCAGTCTTCTCTTCGGCTTCTTCGCCCCCGCCGGGAGCACCAGCTGCTGGAGCCATCATTACGCCAGCTGCAGGGGCAGCGCTAACACCAAAAGTTTCCTCAATTTGCTTAACTAAATCAGCAGCCTCCAGGAGAGTCAAGGATTTCAATTTTTCCAGAATTTCTTCAGTTGCAGACATGGTTCACTTCCTTTTTTGTATTCAATGATTTGATCGAGAGTGCGGTTGACTTAAGCAGCTTTATCAGAGTCTGCGTGCGCTTGTAAGGCCCGAGCCAGTGAAGCCGGAACCTCATTGATGCCCACAGCGACTTTGGCAGCTACAGAGTTGATAGCACCCGCAATTTGAGCCATCAAGACTTCTTGTGACGGGAGGTCACCGATGGCCTTGATATCCTCTTTGGAAAGGGGTTGACCGTCCATGACGCCGCCCCGGAGTTCCGTTTTTTTCGTTCCTTTTTGGAAGGCTTGGTAGGCCTTAATCGCCCCCCCTAAGTCGTCCTTAATCAGCAAAAAAGCAGAGGAATCGGATAACCAGTCCGATAAAGGCTCCCACTTGTCATTTCCTTGAATCGCTCGACGCATCAAGGTATTTTTGGTGATTTTGCACTGAGCGCCTGCCGGTCGCAGCTTATTACGGAGCTCCATAATTTCAGCAACGGTTAACCCTTGATAGTCGATGACAATCGTCATGACGGTGTCACTCAGGTTTTCTTGCAGCCCTGCCACAATTTGCTTTTTATCTTCTAGGGTTCTACCCATTCTTCTGTTCACCTCCTTAATCGGTACATAAAAACGAAACTTGTCAGTCCCCACAACAAAAGACCTTGGGTGCAGGTAGGTCCAAGGTCTTTTGATAACGCTGACTTAGAACGCTTTTGCGTTTTAAGAGCTATCATTCAAAACCTCAGTAGGCCATTAAGCGTTGAGCCCCTACCGTCTACGGTCTTTACTATTCAGTTGCATGAGGGATTAATGCAAAGGCTTGATCCTTAAAAACTTAAATGTGTTTGGGCTAGTCAGTCAGGTTGAGGTCTCGTAAGGACGAAATATCAACTTCGATGGACGGCCCCATGGTGGCTGACACATAGAGACTACGCCAGTACCGTCCCTTGGCACCCGATGGACGATTGCGATCGATGGTGTCTTGAAGGGCCTTCAGATTCTCTAATAGATCTTGAGCAGAGAATTTAGCCTTGCCAAACATCACGTGCACAATTCCAGTGCGGTCCGCTCGAAATTCAAGTTTACCCGCTTTGAATTCTT
>JANQPU010000362.1 GCA_028285315.1 Acaryochloris sp. IP29b_bin.176
GCCTATTCGTATCACCCGATGAAGCCTGCTCTGGATCTGACGCCTGAGGAGCTAAAGGCCCTCCCTGCCGCGATTGTTTAGCGTCGAACTCACGTTATCTCTGGTCCACCTATAAATGCCATGCACCGGAGTCGCGAAGCCAGGCGTTTTTACATGGACAATCACTCGTCGCGGCTCGGTAATTTCAGACGTTAGCTGGAATCTTCAGAGTTGGGTAGACCAATCCACGCCAGTAGACCTTGTGCATTGTATATACGGAACGCGGCAAATGGCGAACCGTAGGATTGCTTTGAGCGTGCCATAATACCGCCGAACACATTAGTAAGATCAGGCATGGCAGATAGCCCGAGCCAATCACCGCCCGTCCGCATGCCATTGAGAAAGCAGTAGAGCGTCCAGCCGGAATCATCCCCGAAATACATTGCTGGCCGTTTGGCGAGATCATTCCAAAATGCTTGAGGGTCTTTTGCTGCCGAGTTGCCCGACGATTTCAGAGCATTGCATTGATCCTCACTAACTCCATTTTCGCGGTGCCATGCGAGTGCACTGTCGCGTAATTCGGCAAATCCGTCGGCGAACGAGTGATGTGTTATTGCCAATGCAGTGGCCCAGCGGATTGCCAGATTTGGATGGCCTGTTGCTGCGATAAACCGTTTGTAGAACGCAGGATCATCAAGGACACCAGAAATCCGCCAATCGGGTAGCGGTGATGCAACGTAGTCGCGCCGGAACAACGCACCAGACAGAAACGTTTGCAAGTAGATGGTTGAAGGCCCTCCGATCCATGAATCAGGAGATTGCATGACCGTATATGCCAAGCAGGATTCGATCTCGCCTTCGTGGTTGACGGTCATGCAATTTGATGCTGCGATTGTCAGCTAACTACGGTTTAGACGACAGCCTAACTTATAACTCTCTTATATCAGGATATTTGATATCAGATGTTGTAGAACAACTTACTCAAGGGAATTATATGTCAGATGTTGTCTAATCCCCCTGATTTGGATGGAAAAGTGACACATTTCCGGATAAAACCCCTATTTTCGACCCTATTGCGTAAGCTTCCAGCAACAGTAATGTCCCCTGCTGTTCAGCATCAACCTCCACGTCTGTTTGATCAAGTTCGTCAGTTAGCCAGACTCAGACATTTCAGTTGCAGAACTGGAAAGTCATACATCTTCTACATTCGAGCATTTATCCTATTCCATCAGAAGCGGGTAGTTAGGTGAGATTATCTCAGCCCCCTATTCAATTATGGTGATGAACAAATAATTCTGGAATGTACTTCTGAGTTTTATGCTTTCCTCAATACATCTATCTCGAAGGATTGCAAATTCTCAGGGAGTGCCAAGGTTTTTCCAGACTCCCATTGGTTGGAAGCTAAAACAGTCCAACCCTCTTGAGTGATTGGCTCATCCAACTCTAGAGGTTTTTCATAGGCAAAATTGATCAAGATCAGCACCTGCTCAGAGGCTGTCTCGCGCAGATAGGCCATATGTTCGTAGGGATAATGAATCAGCGTTCGCCAACTGCCAAACTGGAGTGCTTCACTTTGGGCTCGCACATAGAGCAACTTGCGATAGAAATTCAAAATCGAGTTCTTATCTTTTAAGGTGGTTTCGACATTAACTTCCTGATAGTTAGCATGAACGGGGAGCCAAGGGGTGACCTTCTTGCCAAAACTAAAGCCAGCATTCGCCGATGCATCCCATTGCATAGGGGTGCGCGAGCCATCTCGATTCGGGGGGAGTTCTCCCGTGGGGCTAGCCACCACCGCCTGATCACGCTGTAGCTCCGGGGGAATATCGAGGTTATCTTCCATGCCAATTTCTTGGCCGTAGTACAGCACGGGCGTTCCCCGCACCGTTAACAGCAGGGTGGCTGCGGCCTTAGCAATTTCCGTGGGATTGGTGCATAAGGCACATTCAATCCAGCGGGACAAATGGCGCGGTAAATCGTGGTTATCCAGAAAATAGGTGGGCCAAGCCCCAGCCGGGGTGATGTGCTCCTTCTTTTCGATTTCCCGTTGTAAATAGCCGGGATACCAGGGACTAAAGGGGAATTCAAAGGCAAAAGGGAGATGCAGCTCATCATTGTTGACCCCATAGAAACTATTGGAGTCATATAAGCGGCTATCGATAAAGGTTTCACCGATCAGGACCCGGTCTTTGTACTCGTCCATCAGGGCACGAATTTCTCGGATAATGATATGGTTGTCGGGCAGATCTTTGTCGTAGAGGTGATCCTGGTTATAGTAGGCATTCTTATCGGTTGCCCCAAATTTGACTGGGTTATCCCGATAATATTGGTCCTTGCTATAGACGCTAGAGGCATCTAGCCGAAAACCGTCCACCCCCATATCTAGCCAATAGCGCAGCATGTCATAAATGGCAGCTTTGACCTCGGGATTGTGCCAGTTTAAGTCAGGCTGGTTTTCGTTAAAAACGTGAAAATAATATTGTTGACGTTCCTCATTAAAGGTCCATCCGGTTCCGCCAAAATAAGACAGCCAGTTATTGGGCAACCCATCCTTGTAGCCTGGATCTTGCCAGAGATACCAATCGCTTTTGGGATTGTCCCGACTTGAACTCGATTCAATAAACCACGAGTGCTGATTTGAGGTGTGATTAAGCACCATATCCATAATCACCCGTATTCCCCGAATATGGCATTGTTCTAAAAGCGCTTGAAACTCAGCTAAGGTACCAAAGATGGGGCAAATATCTCGATAGTCGCTGATATCGTAGCCGTTATCCACCATGGGCGATTTATTGATGGGGGAGAGCCAGATGGCATCAATTCCTAGGTCAGCTGTATTGTCGGGGTCACCATCATTCAAATAATCCAAGCGCTGAATAATGCCTTGTAAATCACCGACCCCATCTCCATTCCCATCGGCAAAGGTCAAGGGATAGATCTGGTAAATTACACCCTTTTGCCACCACTTTTGAGCTTGGGTGCCCATCGTTGAGGTCATCACTGCCGTCCTTCGTGCAAACCATATCAACGATCAAACTTACCGCACGGTATTAAGCTGAATCTGAATTCTGGCTAAATATTTAACGAGGGCGGGTATTGGACAAGCCTAATTTTTTAGACAACAGGTTGTGAATATCTTGTCGCACCAATCTGAAATGGCTGTCTGTTCCACCAGCAGGATTTTCCGGCAGGCCGCAGTGATATATCTTAAGCATCTGAAGAGCAAGCCGGACTGGAAATACAAATTTAGGTACACCCACTATCAACAGGACATTTCAACGTATTATTTTATGTTGAATTACATCTGGATCAGATTGTGGTTCATAATCAGCCAGATATCCAACTCCTTTCAGTTGGTGAACAATACTCCACACCAAGTTATCTACATCATCATGATTGAGTCCACTCCGACCCAGATTGGAGCTAACACGTAAACGGTCATACAGTAAGGCAATGAGGTAATTGGAGTTGCAGGGCAAGTCACGCTTGTGGCAATCACAGCAAAAAAGGCACGCTACCACGTCATACCAGTAATGCATGAGGGATAGATCAAGGAGGATATTTATAAATACACGGAACACAGGGTTCCACCCTACCTCTTCCGCTAATACAGCAATCTCCTCTGAGATCTCATCCTCTGTTGATTCATCTTGAAATTTTGGGTCTGCAAGTATTTTGAGAATCTTCTGTTGAAGCTGCATGTGCAATAGTCTCTACTTGTTCACAATAATTTTGGAGGCTGGCTTCAAGTCACCCCACTCTCGCATTAAGTTATTCATGAAATAGAAGAGCCATGGAAGCCAAAATACCTGATAATTGCCATTGTCTCTACTCTTTTGCAATAAGCTATGGCTGCTAAGACAAAAAAACAGTCTTCAGGAACCGTTGAACAACAGACTGCCATTCTCCGGCAACATGCTGAGCAGCAGTTTGCAGCAGAACTCGAAGAGCTTCGCAAAGCCGATACACGTCAACGTCCAGCGAATTGGCAGCTTTCTCCCTGGGCTGTCTCCACCTATTTATTAGGTGGCACCTTAGAGAACGGATTTGAAGTCTCCGCAAAATATATTGGCAATCGGCGTTTAATGGAAATCGCTATTGCCACGCTGACCACCGATCGCGCCCTTTTACTGTACGGGGTTCCGGGTACGGCTAAGTCTTGGGTTTCGGAACATTTAGCGGCTGCGATCGCAGGAGATTCCACCCTCCTTATCCAAGGCACCGCAGGCACCAGCGAAGATGCGATTCGGTATGGCTGGAACTATGCCAAGCTCCTAGCAGAAGGGCCATCCCTCGATGCGATCGTTCCCAGTCCACTGATGCAGTCCATGCGCCAAGGCAAAATCACTCGAATTGAAGAACTAACCCGTATTCCTGCAGATGTGCAAGACACCTTAATTACCGTCCTGTCCGAGAAGACGTTACCCATTCCCGAACTTGGAGAAGAGATTCAGGCCACCCAAGGCTTTAATGTGATTGCCACCGCCAACAATCGGGATAAAGGCGTAAATGACCTGTCCAGCGCCCTGAAGCGTCGCTTTAATACGGTCATTCTGCCGTTACCAGACGATGCCGACTCTGAAGTCAAAATTGTGCAAGAACGGGTCCAAAACCTGAAAACCGCCCTCGATCTCCCTGCCGAAGCACCAGCGCTAGCTGAAATTCGGCGTGTTGTTACCATTTTTAGGGAATTACGCAACGGCTTAACAGAAGACGGCAAAACCAAACTCAAATCGCCCAGTGGCACCCTGAGCACGGCAGAAGCCATTTCCGTCGTCAATAGTGGCTTATCCCTGGCCGCCCATTTTGGTGATGGCTCACTTCAGGCCCATGATCTTGTATCTAGCTTGGTGGGAGCCGTGGTCAAAGATCCCGTGCAAGATCAAGTGGTGTGGAAAGAATATCTTGAAACCGTGGTGAAAGAGCGGGACAACTGGAGTGACTTATACCGAGCCAGCCGCGACGTTCTTTAGCGTTTTAGCTTTCCGGCTGGCACTGTGGACAAAAATGGGTGGAGCGACCGACGAGCTTAATCCGCTCAATGGTTTGACCACAGCTTCGACAGGGCTGACCTTGGCGGCCATACACCCAGGCCATGCCCCCATAATTTCCGTTCACCCCCTTGAGGTCTCTAAAATCACTGAAGGTGGTTCCGCCTGCGCCAATACTGGTAGATAAGACATCGACAATTGCTGTTCGCAACCGCTGCACCTGCTCAGGTTGCAATTGGCGACATAAGGTCGTGGGACAAATCCCACTCATAAACAAAGCTTCATCCGCATAGATATTACCGACTCCTGCCACCAGTGCTTGATCGAGCAATGCACTTTTAATCGAACGCTTGCGGCCCTGTAACGATTCGCCCAAATATTCGACAGAGAAATCGTCTGAGAACGGTTCGGGGCCAAGTTTTTGTAGACCCGTGATCACATTTTCAGGATCTTCGGTTGGCGCTACCCACCACATTTGGCCAAACGTCCGCTGATCCACAAATCGGAGTTCACGATTATTCGCAAAAAATAGACGTACCCGAGTATGCTTCTGCACTGACTCATTTCGATCGAGCCACAGCAGCTGTCCCGTCATCCGTAGGTGAACGCCTAGCCAACAGGGTTGCTCATAATCAGCTAGAGATAGCTGCCCTAGCAAATATTTTCCACGTCGCATCCATGCCAAAAATGTTGTGTCTTGCACCCCTTGGACAAAGGCTTGCGGAGTGTGAGGATGGGCAATCGTCCGGGGATAGAGGACTTCGCCACCCAAAATTTGCATCCCAACAGTCACTTTTTCTAGGCCCAGCCGAACCGTTTCTACTTCAGGTAGCTCAGGCATGCGAACGGACTGTTGGGATGGAGGTTAGCCAAAAAAGCAAATTAGCCGTCGCCTTCTGCTTTAGGCGCTGCGGCGGCGGGCTTAGCGGCGGGCTTCTTACCCCCTTTGGGTGCTTCTACTTCTTCGAGTTCGTGAAGTCCGAAGTTATTGGTATTGACACCAGCAGCCGTACCGCTGATTCCGTTGTAATTACAGGTATCAAAACGAACAATCACAGGATACTTAATACCGCTTTGATCAACGGAGGCAACGGTGCCGATTTGACGAAACCAGTAAGACTCCGGGCGGAGAATTTTAACCTTAGAACCGCGTTGAACCATGAATCTTTTACCTTATTGAAATTGCAAACAAAGCATTGATCTCAGCCTACTATGGTCTTGGCGCAGTCCTATCCTAAAATCTATAAAATTTTATAACTATCGTGAAAATTGATAAATATTCCACGCGGGCGCATCTTTCTGGGGATCCCAACTACCGATAAACCGGCAGCGTAAAGTGGAAGCAACTGCCATGATGAGGGGCAGAATCCACCCAAATCTCACCGTAATGGTTACCCACAATCCGCTTGCAGAGGGCTAGCCCCATCCCATAACCCGCTTGATCTTGATCTCGGTCTAACCGATATTGATTGTCAAAAATGTATTGTTGTTTTTCCAAGGGGATTCCCAAGCCATTGTCGCAAATACTCACCTGCACCTTTTGAGTGGTGCGATGCAAGATAGATAATTTAATCTCCCCACCCTCTGGAGTATATTTCATGGCGTTATCTAACAGGTTGAGAATCACCTGCTGCACCTGATCCACATCGGCATGGACATTGGGGATATCCGGAGGAATATCACTTTCTAAAACCTGAGACTTGGCCTTGAGCACGTTATGGACTCTGAGCGCAATTTCTTGACAGAGTCCACTTAAGTCCAGTTGCTTAGGATGAGTTTTGAGCGCAAGCTCACTCCCTTGAGAGGCTTCCAACAGATTTGTAATCATCCGCTCAATAATTTGGGTTTGGGCATGCGCATGTTTCGTCAAACGTTGGATCAGGGCAGGGGAAAGATCTTTAATGATCTCATTGTCTTCATCCCATTGCCCGTTCAGCGTCTCTAGGGCGATGGTTGCAGCCGTTAATGGATTGCGCAGATCATGAGCTAGCATGGCAATCATCCGATCTTTAAACCTGAGTTGATCTTGTAACGCCTCATTTTCTTGCCGCAACTGAAACATTTGATCGGAGAGCTGCATGAGTTGAGCAGCATCAGCAAAGGAGGTTGTATCTGTCGCCAAGTCCATCTGATCGTCAAGCAGGCTAGCAGATAAAGAATGTTGCCAATAGGGCCAGGATTCCTCTAGCTGAGCGACCAAGTTACTGCCTGCCAAAATATGCCGAGGTTCAGGTCGGATCTTGACTAAAGCGGGGGTGGCCACCAATTTGTAATGTTCTACTAAGTAAGGCTGTTCCGAAACTTCAACGACATGCAGCTCAAAGTCACAATCGGGTTTGAGTGTATCGAGATATTGAGATATTTGATGAATCTGCTCTTTAGCTGTTGTGCGTTTGTCAACAAACAACAGCAGTTGTAGTGAAGCATCTGACTTAATTACAGATTTCAGATGTTCAGTGGGGGTCTCGGAAGATGATCTCATTCCGGCGATTCAGATCAGAACACAATGGATATGGGAATGGTCGGTATGTGATGCCAATGCATGACTCACAATAACGGATTTAACTTCATATTAGTTGACAATGTCCCTTGCAGGATCAAGCAAAGCATTGATCTTGATACCTGAACTCATAAGCACATCTTAAGAGTACCCTTATCCGCTGATTTTAATTCTGAGCACAGGGATTTGTTTGATCAGGATGTTGCTGTTGATACGTCTGTAGCCATTGACATCCTCGCTGCAATAGCTGGGAGAGGGTGCCAGTTTGCCAGATCCGGATCACATCATCTTTCCCCACTGTAATCAACGATTTGCCATCGGCTGCAAACTGTAGGCTATAGACGGCTCCTTGATGCCCCATCAGTTCCGCTAATTGCTGCCCCTTGGCGGTCCAAATTTTGACAATCCCATCTTGCCCTGAGGTGGCCAGGCGCTGGCCATCCGCACTGAGCACCAGGCGAAGAATATCGTTGGGATGACTCTGAAACTGATGTTGCAGCTGACCTTTGACGGACCAATATTTGACTGAACCGTCTTTCCCCACCGTTACGAGTTGCCGACCATTCGGTGTAAAGCGCACATCACTCAGCCAACCTTGATCAGCCTTAAACTGACCTAGTCGCTTGCCAGCGGGTGTCCAGAGTTTGATCAGTCCTTCTTTGCCTGCAGTCACCAGTTGCTGACCATCTGGGCTAAAGCGGATGGCCCATAGGGGCTGGGTAGATGCCTCAAATTGACGGTGTTCTTTCGACTTAAAATCCCATAGATGGACGGTGCCATCATTGGCGGCAGCGGCTAGCATCTCGCCATTGGGGGCATAACTAAGCGAATATACTCCGTTTTTATCAACAAGATGGTCTTCTAGTTGACGACCTTGCAAATTCCACATGCGGACATGTCCATCTTCCCCTGCGGTTGCGATTTGTTTTTGATCAGGGCTGAACAAAACGTCATTGCCCCGATTATGGGCTTCGGCTGCCCAAAGCAGTTTGCCGGTGCGATCCCACAGCCGTAGCTTGCCGTCTTTGCCCGTTGTCGCAAGGGTCTCTTGCTGGGGATGAAGGGCGACGCTCCAAATACTTGTATGTTGGCCTGCCCATTGCTTCTGGCCAGCTATGTTCCATAAATGGAGGCTGCCATCTCTGCCTGTCGTCAATAGATTTTGACCATCAGGACTGAAGCTAGCGCTACTCACCTGTCCAGCATGCCCTTTGAGTTCTGCCAGTTTTCTCCCGGCAAAGTCCCAAATTCGAATCGTACTGTCTTCACCTAGCGTGACCAGTTTTTGTCCTGTGGGGCTGGCATCAACCAGATAGAGAGAGGTTTGACTGCCTCGCCATACATTTAAAGGCTGGTTACTAGACGCACTCCACAGGCGAATCAGGCCATCCGTACCGACCATGGCAAACCGTTGGTTTTGTTGGCTTGAGGGAGTGGTTGCAGAGGATGGATTAGGTAGGAAGTTAACACTATTAAGCTTGAGGTTGGGATTGATACGGCTTTTCCATTCCCTCAGTTTCTGGCCTGATAGTGTCCAGGTTTGCATCGTCCCGTCTGTCCCGACGGTAACGACGGTTTGCCCATCGGGATTGAAACTCAAACTACTCACGGATCCATTATTTGCAGTAAATTTGGCCAGCTGCTGACCTGTTTGATTCCAGATATAGACTTGGCCATCGGTAGAAGCCGTAGCAAATTGGTCTCGACTAGGGTTAAATCGAATACTTCTAAGTCTGCCTATCTTTTGGGGAACGGTGGATTTAAGATCACCCTCCGCATCCCAAAATTGGAGCTGCCCCACTGGGGTAATGGTCAAAATCCGATCCTTTTTGAGGAACGCAGCAAACCTCACTCCTTTAGCATTCGCTTGAAACGCTTGCAGCTGTTCACCGATTGGAGACCAAATACGAACATAGCCGTCTTTGCCTGCTGTGATCAGCTTTTCACTATCGGGACTAAAGGAACCACTATAAATCCGCCCCTTATGTCCCTGCCAGGTATTGGTTTCATAAATGTTGTCTAGAATGCTTTGCAGTACAAATAGGGGTTTGACGGTGGGATAGTCCTGTAAGGGACGTTTGGCGGGCACCAAGTCTTGTAGCTTTTGGCCCAGCTCAATCGCAGATTGCAAGGCTTGCAGCTGGTCGGTGGGAAACTGCCGCAGAGTAATCACCCCTTCCTGTTCCAACGCTAGACTTTGCTCTGATTCTTGCAGGTCTCGGCCCGTGCGAATGCCAACGGCAATGGCTAGAACGGAGATACCGGAGACGAGTGCCAAGGCTGCGATCGCAACTCTAACAATTCGACGGGCCTTGCGATGGGCCTGTGTCAAAATTTGGTTGGCTTCTTCAATCGCTTTCTTAGACTGGCGTTCGGTCGCAAGGCTAACTTCAACCTCCTGCTTATCGGCGTCTTGACTCGCACTTAAAAACTGATAGTCCTGGTCGCTTAAGCTTTTGGTGTTGGACCAGGCCAAGGCTTCTTTTAAGGCTTGGCCTCGCAGTAGCCGGGACATATCTTGTCCATCGGACCGTAACCAAGATTGCATCACATCGGCATAGGGTCGCAACTGCGCCAGCTGCCGTTCAACCCAAGCCAAATCAAAGATCTGGGCATAAATACGATTGTGAATATGGAGCTGTCCCTGCCGCTGAATCACCAATCCTGACAACAGAAGTTCCATCTGTTCAGAACTATTGTCTGTGGGAATACCCACTTGCCAATCGGGTTGATCGAGAAGCTTTTGATAGCTGCCGAGGAGACGGCCTGCTCGCTTTTCGTTTTGCAGCAAGCGATTGCGGATCGTTCTCAGGTGCTCTGGTTCATCTTGGGCTTCCCAACTGTGGAGAATTTTCGACTGCACCAGCTCAGTAACGGTTTGTGCTTCTGTATCTGGAAGGATGGTTGGTCCTGTGGCTAAGAACTTACACAGCTTTTGGGTTAAAAAAGGTTGACCGTTAGTCCACTCTAAAACCGCTTTCACCAGCCGTTCTGGATACTCGGACACTTCACTTAACCCCAAGGTGAGGGGGCGGATTTCTGAGGATTGAAAGCCCCGCAGGTGAATAGCTCGGCCAATATTAAAGGGGGTACGCTGCTGGTCTTGAATCAGTTGCGAGGGCGTGGCGACGCCGAACAAGGCAAAGGTGAGTCGCTTATAGTCATCCCGATCCACCCGGCTGTTGTAATGAGCCCGCAGCAGAGCAAAGAAATCGTCGGCAGAAAAGCTAAGGCTGAGCAAGCTATCGACTTCATCAATAAAGATCACCATGTTCTGGGGAACATGGGCAAACAGCACCTGTTCGATAAAGTCCGTGAGGCGTTGGGCGGGGGATAACAAGGTGCGATCGCGCCACCAAGACCGCAACTGAAATTTGTCTCCCAGCTTAAATTCACTGACCAAGGCCCCAATCAAACTGGCGTACCATTGCTCAGCAGTAATATTCTGGCTACCAATTTTGGTGACATCAATGGAGGCACAGGCAAACCCTTCCACGGTTAACCGCTTCATGGTGTGGACCCGCAAGCTGGACTTGCCCATCTGGCGAGCCGTCAGTACGTAGCAGAATTCCCCCGCTTTTAGGGCCTGATATAAGTCACGATCGGCCTGGCGAACCACATAGGTGCGAGCATCGACCGGTAAACTACCCCCAACCTGATAGGGATTAATGGGGGATGTGTCTGGCGTCCAGCCTGAAACAGAGGTATCCATAGGCAAACCATAACCAGCAATGGGCCGTCCCTAGAAGACGAGCCAATAGTCCCAAAATATCACCCTGATTCGCTGGCCCCTTTATCAGCAGCCACCGTGGCAAAATATTGACGATACAAATCGCAGCGAGGTTGCGCCTCATTGCCAACCAACCGGATCAGTCCTAAGCTATGCAGCTTGAACAACACAGACGGCTCTAGGGAGATCGCCTGCTCAGACGTGACGACGGAGATGAAAGCTTGAGCCAATTGGGCATGCTGTTGCAAATTCCACCAATGGCCCCTCAGGTGATCGCGGAATAGTCCTGCTTCGGTCGGTGCCGTTTCGAGCAGTTGCTCCACACTCATATCCCCCTTAGCCACGTGATACAAAGCCAACCGAATTAGATAGGGATGCCCCCCGATCAGGGTTTGAAGCTGGGAAATTTGGGCTTCATCCCAATCTAGGTTGTGCAGCTCCGCCAGTTGACTAATCTGGGCCAAGGAGAATTCGGGTAAGTCAATCGGTAGGCCGACATTAAAGGGGGACTGGTTGGTATTGAGGGGAATATAGACCTCCGTGGCATGAACCACAATCAGCCGTAGCTTTTGCCAGATCTCCTGATTTTTGGCTTCCTCATGCCAGGCCCGTAACAGGCCAAAGAAGTCGCTGGCAATTTCAGGATATTCAAATACTCGATCGACTTCATCCAGAGCCAGGGTGAGTGGACCATCTAATTCAGGCAGAATATATTCTTCAAAATAAGCAGTGCAATTGTATTTACTGCCAAAAATATCGTCCCAAGTCTCGGCAATCCGGTTAGGCAAGCGCAATCGACGGCTGACGCTAGCACAGAGCCACTGCAACAGCTTATCTAAATCCGTAAACACCTTGCCGTCCGCCAGTTGCAGATTCAAGGACACCGTATTTAACCCTTGGCTGGAGGCTTCATGGAGGATGCGGGCCATCAGCGAGGTTTTGCCCATTTGCCGAGGGGCTTTGATCCGAATTAAGGAACCCGGTTGCACCACCGTTTCCGCACAGCGCAGTTCTATCGGTGGCCGCTCAATATAAAACGCAGATGCCACATTCACCTGCCCTTCCGGTAACTCTGGCTCAGCAACAGGTAAGGGTGGCGCATCCGATCCCTGTTTAGGCGGCGGTACGGTCGGAAACGATCCAGAACTGCCTTGATCAGCCGTTTTGGTTAAGGAGTCACTGGCATCTAAGGCCGATAAAATATCTTGAACCAAGTTGGGGGTATCACTGGCAGACCGCCAAATGCGCTGCTGTAGGCGATGGAGATAGCCTCGCAGTTCATAATTCAAGGAGCCATCCATGGGCAAATCCACCCGAATGGGCACAATTTGCGGTCGCTGTTCTGCACGATTTTGATGAAGTGCTTTAACCGCTCGCACTTCCTGCAGCATCAGCTCGCTATGGGCTGAGGCCCGCGACAACAGCAGAATATAAAAGTCACAGGCTTTGAGGGCATGATCAATATGCTGTGCCCAATTCTCTTTTAGCTCCAGGCTCTGGGTAGACATAAACGGCTGGTAACCCGCCCCTTTCACGGCTTCAAATAACTCCTTGGCCACCTGCAGCTCCGGTTCTCGGTTTAAAGCACTGATAAAGACCTGGCTAGTCACTTCCACAAAGGGTTGAGTGGCGCTCTCAGGATCGGCGGTGAGGGGCTCTGATCCTAGAGAGTTACTGGGGAAATCGGCAGGACGCGCCACTTGCGGTGTCGTCTGATAGCTGCGTTCTCCGGCCGAACCCGGTTCACCTGCCCACAGGTTTTGCACGGGCGATCGCAACATCTTACCGACTTTTTTAAACCATCCCGACGCAGGTTGGGCTTGGAGTTCTTTGAGAACATCTTCTGCGGATTGATACCGATATTGGAAGTGGTAGCGGACCATTTGCTGCAGCACATCCCCTAAGACTGGGCTCACCGGCACTTCTTCCTGCCAGTCAATCTCGCCTTGGGCCGTTTGGGTAAATTGGGTCGGATTTTTGCCAATAAAAGCCTCGATACCTATCATTCCTAAGGCATAGAGATCGCTATTGGCTCGGGGGCGGCCTTGGGCCTGTTCAGGAGCCATATAGCCAGGGGTGCCAATAGCAATTGTTCCTCCCACAGGCAAGGGCTGATGGGGATCGCTGCTCAGTTCTTTGCGCAGCTGCTTGACAGCCCCAAAGTCGATTAAGACCAAACGACCATCCTGCTGCCGACGAATAATATTTTCGGGTTTGATATCCCGGTGAATGACATTGAATTGGTTAATAAAGGTCAGGATGGACAGGATGTCCTGCAATAGTTGGGTGACCTGTTCTTCTGACCATCGACAGCCCTCTGGTAATTCTTTGCGCAGGAGGTGACCGGGGATATATTCTTGGACGAGATAAAACTCTTGTTTTTCTTCGAAGTAGGCTAGTAATCGTGGAATCTGATCGTGATTCCCCAGCTTCTCCAGCATGACGGCTTCTCGTTCAAAGAGAGACCGGGCTTTGGGCAGAAACTCAGGATCTCGTTTTGCTGGTTTGAGATGTTTGACCACACATTGAGGACGCTCAGGACGGTGAATATCCACAGCCAGATACGTCTGGCCAAAACTACCGCCGCCTAGAGTTTCTTGAACTTGATATCGTCCACCGAGGGTTCGACCGAGCATAATCTAGAATGCTTGAGTGAGGGATGTACTATCTCTGAGCGACCACTACAGACTATTCAGGGTTCTGTAATAGAACGATTGTCATGGGTTAGGTGGGCAAAGAGGAGGTGGGATGGTCGGCAAATACCAAAACCCAACCGTATCCTAACTGCTTGTGGATACGGTTGTAGTGATTTTGGCATCGTTAAGGTTTGAAAAAACTCATAGTAGGGTTTAGCCAAGACTCTATCGACGCCGCATCATCGGTCTAACAGTTTTGATGCGGCGCAAGGGTCGCTTCCTAACCGGGGAACGTCGGAGGGTGGGACGCAGGCGTCGACCCGTTGATTTAATCCGCCGCTGATTCTTGCGCAAGCGTTTCCCTAGGGACTTGATTTGGCGGCGATTAGATTTGATTTGTTTTCGCAGCAGCTTACGGCGAGCGCTGGGCTTGACCCGCTTCACCCGTCGAGCCCCTGGCTTTAGCCGAACCCGTTTCTTTGGAGAAGCCTTTTTTGTCTGGAGTCTCGTTTTACGTATCAAGCCTTTGGGTGCCTTGGAAGGAGGCTTAACGGCTGGAGTCGGCACTAAGACTTTTTCTTCTGGAATGACGGGTAACACTTCCTCTTCGGGGTCGTCTAGACCAGGATCTGGGACTTCGCCAAAATCTTCATCTGGTGGAAATGCCCCCTCATTTTCTGAAGAACCGATTTCAATCAGGGGGCCTCCTGAACCGATATTGATATTGACATTGATAGAGGGGCCGTTGGAGGCTGGTGTCTCTTCTTCCGCTAACTCTGTGTCTGCATCGTCTGCATCGGCAAATTCGTCTTCGGAAAGGGCATCAGCGGCGCAGGGCTCAGTCTCTTCTACTGCATGAGCCTCACCGCTAGGTTCAACTTCGGTCTCCTCACTTTCGCCAGCCGTAGGTAGGCAATCGTCCGTAAGGGATGGTTCGATTAATTCAGTGGGTTCGGTCTCTAGAGCAATAGTAGTGGCTTCGGTTGGATTGGGATTTGTCTCTGAAGCGAGGCTGGCAAGAGGATTGAACCCGACCACCAAGCAAGCCAAGAGGAAGACTTGCAGTTTTTGAGGGGCACGGTGAGTTGCAGCAGTTTGTTTCAGCATCATTAAAGTTCCTTGTAGTCGTCAGCGTTGAGAAGAATTAGCTTGTACTGTTTTCTTAGGGCCAACGCGGTTGGTTTATGCACGCTGCTGAACATTGGGATACATGCAACCTCGAACTGCACTGCTGGCAATCTTTTCCACCTTTCTGCAATTTGAGGCGGATCATGTCCAAACCTGGGCCAGTGATCCAAAGTTGCGGCGCAGTATGCAGATCCAGCTTGAACAATCCCAGAAAGCGGATCTATCGGCAAAGTTTTGGTCGCTGTACTGGCATAAGCGATGGCGATCGGAATTTCAGCCCGCCTTGCGAAAGGTTTCGGCAGGCCATTTATCGGCTTATCTACAAGAAACCTGCTACTGGACGGCTCAGAAAACGGCGACTCGATTTAGCAGCAGCCGATATGGCGTGAGAGATTATTTTCAAATTGCGATGGCGCAAGTGGAGAAAATTCTCAAGGGGTTCAACTCCGATCAGGGCTTTAATCTGCAAAATTATGCCAGCGCTACCTTCGCCAGCCTGATGCGGGAGACGCTACGGCAACGCCGCGAAATTGATATTTGCAGTGATTGGGCTTTGCTGCGGAAGCTGAGCCAAAAGCGGCTGGTCGAAGCTTTGAACAATAATGGTGTACCCCAGGAAACGATTGATCGTTACGTTTTGGCCTGGACTAGCTTTAAGGCAATTTATGTTCCTCAACAGGCAACGGGAACTCAGAAATTGGAGAAACCAACGGCTGAGGTTTGGGCTGCGATCGCAACCCAATACAACCAAGACCGTACCACTCAACTGCCCCCGAACACTGCTGCCATCACCATTGAGGGTCTCGAAACCACCTTAATGACCTGTGCTAAAGCAGCCCGAGCTTATCTTTACCCGGCTCAAATTTCCATCAATACGCCTAGGCCAGGACAAGATGCTGGAGAATTTCTCGATCAGTTACCCAATACAGAGCAAGCGTCTTTGCTAGAGGAGATGATTGCCACTGAAGAAGTGCAAACCCGGCAAACCCAGTATCAACAAGTTGGTGAGGTGCTAGCCGCCGCGATTCAGGCTCTGGATCAGCCCTCTCAATCCCTCTTGCAGCTCTACTACTCCCAAGCCTATACCCAACAGCAAATTGCCGAGAAATTGGAGATGAAGCAGTACACCATCTCGCGACGATTAACCAAACTCCGCAAGACGCTGTTGACGGCTTTAGCCACCTGGAGCCAAGAGACTCTGCATATTTCACCCGACTCGGACGTACTCAAAGCTATGAGTTCTTCCCTGGAAGAATGGCTGGCAGGACACTACGGTGAGCCGGCCCCACTACCCCTGCATTAGAGTGATGATCATGACGTCTGATTTAGCCTTATTTGATTCCACCTATTTAGAAATTGATCCGAACCTCCAGGCCCAGGCTTGGCAACAAAACGACGGCCCTAGCTGCTGGCAGGCTTATTTAAATCAGCTCTGTTTGGAAACAGTGATTCCCTGGCTACGGGAAGATTATGATCTGCAAGCGATACCCGCGTTAAAATTGCCGTCTTTGCAAAGTATTTGGGCTGTGGTGACGGGGACGCCGATTCAGGTAGGGGCACAAAAATTAGTCCTGATTCCCACGGAAACGATTGATTTAGATGAATTTCGGGTTCCGCAAGAATGGGTGGATATTCCCAACTGGATTACGGATTATTATGTGGCGGCGCAGGTGAATCCTGATGAGGGTTGGGTGAGACTCGGTGGGTTTACCAAACACTTACAGCTTAAGGCACAGGGGGCGTATGATTGGCGCGATCGCACTTACACCCTCAACGATACCGATCTCACTTCGGACCTGAATGTGCTCTGGCTCACCCAGCAATTCAATCCCCAAGAGATGACCCAAGCAGAGGTCAATGCTTTACCTGCACTATCCAAAGTCCAAGCCGATCAACTCATTCAACGCCTCGGCAATTCAGAACTCGTTACCCCTCGCTTGTCGATTCCTTTTGAACAATGGGGAAGCTTAATGGCTCATGGCGGTTGGCGACAACGCCTCGCTGCCCAACGATATGGAATGGTTGAACAGCAGTCAGTCAGACAATGGCTACAAACAGGGATGACGAATTTTGCCCAACAGCTGGGCTGGCAACCGATTACTCTACAACCTCAACTGTCGGCTGCTCGTGGTGATCAACCCTCAATGCCCATTTCTGCGATCTCGCGGCAGTTGCAGATCGAGGGACAACCCTATGAACTCAATGTTCATGTTGTGGCGACTGAGCTCACGACAGTATGGCGGTTTGAACTCCGACCTGTAACCCCCGGTGTCGCTATTCCAAGAGGTTTTGTGCTCAGACTGTTGACTGAGGATCTGGCATCGTTTGAGGGAAATGAAGACCAAGCTACTGCACCTGTCGATCGGTTATATATTGATGTCGCTCTAGAGGCGGGAGAAGGGCTCGTTTGGATGATAGAACCTCAACCCAACCAGTTCGATCAAGAAATTCTACGGTTTTAGTTGATCTGGTTTAACTGATCTGGCTCTTGTCCTCATGTTGGGTGACCCATTCAGTCACCAGGGCTAGAAAAGCCCATGTATATCAAGCCTCATAGTCGGCTAATAGTGATGGAAATCGGAATCATTCTGTCTATTAGCCTCTAGCTCTAGCATTGCCCCCATCTGCATAGGCCCAAAGATTTTGGTTAGGGCACATCTGGTTGCCAGCCTGGTTAAGTACCCATCCCACAACTCCCAAACGCATCATCTAGAACCCTGATTGTCCGAAAGGATTATAACCGTTACGGCTTTGAGGGGGTTGAGCGACACCAGCAGATTAGAAAACGGTTGCAGTCTTGAAGGAAGATCTCCCAAATACAGAATTAAGCCGCTTTGAGTAGCGATCGTGCCTGGGTTTCCTGTTGAATTGCTGTGAGGGTCCGCTCCAATGTCTCTCGAAAGAGAAGATGAAAGCTGCCCTCCAGTAACCCCATATCCGCATCGGCGGTCACAACTTGTTTGACCAAGATCTGAGGTGTGGAATGGGAGAGGGGCAACACCTGCCAGTACCCTTGCAAATACTTAAGATCACCTTCGAGGAGGTGAAAGGAAAGTTTACCGGGTGCCATCACTCTATTTTCAGTTCGCACCCTAGATTGCACCTGGGCAAATAGAATTTTGGAAACATTGGTTTGCTCAACGACAGTGCGCTGTGCAGATGCTTCCAGGACTTGGGTAGCAACGACGTTAGGCAGGAAGCTCGCCAAATGCTCAAAATCAGTGAGCACCTGCCAAGCAATCTCCGGTTCACCTTCAATTACAATCTGAGCCACATACTCGCCTGCACTACCAGAGACAATGGCTTCTCCACGTCGCACAGCCTGCTTTTGTAGATCGGACAGCCCTGCCACTAAAACATCCAGGGGTTGGCGTGGGGGGAAAGAGGTCTTCATCATTAGGCTTGTGAAACCTTCAAAGGCGAGTGAGCAGGACAAAGCATTCTTTACAAAGGATAAAGAAAGTTTGTTTTTATTGCATAATTGCCCTATGCGCAGCAAAACATCAGGTCAAGACCATCTCTGGATCCTCTATTCGGGTCCCTAAAACCTGCAAAAATGCCGACAACCACTTAGGATGAGCAGGCCATGCAGGAGCTGTCACTAGATTGCCATCAATCAGTGCATCATCCATAGCCAGGTCAATATACTCACCTCCTGCCGCACTCACCTCTGAACCACAGGCCGGATAAGCCGAACAGCGCTTTCCTTGCAGAACACCTGCTGCGGACAGCAGTTGAGCCCCATGACAAATTGCCGCTAATGGCTTCTGAGTTTGGGCAAAGTGCTGCACTATTTTGATCACCTCAGGATTGAGGCGCAAATACTCCGGGGCTCGCCCACCTGGAATGACTAGAGCATCGTAGTCAGTAGCAGTAACCTCCGCAAACGTGGCATTGAGCATGAAGTTATGGCCTGGCTTTTCGCTATAGGTCTGGTCACCTTCAAAATCATGGATAGCCGTTCTGACCACGTCGCCAGCTTTTTTATGGGGACAAACCGCATGCACCGTATGCCCTACCATCAACAATGCCTGAAAGGGGACCATCACTTCATAATCTTCTACAAAATCACCCACCAGCATCAAGATATTTTTGCTAGCCATTGCCGTTTGACCTCATGCTGTAGAACTTGTTCTATGCGTTTGCTTTCTCTTTCGAGAATATCAGGCAGTTCCCTAGCAAAGCCATAACAATTGTTCCTGTTAGCCGCCTTATTCCATAGACAGTTGCCCCTCCATAGCTCAGGGGTTGAATCGTCCCAATGATACGAGGGATATTGACAGCCAAAATTACTGCGCCAACGATGCTCTTGACAATATTCATCAAGTTTAGAGCCGACAATGTATTCCGAGATCTCTCGGAATACTAAGCCTGATCCATTGACGAGCCATCTGCTGCCTAATGGCTATATCAGGCCGCGTGATTTTAACAGAGCATCCAATCGATGAAGTTCACCGTAAAGAAGACAGGAACTCAAAGCACCATCTCATTCTCCATTGCTGGAGGGGCCATTGGAATATCTTGATTAGACGGAGACACATTCGCAATGCCCAAAAAGCGCTCATTAATGAGTTGTTGGAAGGTGGCGACGGTGGACTGCCAAAGCTGGATACGCTCTTTGACATTCTGAACTCGCTTAACACCTATGTCCCCACGCACGGGATAATTGAAATTCCCCGAAAAGACCAAGGCTGATACAGATTTCCCATCTTGGGTTTTAAGCTTGGCTTCATTGATTGCCAAGTTGAGCTGGCCCTGTTCTAGGACGTAACTGAGCTGAATAGTCGCTTGGGCAGGAGCTTGACCAAATTCTTGCCAAGATCCCATCGCAAACAGTTGTTTGAATAAAAACTCATGAGCCCCCCGATCGTTGTCAAAGAACGGCACCAGTCCCCGAGGATTAACCCCAACTGCCAGGTAATCTGCATTGGGGAGTTTTTCTGCAAACTTGATGACCATCGTATCGATCAGAAATTGCGGTTGATCGGTTGTAGACACCATTTGAGCAAAGGCCACCCGATTGGGTTGGGCACTGAGCCGAATGCCGTTGTTATAGGAGACGCGCACACCACTCTTTGAGAAGACAGGTTGCTGATCGTACTGCCAATCTGACGGCACGATATCGCTATACTTCAGAAAATCAGGATTGAGGATAGATGGGCTGAGATCTTTAGCGGCAATGATAATGCTGATTTCTTGAATCGAAATACTCATACTGTAGTCATCCTCACAAATGGACTTAATGCCAACGTAAATGGCTGATGATCTTTGCGGTATGTAGCCCAATAAACAACAAGCTAGAGAATAAAACAGTCAATATTTGACCTGATTGTATTCATAAGTTCTTTGATACCGCTCCTTGCCCAACCAGAATGATATACCTAGCGAATGATGAGCTATTCTGCCTTTTAAAAGGAATAGCTTCATTCAACTATGGCTTAGATAGGAGCATAGTCTTGGATAGACAGGTCTGCCAGATCAACCGTAACCCCTCTCAAAATCATTAGAGTTTGCTCTGAATCAATCAAGGAGATGCGAGTATCTCCATCATCGGTCGTGGCACTAAGTTGACCTAAGGTTAACCCTCCAGCAAGACCTAAGGTATCCAGGTCAACATCAAAATCCAGAACTGTATCTAGACCTTGACCGATCTCGACGACGAACCAGTCCGCACCAGATCCACCGGATAGCCAATCTGCCCCTTGACCCCCGACTAAGGTGTCGTCCCCGGCACCGCCGAAGAGCTTATCGGCTCCTGGACCACCTGTTAGCAAGTCGTTATCGGCACCACCATACAGAGTGTCTTTGCCACGGCCCCCCATGAGGGTGTCATTGCCAGCATCGCCTAAGAGCCGATCTCTGCCCCGATTACCCGCTATCTGATCGTCGCCGCCACGGCTAAATAAGATATCTCGGCCTCGCAAGCCTTTGATATCATCTGCTTCAGCCGTTCCCCGGAGGATATCCCGACGGTTGGTGCCCACAATTTCATTGAAGGTAGGCATCACCATATCAATGACCATATCATCTCTAAAATCGAGATTCTGAATTCGGGTATCTTCAGCGGGGTCTGTTTCTGAGGCGGCAAAAGCAGGAGTGGCTAGATCTGCATCAGCAGGGAAGTTAGCGGCAAGATACTCGGCTAGGGCATCTTGCTCTGTGCCTGGATCTGCAAACGTAGCAACACCCGGATCGGTCAGCACATCGGGTAAGTCAATCCGATTGGCGTCTGGCCCGGTGGGGAAGGGATAACCGTCGCCACCATCCGCCAAAAAGTTAAGGGTGACAATGCGGAAGGTGCGGCTGGCATCCCCCACAATCTCTCCGTTTTGGACAACAACATCGATGTCATTGCCATTCTCATCGGTAATGACTAAGGACTGCACTCGATCACCCACAGGCGCATCAGGGTCAAAACTGAACTGCACGCCAGCGACTTGGGGGAACTGACCAGGAGTGGCCCCATCGGCAATCGCCGCCACACTATGCTCAATCACCTCTAGCAGTTGATCGGCGGTCAATGTCAGCAGCGTCAGGCTATTATTAAAGCGCAGGGAGTTGTCAATGTCGAGCTGAGAGATTTCGCCTTCCGCCTTACCAGAGACAGGGTTAGCCTGCGGAGGCAACTCATTACCATTAGCATCAATTTCACCAATAGGAGCACGGATGCCACCTCCGTTTTTGAGGGAAACAACAACCGTATCGTCAAAGGTTTTTGCAGCTGCTAAGTTGGCATCTGCCGTCAGGTTGCCTAGATTAGTTTCTTCGGTACGGACACTTTCGCGACGACCATCGATAAATACTTCCGAAAGCCCGAAAACATTGCCATCCTGGGTAGCTACCACATCAGAGACGGCATCGGTGAGCTGCTGGACATTGGTGGCTTTGTCTGAGGATGCGATCGCATCCCCTATATCCGTCGTGCCATAGACAGTATTGACCACTTCATCAGTAGTGGCATAAGCCCCACTGACCGCTGGGTCAATGCTGTTGGTAATGATGTTGCCATCGGCATCAAACTCCAGCACCAAGCGACCCAGATAGCTGTACTCCCCATCTGTACTGACAACCAATACAGGGTTACCACTGGCATCCGTGGTTTCAAAGGGATAGTCCCCTGCGGCCACATCTCCCGGTCGAAGGACATCGGTTGAGTCCGCTAGGAGGGTATCTGAGCCCCCCGCAATAATCACATCAACGCCATCTAAGAGACCCGCCAGTTCTTGCTCTAAGGCAATCTGCTGCAAGTGAGATACCAAGATGATTTTGTTAATGCCCAGGTTGCGGAGACGATCCACTTCTGGCTGTAGGGCTTCGGCTAAGGCTGCCATGTCATTGGTTTGGGGACCAATGACCGTTGTCCCCGTGGGAGAGGAAATACTTTCGAGTAACTGCGTCGTGGCCCCAATTACCCCAATCTGTTCGCCTCCTTCTTCAATAATGGTGGACGGGGCAATCTTGGGGGTCGTTGTTCCAGCCAGAGACTCCTCTGGACCCGTTCGGAACGCGGTATTCACTAAAATATCGTTGGTGAATACATCACTTAAATCTGCATCACCGGAGAAATCGAGATTGGCCGACAGATAGGGGAATAAGGCACCTACCGAGCGATCATCTCCCAGACCTGGATCGCGGAAGTCGGGTTCGATAATGCTTTCAAACGTATCAGATCCTAAATCAAACTCATGGTTGCCAACCGCCGAGGCATCAAAGCCAATCAAGTTCATGATTGAGATATCGACGCGACCGCCCCCTTCTCGCAATCCGGCATAGAAGTCGTCAACGGCATCGCCGTCCAGATCGGCGGGTAAACCAAACAGGTCATTGTAAAGATCATTGAAGAGGCCGCTATCACGAAACGCGGTGCGATCACCCGCCGCATTGAAGAAGGGACCGGCCAGATAGTTATCACCTGCCGACAGGATCACCGTGTTCTCAAACTCATCTTCAAAGAAATCGGTCAGTGCCGCAAAGTTAGGAGCGCGGCCAATGGCATCTACCCCACCCTCTAAATCAGAGGCATGGAGAATTTGCAATGTGAAGGTATCAGAGCTACTACCGCCCCCATTATCATCTTCTAGGGTGAATCGACCGACGATAGGCTCATGATCGCTGGCGACCACCTGATCTGCAAAAAGAGCCCGGCTATCATCTCGGACAAAGTCATTGTTGACATGAACAATATCGAATTCTGCCCCCTCTGCCAGCGAATTCGTGGCGAACTGATGATCCAGCACTTGGGCATTGCCATCAAAAATGAAGGTGTAGGCATCATCCGCAGCTACTGCCTGAGGGACCAAACTCGTTAAGACCTGCTCATCCCCCACACCTGGCAATATTTCCTGTAAGTCGTTGGTGGTGTCAAAGGTATTCAGATCGCCAGCCACAATGATATTGGCGGCTGGATCTTCAGCCAATTGAGCATCAACAAAATCGTTAATAGCTTGGGCTTGGGCTTCCCGTTCCTCCTCTGCCGCTTGGATAAAGGGTTGGGTGGCTCCAAAAATTGGCGAGGACCCAAACCGCGACGAGAAGTGATTGTTAATCACCTGTACGGTTTGACCCTTGAACTCGAAATTCGCGGCTAAGGGGGTCCGACTGCCCGCAAAGGCATCTGGATTGCTAGCTCCCGCTGCAGCCAGGACCTCTGGGGTGAGCAATTGCAGCGAGCTATCGTCTATCGCCACTCGGTCGGGGTTGAACAAAAAGGCATTGCGAATGTTACCGCCGGGTTGACCGCCAAAGGCACCATCTTCAGGATCGATGGTGCGGAATTCATAGGTGGGTCCGCCTGCGGCTGCGATCGCATCCACGAGTATTTGCAACGTTCCATCTGCAGCAGTCGTGCCATCATCTACACTGCCAGAGTTATCCTGAATCTCTTGCAGCGCAATGATATCAGGGGCTTGGAGATTATTAACGATCTGAGTGGCTAAGCGTTCAAACTGGCCGTTGGCGACATCAGCCGAGCCATCTGCATCATTCGGATCCAGGTTGAGAACGTTGTAGCTCGCCACCGTTAGTTGAGTCTCAGTGCCCACTAGAGTCGTTGTTTCTGGCTCTAATCCACTCGGGGTGGGGGTAAATGCCTCTGTTACATTCACCTCAAAATTGCCGAAGCTATAGCCAACAACACCTGTGACATCTCCCAGTTGATCGCCCACGTTGAGGCCAGGAGTATCAAAGCCATCTGGGAGGAGAGCGGGGTCAAATTGGAGTTGGATGCGCTCTGGGTTTTGATCGCCCGTGTTGTTAGGGCCAGAGACCAGATTCAGCGTGCCTCGGTTCGTGAGGGCATCCGTAGGAGACACATTGGCTCCTTGATTCGGAAGGGTAAAGGCTTCTGCCGAGAATGGGTTGAAGATCCGGGTCGGCGAGATGGCTACTGCATCTTCCACGGTGACTCGCATGCCTTCTAGACTTTCGAAGAAGTCGATGGCATCGTTTTCTGGATCGTACTCACCTGGATCCATTTGCAGGTTAATGGGCAACTCATCCGCACTAATGACCGTGTTGTTGGAGGGTAGTCGACCGTTCTCACCGAGCAAGGTGGCGGTAGGCAGCGCATTACCGCTAGATAAGACCTCAACCGCGTCCAAACTCAGTTGCGTAATCGATAAGTTATTGGTGGAAGCCCCTCCAGGAATAAACTCTGACACTTGACCCGTCAGTTCCAGTTCATCCCCAATACTGACGGTGGGGTCACTTCCCGTAAACACAAAAATGCCGTCGGAAGTGGCGTCATTCTCATCGCCAGTGGCATCTTGGAGATAAAACCCATTGAAATCAACGGCTGTAACAATTCCCGTGGTCGTTACTGTCAATCCATTAAAGGCAGACAGATGACCTTCACCCTGAATGTCGTAGATCTTGACTTCAGGCGTAAATTCATAAACAGCAACGGTCTCACTTACCTCATTACTGATCACCAATAAGCTATTGCCGTTGGGACTGTCATCCGCAGCAATAAAGGTCAAACCCTCCGGGGCTATATCGGCATCATCGCGGATATATTGCAAGAATTCGGGGGCTGTAGGGTTAGTGACGTCATAGACCAGAACCCCGCCACCAGCTCGCTCAAGACCAATAAAGGCATAGGTGCGGTTCCCTACCTTGCCCACGGCTACGGCTTCGGGCTCAGCGCCTTTATTATCGGATCGACTATCAAATTCGGAAGGGTCTCCGTCATCGGCGTTGAATAAATCTGGAGCCAGTTCAGCGGTAATTTTGGCAATCTGATCGCCACTATCGAAGACTTGGTTGCCCACCTCATCCCAAATGCTGAAGGAGCGACCCCCATAGGAGAACAGCTGATCAAAGTCGCCATCTCCATCAATATCACCGTCGATGGTGGAGACTTGCAGCCGCCCAAGCTGATCGTCTTGTTGCAAAGTCGCTGCATCAGGGAAGGCGGTTGGGTCTAGGGTCAAATCGGCGATGCGCTCGTCTTCACTGCGGGCATCCCCTTCGTTTGCCGTGATGTAGTACGTTTGGCCGTTGGCTTCAAAGGATGCGATCGCATCTGGTTGATACAACCCAAACACCGGATGATTTTGCAGATTGATACCCCCATCGCGATCGCTTGGATCCAGCGTATTTCCCTCACCAAATTGAATAAAGCCCAGCGTGATTGGCGTTGGATCAGGATTTTGCAGCACATTTCCATCTAAGGGAATATCGCCTTCTGCCAGCCCAAAGTCATTGTCATTGAGGACCACCAAGGTGCCATCAGGAAGTAATGCCAAGCCTTCGGGCTTATCGCCAGCGAGGTAGCCAAGAGACGGTAAATTCGTGGTCTTAATTTTATTAACGGGTTGAAGTCCAGCAGCCAATAACGAGTCAGCCGTTTGCTGCTCCAGCGTGCCCTCTTCAAAGATGCCAATTTCATCCTTATCCAGTGTTAGCAGGTTAGTTGCAGCGGAGATGTCAATTTCAAAAATAAACTTCTTGGCCGTCTCGCCAACCGCAGAATCCCGTTCAATGACATAGAATTTGCCATCGCCAGCAAACACAGCATCGCCGATCTTGTCCACTCTGCCTCCTGATCTCACGGCAGGGTCTTCCAAGAGATAAACGTATTCAGCAACGGGATTACCTGTTGCCGTATCAATCCCTAGGATTCGAATGACATCAGAATTGTCAGATGCTGCGCGATCAGGATTGGCAAGGGGCGTTTGGATAAAGGCATAAAGAATTCCCGCCTCATCATCCAAGGCTACGGCTTCAAATCCCCGATTGCGGCGACGGTTGATATATTCAGCAGGTAAGGTTTCCGTGCCAAAATTAACTTCTGTCTCGTCCTCATTATCGTCCCCACTGCTGGCTTGGGCTGCGGTCCCTTCCGGCACATACCGATTCAACAGTACGCCCTCCGGTGAGAACTGGTAAATCGCAGGCCGATACTCATCCACCATCCAGAAATTGCCATTGGCATCCTTCAAAATGCCTTCAAAATCGCCTCCCAAGGGATCAAAGGTCAGCGGGTTGCCAAATAAATCAACGGGTTGCTCATCAACGGCTTCGTTACTGATGTTGGAGCGTCCCGTGATCGGTGTGCCGTCATCTTGGGTGAGGAAAATCTGAGCGGCAATGCTGACACTCGTCAGATCAGGGGTAACTTCTAATTTGACAATCCGAGCTTGGTAATCCGGCAAGGCAAAGGGCCGCTCATTGATGTCGTCTCCATCCACATCTAAAGTCTCGGGATTAGGGCCGCGATCAGGAATGGTGTAAAAGATGAGATTGCCTGAATCGGGGTCGGTACCCCCGAACCACAGTCCCGATAAACCGCCTAGCGGAATCTCCTGCCCTGCTGGTGTTGTGCCTAGACTGGGTAAGTCTTCTAAGGTCAGTTGGGTGAGTTGGGCAGGCCCACGGCTAAAATCTTTAGCCCCTAGAGGTAAGATGTCTGTCACGGCCGCCGTTGCTATATCCACGACGGCAAACGCATTATTCTCCTGCAAGGTCACGAAAGCCGTTGTCCCATCGGTTGAAACGGAGATAAATTCGGGCTCGACATCTTCAGAGGTCGTTTTATCGGGAAAAATACGAACACCTTTGGCCCTGAGTTCAGCTTCGCGTCCATCGAATGCGGTGAAATCAGCCGTTTGTACGGACAGATTATCGAATCCTGCAGACAAATCAATAATGCTGATCGATCCAGCAGGATCAATATCATCCTCGGGTTCACCCTCATTCGCGACCAACACTTTGGTACCGTCCGGGGTGAAGGTAAGCATATCTGGTAAGGCACCCACTTCGATTTCACCTAGGATCTCACCCTCACTATTGAGAAACAAAACGGTGCCATTATTGGTGGCCGGATCGGCCTCAATAGCTACTGCAATAATGCCGTTACTAATGGCAACGCTATTGGCTCCCGCTCCGAAGCTGGATAAATCGATGGAAGTTAAGGCTTCTGGCTGAGTCGGATCGCTCAGGTCCACCACCTGTAATTCGGGTTTACCGGATACTAAAAAGAGTTTCTGAGAGGCGGCATCAAAGGCATTAATTTCAGCACCGTTATCCAGGGTAATCCCTCCAATTTTGCTCAAGGGAACATCGGAACTGCCAGTGCCAGGATCACGATCACCGATTGTGAAGGGAGCTGTGGGCAAAGTTAGTGCTGAATTGTCTCCTGTCCAATTACTGGCATCGCTAATGGCTGCTAGGAGTTCGGTGGGAGTCCCGGTTACAGGACCACTGTAAACTGCGTTATCTACCTCTTGGGTAGGTCCAGCACCAGCCCCAACAGCAACGGCAGAAGTACCCACCACAAGATCGGGGGGCAGTGCCGATGTATTTGAAGAGGTCGCATCGGCTTGGAATTCCGTGCTGTTTGTTAATAGGGCAAACAGGAATGTGGGGTTTGTGGAGAGGCCCTGAAAGGCAATAATTTGATCCCCGCTGCTAGAAAGGGAAAACCCACTGGTTCCTACCCCGGCATCATTATCAGCCGTGAAGTCCACATTATTATTAACGAAATTGATGACGGTCCCCGCCGTCAGGGCAGAGGGTGCAGTGTATTTCACGGCTCCTTCATTAGCTCGGAAACTGCCATCGCTGAGTACACCGCTATCGGTGAAGCGAATTTCAGTGCCCGCATCGATATCAACGAGCAACACAAAACTAAAGTCATCAGGATTATCGGTGTTAACTCCGATAATTGCTATGTCACCAGCAGAGAGGGAAGTAGCCATGAGCATTCCTAAACAAACAGTAAAACCAATCTGAAAGTTTTCAGATTTTCAGCAGAATAAACCTAAATATCAGCAAATTTTTGACTGAATTTATTTAGACTCAGAATAGTGATGAGTAGATTGAGGAATTAGATTCTTCGCTAACTGTAAATTCTGCTATCCCCCAACGAAGAATCAAACAAGTGAGAAGCACTTCCAGTTATTTGTCAAGCAGTATTAAAAACGACAAACACTGCTTCAGAAGCACCGAATGTAAGACTCGCAGAGGGATGTAAAGGCTAGCTAAACTATAGTTTAAGAAGGCTATTAGTTTTGGTTAAGCTTTGATTATGTCACTAAAAAGTCAATTTATTTAATAACTGAATTTACGCATTACAGAATATCTAAGTAATGATCAACACATAAAAAACTTGGATAAGCCGCAGTTTAAACATTAGAAACGAATAATCTTTTGGTTCATTATGATTAGATGATATTCAGGCTATTTATGAGTAAATAAATTTTAGGCAGCGATATTCACTTAATTCATATCAGATATTTCTTGCCGAGAAAAGATATATCAATATTACTAAATATAATGAAATTCTTGTCTTTGTTGTAGTTTTTTTGACCTAAATTTTTGACCTAGAATACTGCATGAACTTAGATATATATGTCCTATTCTTACTGCAAAAAATGAATGCAATCTATAAATCAATAAATATTAAGATTAAAGCTGTTTTCCCCATTTAGCACCGTATTCAAAGACATCAGGAAGCTAATAAAATATAAAAATCTTGCTGACATGCGAGCTAATATGCTTGCGTAGTCGTTTAATAGATATGATTGTCGAATTTATTCTCTGTTGTTCAGTTCATCTATTTAAGAAGAAGATGATTTGGTGTTATGTTCTGTATGAACTGATACATTCTTAAATGCCAAATTGGACCGTTTTTTGACTCATTGACATCCGGTCGTGGTCCACGATAAACAAGGGTTTGTCAGAGAAATAATTTCTACATAGTTTTTTGCGTGCTTTTTGCTGCACCTGGAGGGATCTTTATGGACGTCAGCCTAATCGTATCCAATATTCTGAATCCACCTGTACTGTTCTTTTTCTTGGGTATGACAGCTGTTTTCGTCCAGTCTGACTTAGAAATACCAGCCCCGATCCCGAAATTATTCTCGCTTTACCTGCTGTTTGCGATCGGCTTTAAGGGGGGAGTTGAACTCGTTAAAAGTGGAATTACCCAAGATGTGATGCTAACCCTAGCCGCTTCGGTGCTGATGGCCTGTTTTGTGCCGCTGTACACGTTCTTTATTCTCAAAATTAAGCTGGGGAATTATGATGCAGCTGCGATCGCAGCCACGTATGGCTCCATCAGTGCCGTGACCTTCATTACCGCCAGTGCTTTCTTAACTGAGCTGGAGATTGATTTTGATGGCTTTATGGTAGCCGCGCTTGCCCTGATGGAATCGCCTGCCATTATCGTCGGCTTGATTTTAGTCAACCTGTTTGCTGCTAATCGAGAACAAGACCTTGAATGGCCTGAAGTCTTAAAAGAAGCCTTTCTCAACAGTTCCGTCTTTCTACTCGTCGGCAGCTTGCTGATTGGCGTCTTAACCGGAGAGCGTGGTTGGGAAGTTCTAGAACCTTTTACCCAAGGCTTGTTCTATGGTGTGCTCACCTTTTTCTTACTCGATATGGGGCTAGTGGCCGCTCGCAGAATTAAAGACTTGCAAAAAACCGGCGTTTTTCTAGTTGGGTTTGCCATACTGATACCAATAGTCAACGCTGGCATCGGTTTAGTCATCGCCAAACTCATTGGGATGTCTGTTGGCAATGCGCTCTTATTCTCAGTGCTGTGCGCCAGTGCGTCCTACATTGCCGTCCCAGCAGCGATGCGCATGACCGTTCCCGAAGCCAATCCGAGCCTCTATGTCTCAACCGCTTTGGCAGTGACCTTTCCGTTCAATATCATTGTGGGAATCCCGCTATACCTTGCTGGAATCGAGTTTTTATGGAGTTAAGCGCATGCGTCCCGTTAACAAAATAGAAATTATTGCCAATTCCTTTGAACTCCCTAAAATCTTAGACGCTTTAGATAAATCGGGTGTTCATGGCCATGCCGTCATTCGCAATGTGGCGGGTAAAGGCTTGCGGGGAAACACAGAAGATTTAGACCATACAATGCTGGACAACGTCTATATCCTTGCTTTCTGTACTCCTGACTTATTAAAGCAGGTCGTAGAAAATATTCGCCCCTTACTCAACAAATTTGGCGGTACCTGTTACGTCACGGATACCCAAGAGATTCGGTCTGTGCGCTGTTTCTCATAAATCCGTTGCTTCCCTGTTGATTCTCCGATATTCAACACCCTGAAAACTGAGCTAAACCCGTTAATGGCAATATTGAATTATTAAAATATTTTGCTGTTGCATAGAAATCGGTATTTCTACGGTGAAAGAAGTCAGAAAGACAAGCGACCATGAACAAAAGCAAGCGTTCATGGTCAAAAATATGCCTAAAAGATTCTTCAATCACTGTATGCATATTGGCTTATGGTTGTGTGTCGCGTCATTCGCCTTGCCTCTCATCAGCAGACTGTAGTTCTAAGGGTAATGTTGTCTGCCTAGCAAAATCTCATCAGTGGAACGGTAACGTTCGCAGTAAGCTGGTTGAAAGTGTTCATCCCTAAGACAACATGGCAACGATTAACGACAATTATTTAAAGCTCAAAGCAGGTTATTTATTTCCTGAGATTGGTCGCCGAGTCAGTACGTTCGCTGAGGCTAATCCAGATGCACCGATCATCAAACTGGGGATTGGGGATGTCACCGAACCCTTGCCAGAAGCCTGCCGTAACGCCATGGTCAAAGCTATCGACGACATGGGAAATCGGGACTCCTTCAAAGGTTATGGTCCTGAACAAGGCTATGCCTGGTTACGCGAGAAAATTGTGGCCCATGATTTCCAAGCCCGAGGCTGTGAGGTTGATGCCGGAGAAATCTTTATTTCTGACGGGTCTAAGTGCGACTGTGGCAATATCCTCGATATCTTTGGTGATGACAACACGATCGCAGTCACCGACCCGGTCTATCCCGTCTATGTCGATACCAATGTCATGGCCGGACATACTGGTCCCTGCAATGACCAAGGCGAATATGAAGGGTTAACCTACTTACCGATCAATGCGGGTAACCACTTCACCGCTCAAATCCCGAATCAAAAAGTGGATTTGATCTATCTCTGTTTTCCCAATAACCCCACAGGTGCAGTTGCCACTAAAAACCATCTGCAAGATTGGGTGAACTATGCCAAATCCCACGGCTCCATCATTCTGTTTGATGCCGCCTATGAAGCTTATATCACTGATCCAGACATTCCCCATTCCATTTATGAGATTGAGGGTGCTAGAGATTGTGCGATTGAGTTTCGCTCCTTCTCCAAAAATGCGGGATTTACGGGGACTCGCTGTGCTCTGACAGTTGTGCCCAAAACCTTAACGGCTCAAGCGGCGGATGGCTCGGAGGTAGAACTCTGGAAGCTCTGGAACCGTCGCCAATCCACCAAATTTAATGGGGTTTCCTATATCGTCCAGCGTGGCGCAGAAGCAGTCTATTCGGAAGCAGGTCAGGCGCAAATTAAGGGGCTGATCAGTTTCTATCTGGAAAATGCCAAAATTATTCGCGAGAAATTGACGGCTGCTGGGTTACAGGTGTTTGGTGGCGTCAATGCCCCCTATGTCTGGGTCCAAACACCCAACGGCATCTCTAGCTGGGACTTTTTCGATCAGTTGTTGCATAAGACCCATGTGGTCGGTACCCCAGGGTCAGGCTTTGGCGCAGCGGGGGAAGGCTATTTCCGAATTTCAGCTTTCAACAGTCGGACCAATGTTGAAGAAGCCATGCAGCGAATTACAGCAAATCTCTAAGCATTTTGGTTTGGACCAATGGCTCATTTAGATAATGTGGTGTCACCGCAATGGCTGCATAAGCATCTTGAAGATGCGCAGGTGGTGATTGTGGATTGTCGGTTTGCCCTGAGTGCACCTCAGCAAGGGCGAGAGCAATACCAAGCAGGCCATATTCCCGGTGCCTATTATCTAGATTTGAACAAGGACTTGTCGTCTCCTGTGCAAACGCATGGGGGACGGCATCCTTTGCCAAATACGTCTCAATTCGCAGCTAAGCTCTCGCAGATGGGCATTACTCCAGACACCTTAGTCGTGGCTTATGACGATAGTCGACTAGCCTTTGCCTCAAGGCTGTGGTGG
The DNA here is from genome assembly GCA_028285315.1 of Acaryochloris sp. IP29b_bin.176. Lineage (GTDB taxonomy): Bacteria > Cyanobacteriota > Cyanobacteriia > Thermosynechococcales > Thermosynechococcaceae > Acaryochloris. The sequence continues at coordinate 32,421 of JANQPU010000362.1, forward strand.
TTATTACGCTATCTCGGTCATACCCATGTGGCCGTTTTGGATGGGGGATTTGCAGCCTATCAGGCCCACTATCCCGTCACCACCGTGGTGCCTGAAGTCCGATCAGGAGCGTTTCAAGCAAGTCCTAGTCCTGAGCAAGTCGTGGATATTCAAACCGTCAAAGCCCGCAAAGATCAACCGAATATGACGGTGGTTGATTCCCGTGCCCATGAGCGGTATCTAGGTGATCATGAACCTATTGATCCAGTGGCCGGACATATTCCAGGGGCAGTCAACTATCCCTGGCAGGCTGTGACGGATGAGCACGGTTTTTTGCTGCCTTCCTCTGACTTACAAGCTCACTATGCTGACTTAAACGGTGCAGATGAAGTTATTGTCTATTGTGGGTCAGGCGTAACCGCTTGTGTCAACTTGCTGGCTTTAGAAATAGCAGGTATTAAGAGCGGCAAACTGTATGCTGGAAGCTGGAGTGATTGGTGTTCCTATCCTCTGGATCAAAATATGGAAGCCCAAATCTAGCAGGCTTAATTTCTCTCACAATTACGAAAACATTAAGTTAAAGCTTAGGGAAGTTGCTTTTGATTCCCATGTTTATTCAACTATATAGATAGTCTTACAGTTTTTGCATAGTATGTTCGATATCTTCAGGTATTTCTGTTAATGCTTCAGTTAGTCCATGAGCCGATAAGTTAAGCTTGTAGTCGTTCTTACACCAATCTCTTAATTTGGCAAGAACATCTTTGCCAGGGCAGTTCCTTATTTTCCAATTTTGATCACTCCACATCTCTTCAAACCATTCCTCTCCTTTCTTTTCCTTCGTTGAAGAATCAAGAGAATTCCCTAGCGTGTCACGATATTTAGGAGTAACCTGACATTTAACAGTAGAATAAATTTCTGAACTATTTAATAACTCAGAGATCTTAGCTTTAATTACGTCTACTGATGGGTTCTCTCTTTCCGCAAATTGTCTCTGCTTTTCCACTGAAATCAATACTGCCTGATGAATTACATTAGGCTCAATAAAATAATTTTCGATTTCTTTGCGTTGTAATCTCAATAATAATGTGTCCGCTTCAGAGTCACTATCAAGGGGCAAGTCATAATCATTATCTACTATGCAAGCAATTTTTACTTTTGAACTAAATGTCTCATATAAGAGCTTTTGGAAAATATCTAAATGTTTGATATCACCTTTCCCATTTGGAAGTTGAGCAATGATGATAGTTTTATCAGTAAATGGATTGATAAAGCCAGTATTTTCTTGGCAGAAAATACTGGCAAGCTTGGTTAGAACCTTACGATCAATACCGCCTTCAATAAACAAGATTTTGTCTGCATCACCATTACGAATGGCGTCAGCTTTTGTTACAGCACCAAGATCAGCAAGAAAATGACCTACTTTGCTGCAAGTACGACTTTCTTGTTTCGTTCGATCAACCCATGTCAAATTCTTAACAGGAATCTCTGCAATAAAATCAGGGGCATGACTTGTAACAAATACTTGTACGTTTCTCTCAATAGAGTAGTCAAGAAGCATCTGCGCGACTTGATGTTGCAAAGTACTGTGAAGGTGTGAGTCTGGCTCATCCAATAGTAAGCATTTCGAGTTTGTAAAATGTAATATAAAGGCTAGACTGGAGATCGTGCGAAGTCCCCCTCCACTAACACTAATATCAAAGTTAGTTTCGCCTTCCTCGAATTCTATTAAAACTTGGGGTGGGTATGAATGCGTTAATTGGGGCAATTTCAGAACTGTATCTGGCAAGTATCTCTGAACCATCTCAACGACTTGGTTGGAGTGTCTATGATCACCATCGTTGCATAACCAATATAGATATGAGCGCCAACATTCAGCTATTAGCCCTTGGTCTAGCTTCCTCTGGAGATCAGAATGGGTAATAAATTGCTCAATTGGAGGAAGACTTGCGGTAGGTGGAACGAAAGCAGGGAACAGAGAAAAGAAATCTTCTACAAAGTGGTGGTAATCAGAGTTATGAATTTTACCTTTGATACTTGAATGATTTTGCAAAATAAGGCGATGTGCGACTAAATGCCTGTAACCGTTGATTCCTCGTTTCCTCTGGCTAAATGTTGTGATCAGTAGCAACGTAGTATCAGTACTTTCAGGA
>JANQPU010000378.1 GCA_028285315.1 Acaryochloris sp. IP29b_bin.176
ACTTCAATAACACGATGGCAAAGCCGTTCAAATGGACTTACCAAGGGAAGGCTTTGAAGGCTTAAAAATGGTAGGGGCATTCCCGCCAGGGAGTACTAGCTTAGAATTTGCACACTAGCATTCGCTAATGTAATCCAAAGTATTGATAAGTAATTCCTAGAATTCGCATCTTGGATTCTAAGTTAAGGGCGATTATTATTGATTTCATCTGGCAGTCGCAACAACGCCCTCAACGCTACAGAAATGGAGATTTTGAACAATGCAATACATTTTATCCACTCTCAAGAGTGCAATTCTCGCCGCAGCTAATGCCTCGAACAAACCTGGGTTTGAGGATATTGTCGCCAGCACCTGCGAATTCAATAAAGCTGTTCATGCTAAGTGGATCGATGATAAAAATGATGCTCGCAACTGTGGATATTGGCTCGAATTAGCCACCTACCTTTGGTGTCGATAGTATGGTGTCGATAGTCAACCTTGGAAAGATGCTAAGACCAGCAAGGCCAAGCTCAGTGACATCAAGACCCCAGTACTGGCGCATTACGAGGTAAACAACACTCCAGCGCTCAAGGCCAAGCTGAAGAACTGGGGAATTTCCCACGACAAACTCAGCAAGCGGCAGGCTTGGGAGGAGTTGCTAGCGGGGTGCAAGGTTAGTCGGAAGGGGCAGGTGGTTGAGATGGTCGATGCGTTGGGCGTAGCAATTTAGACGGTTCAACTCATTGAACTCCCTGTATACCCGACAAGATATCAAGGGGGGATATCAAGCAGCTTTCGCACCCACTTCAACCCTTACCTCCAGCCCTGCCCGAGCCAGCATCTTGACTAATTTATCAATGCTAAATCGCTCAATATCCCCTTGCATAAGGTCACTAATGCGGGGTTGAGTCTCCCCAAAGAATTGAGCCGCCTTTTGCTGTGTCCATCCTTGAGACTGAATAAAACTCCGCAAGCTCAGCATCAGATCAGCTCTGATTTTCAGATTCTGGGACTCCTCTGTGTCAAATCCCAGATCAGCAAATATATTTGGACTGCCCTGAGTTACCTTAAACTCTTCTGAATTCATAGCTCGCTACTCCCTTGACTTACGGTATTGAAGTAATTGCTGATAACGTCTCTGTCCAATCTCGATATCTAACTTGGAGGTCTTCTGAGTCTTTTTCTGGAACGCATGAAGGACATACACGGCTTCCTCAAACTTGGCGACATAGAAGACTCGGTAAGCATCTTCAGTGCGGATTCGGATTTCCTTGACCCCAGCCCCAATAACAGAAATGAACTTGAAATCAGTTGGCTCCTCACCTCTCTGGACAAGACGAAGCTGGAACCCTGCTTTTCGTCGTGCGCTTTCTGGAAAGTTTGAAATATCTTCTAATGATGTCCCTATCCAATTGATGGGCTTGTCCGTCATGCCAAAATTATACCTTATTTGGCATAGTTGAAGTCTATTCCACAGCGCTAACCCTCTGCCCGGAATGCTCAGAGAGATATGACTCGACTGGCTTTGTTGGGTTATCCATCGTGGTAAGAGATTTCAGTTTCTGTGTGGATTTCGAAAAGCGGGGTGATTTTTAGGTGTGAATTCAGTGAGTTGGCATTGGAGTTGCGATCGCACCACCCAGCGTCTTTACCCAAAACAGGGGTACTCGACAGTTAGACCCTTGAGTAGCATGAGTGGCAAAAGAACAGAAACGCAGACTGCAATCGCTTTTTGTACCGATCATGAGCTGACGTAGTGATAATAATCATTAGCACCACTGTTGTAAATCACTGTTTCTGCGAGGGTTCAATAGCATAGTTAACTCTGTATTAACCTTTGAACACGAGCGGACTATGAAATCTTCAAATGACAAGCCCATAACAACAGCAGTCTGGGAACTCAAGGATGGCCGACTTGAATGTCACTGGCACTCCATCCAGCCTGAAGTAGAACACTCTATCCGACGAATAGACAGCAAGAGCCGTTCATTAGAAGCCGCTTAATCTGAGGGATTGGGCCGATAATTGAACATCGCTCTGACAATACCATGATCTGAGCTGCCATCCTGTTGATGGTTGTCCTGGTTGAGATGATCATTAATTACTTCCATTCCTTGGAATGACCACAAGCGTTTTCGGGAATTGTCGTAGAACTCTTGGGACACTAAGATGTGGTCCAGAGACTCCCTCAGATTCTGGTAGATGTGGGTGTAATAAACGTCGCGATCACTGCGGTATTGCTGTAACCTGCTGACGGCATAAAGAGCATTATCACTTCCGCCTTGGTCCAGCCCACTGAGAATATAGTTCGGTTGTTCCGTTAAGATATTGAGTGTGTTGCTGGCTCGTCCGTCGTTAAGATCACCCAAGACGACCACGGGTTCATCAGTTCCTTTCATCTGCTCTGTTAGTAACATTCGTAATGCGGTCGCTTCAGCCGTTCTGCGGATGGTAGATATTGCTGCACCAATAGCTTTGCTGTGTTGTTTGTAATATTCGTTGTCGTCCCGATACCACCCTTCTCGAAACACTCTAGTGGGTGCCTTGGATTTGAAGTGAGCCACATAAACCGATATCGCTTTACCCTGAGAACGAGGGCGAACTTGGAAATGGAGGACGGGGCGGGAAAAGCTGTTTAAACTAACAGCAATATCGGAAGTTTGAGGGTCATCACCGCTACTTTCGAGAATAAATTTCTCAGGAAACTGTTGAATCCATTCAGGTTCGCCCACGAGAATAGACTTTCGAACAGCCCCACCGCAAACGATGCCATCTCCAGCATGTCCTTTCGGTATGAGCGTTACAAAGTCTTTTAGAGAAGGATCATCAAAGACCTCTTCTAGCGCATCTTCATGCCAAAGCTCTTGAAAGCCCCATACATCAGAGGGGTGCTGCATAAGTGTACTGCGAATCCAGTTCACTTTTCGTTGATAGGTGTCCTGGTCCCAACCATCGTTATCCGAATAGATTTTCAAGCCTGGTCGATTCAGGTTAAGTAGGTTGAAAGTACCAACAGTGAACTGAGTGCGGCTCATTGCTATTTCTCCTGGGGGTTTGTCTTTGCTGCAATGGAATTTTTCTTTGCAGTCAAGAATCTTTCGGGGTTGATCAGAAGGTTTATGCAGCGAGATAAATAATTTAAAGTGAGTCTTGAACGTTAGATACCGTGCTACTGCCTACATCAACGATTGGAGTTAGGGAAGTGAGCAGGCCCTAGAGCAATTCAAGGCATCAATGGATGCTATCTCAACCCCACCGACCATGATCACATTCTTCTGCTCTGCTCCCTGCCTTTACTTGAGGATGTTTCACTACAGGAAAGATTCAAGCAAACTTTAAGCCAACTGTTCTAGGAGGACGGTATCCTCACGACTAGTGTCGAGTTAGCCAGAGTATTGCTTGAATGAGGCAATCTTAGGCCAATTTGTGCCCGCAGCCAGAACAAAAGCGATCTTCTGGTTTAAGAGCAACTCCACATTGACTGCAAAAGCGTCTTCCTATTGGTTGAGTCTTCTCTGAACTCTCTGAGCCCATACTTAGATGCATATTACCCATACGCATTTCCATCGGGTTCATTCCCATTTCCATGTCCCCCATTTTCATCGGCTGCATCGGCTGCATCGGCTGCATTGGCTGTATCGGTGGTAGAGTCTCTTGCATAGGAATAGAGGTAGTGAAAGGAGTCGTTTCACTCTGGTTTATTTCCATCTGTCGAGACCTATGCAAAGATGGCTTGCTAGTCATACTGCTCATGTTGCTGCCTTGCACTTGGATAAATTGCTCACCGTGAGTAGTGGTTATTTTAATGACTACTCCCTGGGACGTTCGATAAATTTCAGGCAGAGCTGTCCAACAGCCTGTTTCAAAACTATTGCTAGACTGTTGTTGTTGACCAGGAATGCCCATCATTGAAGTGATTAGGGTCATCTCACCTTGATTATCAAGGTAAAGGTTGTGGCTGGTGTCTAATTCACATACATAAGCCATGTTGATGTTCGTCTCAAGGAAGCTGATTTCTACTATCTTCAAATAACGCCTCGATTTTCGCCATTGTGACAAGAACTTCTTGAGGTGCCAGGGAAGGAATCAGAATCTCAACCCTCTAGCCCTAGCCTGGTTGCACTGCCCGGAATTCCATCTCTTGGACCCAGACATAGCTGAAGTCCTCAAACTCTTCTCCAGGTGTGAACAGCGTTGTCGAGTCTTCCTGACTAGCGATAAATTCTTTGCGCCATAACTCCCAAGCATAGATGGATGGAAGCTCTAAATTAGAGCAATACTCAAGCCAACATTCTCTTTGAAATCGAGAGATGTCGCAGTGAACCCAACTCTTTTGGATCTCAACCAACCCCAAGTCAATCATTTCCTGAATGAGCAAAGGGTGATTGGTCGGTGGTTCCCCATTACCCATCACCGGAGATTCAAACGATAGCTGAAGCGATTCACCAGGATTCTCTTTTGCCAGTCGCAGGATTTCCAATTGTACCTGGGTTAGAGAGGGGATATGGACCATGCATTGTACTTGTTTTGTTGAAATACTAGCGCATCACTGATCGGTGTGGTCGCCTTCACAAAATAATGCTTTTGCTCTGCTCCCTGCCTTTACTTTGGGATAATGCGCCATCAGAGCTTCAGAAGATAGGTGTGAGTTTGGGAATGGGTATTGAAGTTGCGATCGCATCACCCAGCATCGTCATCCAGTGAAGGGGTACTCCACACCCCCCGATCTGGCATAGGATTGTCATAGATACTCATGCCGCAAAAAGGCGGTTAGCATTTCCTACGTTTATTTCTTTGTAAACTACCAGAAAATCACCGAAATAAGATGCTTTTAGGGGGTTAGCTTGCCTTTGCTAAAGATAATCGTCATTGGAGGTGGAATTGGGGGATTAACCCTAGCGCGTGCCTGCTTGGATGCAGGTATCGCGGTAGAGCTGTATGAGAAGCGACCTTTAGATGAAATGTTGTCAGGGCCAGGTGGCATTTTCATTCAGACAAACGCTCTGCGAGTCTATAAACTGCTGTGGGAAGGGCGGTTGTGGTATCAGTTCTATCAGCAGGGCGGCACCATCCGAAAAGGCGGATTCTTTAGCAAAAGTGGCGAACCACTCTACATCAACTCTCCGCAATTTATTCAAGAGGATAATCTTGGGGTTTGTTTACTTCGGCCCGAGATGCAGAAAATTCTCTATGATTCACTGCCAGTGGGAACAGTGAAACCTCAATGCGCCTTTGAGAATTTTGCAGAAACTGGAGACACGATACAAGCCTTCTTCAAAGACGGCAGTCATACAGAAGGAGATATCCTCGTGGGTGCTGATGGACTCTATTCCACTGTCCGGGCACGTCTGAATGACAAAGACCGACTGGAGGATCCGAACTATAGCGGGACATGCTGCTGGCGAGGCTATTTTAATGGGGCCGGATTACCCTTAGATGACCAATATAGTTGGGGTGAATTTTGGGGCCAGGGTAATCGCTTTGGCTATTTTGATGTGGGTTCAGGTCGCTATGCCTTTTATGGTTTTGACAATGTGGAGGCGGGTGGAAACGACGACGTGGAAGGGGGAGTGCTTAATGCGCTGCACTCACGCTTTTCTAGCTATGCCAGCCCCGTTCCAGAGATTTTGCAACAACTGATTGACCAGCCGATCTATCGAGATGACGTCTGTGATCGGGTACCCATGAAAGGAGAATGGGGTTGTGGCCGAGTCACACTGATCGGTGATGCTGCTCATCCGGTACTACCCACTCTGGGTCAGGGGGGGTGTATGGCCGTGGAAGATGCCTTTGAATTAGTGAAGCAGCTTCCTAAGACTGCGAAAGTGAACTCCATTCCTTTACTTCTTCGTCAGTTTGAACTGAGTCGAGGTGAGCGGGTTGCCCGAGTACACACCACTTCTCGTCAGGTGGCTCAGCTAGCTCAGGCAGAAGGCAAAATCGCTTGCTTTCTTCGCAACTGGTTGTACAAACTCACTCCCATCAAGCTTGCTGACCAGCAGTTCAAATGGCTATTTGATTACGTCCCAAATTAAAGTGAGACTTGAACGTTAGATACAGCGCTACTTTGTGAGTTTATCTGTTCCTCGGTAATTTAAGAACTAGAGGCTGAGGCTGCAAGCTGCTCAAAATCAATTGGCTGGATGTCCTCATGCCGATCCAGTTGCAGTGCTTCCCAAAGATCCCGATCCTGCTGCATTCCTAGCCAAGTACCTGCTGTTAGTCCCACGCCCTTCTCAAGGCGAATCGCCATGTCAGGTGTAACCGCAGCTTGTCCCGATACCAAGCGGGAAATTGCAGAATGGGATACCCCTAGAGCTTTTGCCAATTGACGAGCGCTTAAACCGTAGGGTTCTAGATAGAACTCTTTGAGGGTTTCTCCAGGGTGGGGGGGATTATGCATCAGCATCAGTGGTAGTCCTCATAGTCCAGAATATGAACGTCACCGTCTCTAAACTCAAATGTCAGTCGCCAATTTCCACTGACAGAGATGGACCAGCGACCTTTTT
>JANQPU010000379.1 GCA_028285315.1 Acaryochloris sp. IP29b_bin.176
GAATGGGTCTGGACCCAACCCATGCCCGACGACTGACGGGGCATGATAATGAGCGATCCTTTCGACGGTATACAGTGGCGGCAGAACAAGAGGCTGCGATCTCTGCGTTTTACCGGGCGGAAGCGGAGGGGAAACCCTTAGTCTTTGCCAAGACGTTGGACCGGAAGCAGCGTCAGTTGCTGGAGGCATTAGCAGAGATGACGGGGAAGTCTCCCCTGTACCAAGATGATTTTGAAGAAGGGATCATTGATTTTGCTCAGCTCTGGGAGGAAAACTTACGGGAACTTGAGCGGTTTGTGGCAGATGTGCGGGCTTTGCCAGAAAAGCTGAGTATGAAGGGTTTTGTGAAAAATGAGAGGCAGTCGATGTCGCTAGAAGAACGGGTTCTGCGTGGCGAAATACCGACCGATGATGCGATACAGCTAGATGCTGTCGTCGAAGAGCCCTTGGACTGGCCCCTGGCAAGGTCTGTGGAGAGTTCCCTGAATGCCGTTCACTTGGGCATGAAGCTCTGGGTGAAGGGTAAGAAGAAAGGCAAAGTCAGGAAAGCGATTGAGGAGCGAGTGCTCTGTCAGTTTCAGATGATTAAGCCAAAACCCAGGGGAATTCAGTATGAGCTGATGTTCGTCTTTGATAAAGAGGATGACCTTTCGCAGATTATTGCTCAGATGCGCTGGGATATGGATTTGCTGGCGGAGTTAGATGACTGCTCAGTGGAGGTGAAGTGGTTGGATGATGTTCCTTGGCAGACGGGACAACAGGCTATTGATACTGGGATTGGGACACCACTGAATGGTATCCCTAGTGTCTACCAACTGAAAATCACGCTGCTGGGAGTGCGGTCTCAAGTCTGGCGTTGCTTTCAAGTCTCAGAAACGACGACGTTGGCCCAACTCCATTCCGTGATACAAGCCGTAATGGGATGGGAAGGCTACCACCTTCACGAGTTTCCGATCAGTGAGGACGAGAGCATCACTTTAGTGGAGCTGCTTGGAGATGACTTATTCCCTTTCACCTATCTGTATGATTTTGGCGATAGGTGGCAACATGAAATCGAGGTGGAGAAAAGGCTAGCGAGGGAGCCTGGAAAAACCTACCCCGTATGTCTGGCCGGGAAGCGGGCCTGTCCACCGGAAGACTGTGGTGGCGACTGGGGATACGCTCATCTGTTGAAGGTTCTGAAGAACCCCCGACATCCTGAGTACAGAGAGCGGAAGGAGTGGGTTGGGAGTGATTTTGACCCGAAAGTGTTTGACCTGGAGGAGGTGAATCAAGCCTTGGGGGAGCTTGAGGTTGATATGGTAGGTTACGTCGATTAGACGTTGGGGATGACTGGAAATTAGAGTGCGATCACACTGGGGGTGTGGCTAACAACTCGAAAGCAGTTAGAGGAGGATGACCCCCTGATCGTGGCCCAGGATATCGTCCATTGGGGTCAGCGATTATCAACAACTTCTCAAGGATATTTTCAAAGTTCATTAATTCTAGGTGGTAGAAAATCTTAAAAATACAGATAATGATTATCATTATCTGATAATGTTTATGGTGTTTTCTAGCTATCCAACAGTCAACCCCTGTATTCAACTAAATGTGTGTGAAGATGAACATGAAAAATATTCATTTGCTAGCCAGCACAACTGGACTATCAAGTGCGTTATGGGTTTCTAGCATGGCAAGTGCGAGCACCCTATCTTCAGACAGACTAAAGATCACAAATGGATCTTCAGACAGTACTCAGGAACATAACTTGTTCTTTCGGATTTTGTGGTTTAAATAAGGTTAAGACAGTTGCAATCTCTTCAATCCCTCTACCTACAGTATTTTCAGGGAAATGTACTCCCAAACAGTTTCTTGAGTAACTAAGCTTATTCTCGATTGAGATACCTTTATCTCGATTGAGATACCTTTATCTAAGACTTCTGCTCAAATTTCTTAGCTAATATCAGTAACTTAGTAGATGTTAATTTATCACGTAAAACGTATGCTTATTCAGGCTTCTACGGATCAGTACTGGATATGTTGTTAGCTAAATAATAATTGAAGATACCTTCACCTAATTTAAACCACAAAATCCGAAAGAACCAGTTTTGTTCTGTACTGAGGAGTGAGTCATGATCAATCGTCCTTGTAATGAGGCGCTGCTGTTGCTGGCCAGCGCGGCTCTGGTGAGTATGCAACCGGCTGCGGCTGAGGAAGTGGCTGATGCCACAACGGCCTTGACTGTAGAAACCGAGGCCATAATCGAAATTGCCTCTCCTCCAATCCCCCACTCTCCCCTCTCCCACTCCTCTACTCCCCTACCCGCCACCTCAGTAGACGAATGGTTGAGCCAAATCGCCCAGGCAGAGCGGGTCGAGATTACCAACATTCAGGTAGAAGCAACGGCTGATGGGTTTACGCTGCGCCTGGAAACTACAGGAGAGCTGGCGACACCCACAACCTCAGTGACAGGCAATGTCGCGATCGCTGACATCCCCAACGCGGTGCTGCAACTGCCGGATGAGGAGGAATTCTTTGCCAGCAACCCGGCTGAGGGCATTTCGCAGATCAACGTCACCAACCTGCCGGATAATCAGGTACGGATTGCCATCACGGGCACCGATGCGCCCCCCGCCGTTGACATCCGCGTTGGCCCGGCGGGTCTGACGGTGAGCGGTACGCTTGGCGACCCCACGGTGCAAGTGCCGGATGATGAGACGATTGAGGTGGTGGTGACGGCGGAGAAGGAAGACGATGATTACTTTGTGCCCGAAGCCAGCACCGCCACCCGCACCGATACGCCAATTTTGGAAACACCGCGATCAATCCAGGTCATACCCAGACAAGTGTTGGAAGATCAGCAGGTGACGGAATTGGATGAGGCTTTGCGAAACGTAAGTGGTGTGATTGATAACGGCACTGATACAGCCAGCAATGTGCGATTTAGCATTCGGGGTTTTGATAATGCCCCCGTTTTGCAAGACGGGTTCAGGCAGTTTGGCGACAATGCAGACATTCCCGACGTTGCCATCATCGAGCGAATTGAAGTCCTTAGAGGTCCAGCTTCCATCCTGTACGGCGAAATTCAACCCGGTGGTGTAATTAATCTCGCCACAAAACAACCTTTACGAGAGCCGTTTTATGAAGTGAAATTTCAAGCGGGCAGCTTTGGTTTGCTCCGACCTCAGATTGATCTATCAGGACCTTTAACGTCCGATGGTCGTTTGCGGTATCGTCTGAATGCTTTGTATGAACGTGAGGACGGGTTTCGAAACTCAGATCAAGATTTTGAGCGATTCTTTGTAGCACCGATTGTCAGTTGGGACATTAGCGATCGCACTCAACTCACTCTAGAACTACAGGTCTCCGATCAAGAAGAATTCACCGATAGAGGCACATTAGCCTTTGGCGACGGCGTGATTAATACGCCGCGCGATCGTATCTTCAATGAACCCGATGACTTCATTGAACGCGATTTCTTGAACGTTGGCTATACGCTCGAACATCAGTTCAGCGATAACTGGACTCTCCGCAATGCTTTTCGCTTTTCAGACGCCAGCGTCTTCTCTGATAGATTAACGTTTCCGATCGCCTTTGATGAGAGTACTGGCATCTTGACGCGGTCGTTTGCATTTGATGATTTTGATTCCCAAAATTACTCGTTGCAAACCAATATTGTCGGTAAATTTTCGACAGGTTCCATTGGCCATACCTTGCTCTTTGGAGTTGACTTGAATCGAAATGTTAGTAGCAGTTTCGCCCGAGTAAATTTCTTCGCACCGTCTCTACTGAATGTGTTTGATCCAGTTTACGGAGTTGATCGACCAGACCTGGATACCGTGTTTCTAAATAGTGAAACCCAGACAGACAGATTAGGAGTATATTTACAGGATCAAGTTCAGCTTTTAGATAATTTGAAGGTACTACTGGGCTTACGCTATGACACCATTAGTCAAGAAGTCATTAGCGGTCCCTCGTTTTTTAATCCGGATAGAACTGAAGAGACTCAAAATGATGATGCCCTGACACCACAAATCGGTATTTTATATCAACCAATTGACAAACTGTCGCTCTATGCCAGCTATTCTCAATCGTTCACTCCCAACGATGGTACGACAGTAGATGGCGATACCCTAGAACCGGAGCGAGGTGAGGGGTTTGAAGTGGGAATTAAGACCGAATTACTCGATGGCAATCTGCTCGCAACGCTAAGCTATTTCGACATCACTAAACAGAACGTGGAAACCACTGATCCAAATAATGTGTTTTTCTCAGTTGCCACAGGGGAACAGCAGAGTCGGGGTATTGAGTTTGATGTGATTGGGAAAATCCTACCGGGTTGGAATATTTTGGCATCCTATACCTACACGGATGCAGAGGTGACTGAAGACAACACCATTCCAGCAGGCAATCGGCTTGCAGGAATTCCCCAACACAGCGCCAGCTTATGGACAAGCTATCAGATCCAGAGCGGCAATCTTCAAGGATTAGGCTTCGGAGTTGGGTTCAATTACCTGAGCGATCGCCAAGGCGACTTAGATAATAGCTTTGAGCTAGACGGCTACTTCCTCACCAACGCGGCTGTCTTTTATCGTCGAGACAATTGGCGATTCGCACTCAACTTCAACAATATATTTGATGTCAATTACATTGATGGCACACCCTTCAGCAGACTCATCGGTGCAATTCCAGGAAAACCGTTCAATGTCATTGGCTCAATTTCAGTTCGATTTTGACAGGGGTGAATCATGAGGAGATATAGAACAATCCAGTTGCTGCTAGTCGCGATCACCACTAGTTTCATGATTTTCGCTTGCAATCGGGTCAACCATACTTCGACTGATAGCGCATCTGAGCCAGTCACAGCCGCAGACGACTGTCGCATGGTTCAGCACCAAATGGGCGAAACCGAAGTTTGCGGTCGTCCACAACGAATTGTGGCACTGAGTCCATTTATGCTGGAACTACTACTGGCACTTGACGTTCAGCCCATTGCCTATGCCGACGTTGGTGCCTTCCATCAAGGTGACTATGATAATCCCTCCGAACAAATTCCCTACCTGGGCGATCGCATTACGACGCAGCCTATTAATGTTGGGCTACACCATAGCCCTTCTGCTGAGAAACTGCTTGAAGCTAAACCTGACTTGATTGTGGCGACTGAATTTAGCAAATCTCACTATGAAACGCTCTCAAACATTGCTCCAACGCTCATCTTCCAGGCGCAAGAAGCTGAAACAAATTTACGAGCAATCGCCCAGGCAGTTGATCAAGCCGATCGGGCAGAGCAGCGTCTCAATCAGAAGGAACAGCTAATCACTGCCAGCCGCCAAGAGTTTGCTCCAATTGTGGCCTCCTATCCTGAGATAACGCTGCTGTCGTCATTTGAGGCTCAGCAGCTTAATCTAAACACCCATTACACCAGTATGTGTAGTGCGCTTGTGAAGGAGTTAGGGTTTCAACTGGTCTATCCCGCTGGCATGGACGAAGCAGCGTTGAGTAAGCCGACCATCCCCATATCAATGGAGACGTTACCACAACTGAATGATGCAGACTCGATTCTTTTGTTGGGGGTCAACTTTGAGTCAAATCAATCCGGTCAAAATTTTCGTGAAGGACAACTGCGACAGGTGCAGCAGAAATGGGAGAAAAGCGCGATCGCTCAGTCTTTGACAGCCAGTAAGAATGAGCGGGTGTACTTTGTCCCTGCTTATATTTGTTATGGATTACCAGGTCCGATTGGCACTGAACTGTATCTGGAGGAACTCAAAGAGCAGCTGCTATCGCAGGAGGAAGACGAATGAGGGCGCTGCTAGGGGGTGTGGAAGCAAGCCCTGACTCTACCTCAATCGGTCTACCTCACAGACTAGTCTGTGCAGGTCTTGGGAAAGGAGCTTTAGCAGGAGTGACTGAGCGGAGTGTAGAAAGAAGTGATTACCAGGAAGCATATGTAGTGAGAATGCAGCATTTGTCTGCTCTTGCCAAGCGTTCAACTGGTCATAGCTGACTTCTCGATCCTGCAAACCTCCGAAAGTAGCGATCGGACAATCTAGCGGTGGCTCGGCAGTATAAGCGTATGTTTCGATAACGGTAAAGTCTGCCCGTAGGGTGGGAAGGAGTAGTTGCATCAGTTCCACATTCTCTAACACCTCCTGAGGTGTTCCCCCAAGCTCGCGCAGTTCATCCAGGAATTCGTGTTCTGGTAGGTTGTGGATCGATGGCTCTGGATTGGGAAGCTGAGGAGCGCGACGAGCGGACACAAACAGATGAACTGGATTCAAGTTGTATTTGCTGCGGAGTAGGCGGGTCAATTCAAAGCTAACCAGTCCACCCATGCTGTGTCCGAAGAAGGCAAATGGCTTGTCTAGACGTGGAATGAGGGCATCGGCGATCGCTTGAACTAAGGGATCGAGGCTCGTAAACGCCGCCTCCATCAATCGGAATCCGCGTCCGGGTAGTTCAACAGAACAAACCTCCACAGATAATGGTAAATTATCTGACCAATTGCGAAAACTCGATGCTCCTCCACCGGCGTAGTGAAAGCAGAAGAGTCGCAGCTTGGCTTGAGAATTGGGCTTAGGACAGATAACCCAGGATTTTAAGGTTTGTGCTGTTGCCATTGTCAACTATTATATAGTCTTCACAAATTAGCAATGTTTGGAACAGAGCAAGAGCATCAAGTTTGAGCAGCAGATTCTTGCATCTTTTTCCGTAAACTGAGTGGTCGCATATCCGTCCATACTTCCTTGATGTAATCCAAGCATTCCTGCTTGAGACCGCTTTTAACTGCATCCTTCCAGCCCAACGGGATTTCCTTGTACACAGGCCAGATAGAATACTGCTCCTCATGATTGACTACGACTTTATACGTTCTATTGTCTTCTTTGTTGTCTTGATTCATGAATTTACTTTCTCCAGGCGGTAATGTTACATATCCATTGATCACCTATTTTCTTACTAAGAGATGACAGTCTAATTTCAACTTGTCTCTTGGAGAAATTAAATGGCCGTTTGGATTCCGGTTCAATGCATTCTCTGTCACAGCATTGAAGTGGTGAAAAACGGGCAGTCTGCTGAGGGGAAACAACAGATGCCGCTGTCAGAATGAAGCGTGTCCCTACATATACCTTTCTCCTTAATTACTCATAACTCGGACGATTGAAAGGAGTCAAACAACAAATTGTGGAAACGTGACTCAATGGTAGCGGCATTAGAGATATCTCGCGGGTGCTGCATGTGAGTACATCAACCGTCATTAACGAACTAAAAAAAGGCCCTCATCTGAACCAGGTCAACCACAAATGTTTTGAAACCCTACACCATGAGGAGGTAGAGATAGAATCTATCCGAGTTGAGGAGCTTGAAGACTCGGATATTGAAGAAGCAGAACTTGACGATCTGTGGAGTTTTGTCGGCAGCAAGCGAAATCAGAGGTGGCTCTGGCATGCAGTGGATCGTAGAAATTAAAAAGTCTTGGCTTATGCATTTGGTCGTCGTACTGACGAAAGCTTTCTCCAACTCAAAGATTTACTGGAACCGTTTGGGATTCAGGCCTACAGTACGGATGGGTGGGGTGCTTATGAACACCATATCCCTGAGGAACAACATGAAGTTGGGAAGTGGGAAACCCAGTAGTTCGAGTGTAAGCACTTGGGATTTAGGACACGAATCAAACGGTTAGCTCGCAGGACAATTTGTTTTTCTCGAAGTGAGGATATGCACGACATTGTGATTGGTCTATGCATCAATCGATATGAGTTTGGTTTGGCAGTTTAAGAGGCAATCAACAGATCAACAACATTACCTACGACTTAAACAAGTTGTGTAGAGTTCTTGCCTATAATTTTCCTTTTGCTAAGCAACTCAACTCTATGGCTCGGCAGGCAAGTGCTGAAAGAGCCTGGAGTTCAATCAGCCGTTTCTACGAGAATTGCAAACAGTGTATAAGGCCCGTTGGCTTTCCAAAGTTTAAGAAGCACTCCAGATCGGTTGAATATAAAACCAGTGGCTGGAAACTTCTGAGTCCTAAAAAGATTAAATTCACAGATGGTTTTAACATTGGTGAGCTGCATTTAATCGGGACGTATGACCTGGCAAGCTATGACGAAAGTCAAATCAAGCGAGTCACGTTAGTTCGTAGAGCAGATGGCTACTATGTGCAATTCTGCATCAGCGTTGATGTCAAGATTAAGCTAGAACCCACAGGCAAGACCATTGGCTTAGATGTGGGCTTAGAGTCCTTCTACACCGATAGCAACGGCTATAAAGAACCTATTCAAAAGTTCTACCATAGTTCTCAGCAGAAACGTAAACGGCTACAAAGACGATTAAGCAGGACTCAGACGGGTTCAGCTAATCGATTAAAAGCCATCAATCGCCTGGCGAGGCATGATCTAAAGGTCAGTAGACAGCGTAAAGAGAGGGCCAAAAGACTGGCTCTCTGCGTCATTCAATCTAACGATTTAATTGCCTACGAAGACTTAAGGATTCGGAATCTGGTGAAAAACCATTGTCTTGCTAAGTCGATTCAAGATGCAGGCTGGTATCAGTTCAGATTGTGGCTGGAGTACTTTGGCAAGAAGTACGGGAAAGTCACGGTTGCAGTGGATCCTGCCTACACCTCTCAAGAATGCTCTGATTGTGGTGCCATTGTTAAAATAAAAAGTCTCTTTCCACTCGGACTCATGCTTGTGCATGTGGCTGTGAGTTAGATAGAGACGAGAATGCAGCCATCAATATCTTGAGAAAAGGAATCGCTACCGCAGGGCATGTGGGAAGCTGGCTACTTGATAGTCAAAACGCTTCTGGAGATGAGGCCGCTACAGTGTTGAACTCAGGTTTAATGCAGCAAGTCACGTCGCAGAAAGAAGAATCTCCTGCAATATCCGTAGGGTTAGCGGGATGAGTGTCAATCTGCACACCTCTGATAGATCAACGGTTTCGGACAAATTTCCCATAATCATATATCAGTCAGCAAGATACTGTTAAGATAACCTCCATCGTCCACTTCAATCTGGGCCACGAGATAGGATAGGCTTATAGATGCTCTGCCAAGCTTTTACGGTTTTTTGGCCAATTTTGCTATCAACCGAAGCTCCACTCTCTGTGACTAAGCGAATTTGAACATCCTGTTCCGGGGCACCACGAAGGGCATCAGCCAGTTCTGCATTGATGGGGAAAGTGTTGTGCTGACCTGGTATCAGATAGATCTCCTCATCAATCTTGACGAACAATTTGATGATGCTTTTCGTGTTAATCACTTCGCTGCAATAGGATGACGATAAAAAGCCGTGGTAACCATAACAGTCACGATCTTTTGCTGTGAGTAGCAGGCGGACATAATCTTGGGTCCACAGACTTTGAACTTCGATCCGCACATAGGCATTCAAAAAGCGATCGCTAAACCGATGCCGATCAAACACAGCAATAAATTTCCCCTCAAAGGGATCTTCGACATTTACGGGTTTCGACCAGGGTGGATTCTTGCCAACACCCAAGGCAGCAGATTCTACGACTGGAAGCTAAGATGCCTGACTAACTAGCGGACTCATGGCGACTACTAGCAATACACTCAAGCCCATTAGGTGTTGTTTTAACATCTTGACTCCTCCGGTAGTGTATCTTGATGCTTTCACGATAGCGTATCTCTTCAGAGGCTTTGCTCTCTGTACAGAGGCTAGTTCAGTGTTAAGGAGCTGGATGAAAATGGAGGTGGTTGTGTTGATCGGCTGGGTGAGCATGATGTTGATGGGATGGGTCACTATGGTCGTGATCATGCTGATGCCACAATCCACGTCTTAGTTGCATAAGGTGATAGGGTTTGAAGATGATGAACACACCAACGAATAGTCCTACACTGAGCAAGCTACTGTAGAAAAAATAGCTAGCAAGATGGCTGCCCATCCAGCCTGCAAGCGGATATGCAAAGGCC
Organism: Acaryochloris sp. IP29b_bin.176; assembly: GCA_028285315.1. Taxonomy (GTDB): domain Bacteria; phylum Cyanobacteriota; class Cyanobacteriia; order Thermosynechococcales; family Thermosynechococcaceae; genus Acaryochloris. The sequence goes on from JANQPU010000379.1 coordinate 9,911, forward strand.
CACCATAGATGGCTCAATGCAAAATGTGCGCCATAGACGCGGCCTTGGACCTCAACCGCGACTCGATCCGCAATTAAGGTTTGGGTGGTGACGTTGACAAGGGTTTGGCCAATACCTGCCATAGCCCAGAGCAACAATAATCCACTGAGAAGAACTTGATGAGCGGGTAAGAGAGCTAAGGTGACCAAAAGGGTTCCTAGACTCATCAGCACAATGGGATGGTGTTTATTTCTGAAATGCCCTAAACCAATGGATGCTAAGGTTGCCCCTAGTCCTAAAGCGGCCATTGCCCATCCATATTCTGGTTTGCCAAGCTGTAGGATGCTTTGAATGTGACCTACTGTATTGACGAGAATTTGTGCCCCTAGGATCGCAGCAATGAATTGGAGGGCAAGCGCATAGCGAATCAGTGGATCCAGCCAAAGACAGGTCAATCCCGTTTGCATGTCCTGCCACATTCTAGAAGGGGTTTGAGTCGATGGCTGAGCGTTGACCACCATTCGTCCAGGTAGGGTGATGATCAGTATCGCTGCCAGGAGAAAGGTGATGCTGTCAAGAAAAAAGACCTGTCGGGTGCCAACCCAGGCGGCGATACTGCCAGCGATGCCTGGCCCTAAAACCCCCAATAATTGGCTAGTGGCACTGGATAGGGCAATGGCTTGTGGACGTTGTTGTTCAGTGGTGACCAGGGGAATGGTGGCAATGTAAGTGGGGGTAAAGATGGCATAGAAAATGTTGAGGGCCAAGACAATGGCGTAAATTTGCCAAATCTGCGTAACCCAAGGCAATAGACAAACAATGCCCATGCGCATGATATGATTGGCAACCATCAAGCGTTTACGATCCATGCGATCTGCGATAACGCCCGCGATAGGTGACAGTAGAACAAATGCCGTGACTCGCAACGTTAATGCTCCGGCCAAAATGGTGCTCGACTGTTCTCCAGCTAGTTCGAAGGCCAAGAGCGCTAAGCCCAGCCAGGTTAGGGCATCCCCCATAAGATTGATGGTCTGTGCGAGGTAGAGTCTAGCAAATACTGGATTTTCTAGTCCTTGCAGCCATCGGGGCAGTCGAGTCATAGCCAAAAAGTGAATACTGCTTGAACGGGAGATGAGCAGTCCATTTCATTGAGAATAGAACAACTGTTTCTCTACCATCCATCTTTATATATTACAATTGCCCCCCTTGAATGAAGACTCTACGCCAAAATGCTTGCCCTACTTCCTGAAAACTCAGTTTAACAGGATGCATTAAGCATTCTGTGCTTATATATGTCTTTATTCCAGCGTTGGTGGAGGTGCAATTGGGGGTAGGGGTGCAGGGGCCGGGGCCGGAGCTGGGGGAGGAACATATACGGGTGCTGGCGCGGGTGCAGGCATTGGAACGGGTGCAGGGGCAGGCATTGGAGCGGGTGCAGGTGTCGGAGCTGGAGTGGGGGCCGGAGCTGGGACTGGAGCTGGAGGTGATGGAGGTACTAGTACTGGGGTTGGAGTTGGAGTAGACAACAAATCATCAAGTGAAGAGGGAGACGGGGCTGGACTTGGTGCTGGAGACGAAGTTGAGGTTGGAGTTGGCAACGGCTCATTAATGGGAGAAGACGGGGTCGAAGCTGGTGCCGGAGTTGATCTAGATGGAGAGGTAGGAGGAGGATTTGGGGGTAAGTCTACCCCACCAATTGGTTTAGGTGCTGGAGTCGGGGTCTGTTTGGCTCTACGGGCTCTAGCTGCCGCTCGCTCTTGTGCCCGTTGCTGAGAAAGAGCCCGATTCTTCCGCGCTTGCTCTCGTTCTTTGGCCGTTAGATCATTGGCTTCAAACCGAATTTTGATGGGTCTGTTGCGTCTACCTTCTGGAACAGATTTAAGCTGCTTTTTGACTTGCTTGAAGAACTTTTTCTTATCCTTTTCAATCGCTTTATCCAGGGCAGGATCACCCGTAGACCGCTCTAGCTTCAGGTCAACGAGCTTACCTTCTTCGTAAACGGGGATAAACCGTTCGGCTAAGCCCGCTGTTGTTTTGGAATTTGCATCCTTTCTATAGCCAATCCCAAGCTTGGAGCGTCCTCTCTGTTTAGATTTCTTAGGCTTTTGGGGAAGCTTGGGTTGAGTATTGGCCGCTGTTTTTTGCTGTTTCTTCGAGGATTTGTGCTTAGGTGAAGACGTTTTAGCCTTAGTTTTTCCTAGCTTCTTAGCAGTTGATGGTTTCGTCGTTTTGGACTTGTTAGAGGTGGCAATGGGTTGATCGTTCCCTGCCTTCACAGGTGTCTCAGTAGACGTAGCTTCAGGTTGCTCATCGGCAGATTTTTCTTCACTGGGGGCACTCGGCTCTGTCTCCTCAGAGGGTTCAGATGGTTCGGTTTCCTCGGGAATATCAGGGATGTCCACAGGTTGAGGGACTGGGTTGATCGCTACAGGTTCTGGTATATCTTCCACAAACTCGGTGGTGTCAGGCTCTTCAAGCTCTTCCACCAGCTCAGGTTCTATTTCTTCTTCTAAAGGAATGAGATCTTCTTCGACAATCTCTTCTTCTGGAGCATCTACCACTGCAATTTCAATGGCATCTTCGGACAGATCGACCTCCTCCGCAGAGGGAAGTCCCAAGCTGATACCAAAAAATAACGAGTGTAGGACCAGAGAGCCCGGCAATGTGAACGCCAAAATCGTGCGCACTAGCTGCTCTTCTTGCTCTCGATGAGAGTTTGGGGAGGCGTTTAAACTCATTCACTTACTGAGAATAGATTGTTTTAAACCATATACAATAAATTTGTCTGATGAAAGCGTACTAAGCATATGAGTGAAAATCAATCTGACTGGAGTTGACCATTTTTAGACCTTAATGGCCTGTATTCTGAAATTTCAAGAGATTGCTACTCTCACAAAAATATTTTGGTATAAGTGAATACATTCTCATTGTTTGACAATGGATTCTATTAAGAGATACGGTCTCGTTTATGGCTTATCGTAACGAGACTTCGGCATCTTTTGCGTTGCTTAGCTGACAGTTAGGGGGGAATCGCAGTCAGCTTTGTTTCTATCCAAGTCCGTTGATACTGAGTTATCTCTGCGTATGATTAATCGGTTGCAGTTTTGATAGGGGCTAACTTGATTTTCTTTTTCACTGTGATTCTTGGAGTGACGTAAATGCAGTTAGGCCAAATAATTTCCGATGGGGGAGTGGTGATGATCCCGCTCATGGTGTTTTCGTTAATAGTGATTGCACTGGTCATCGAACGCCTGATCTTCTGGTCGAGGCTGAAACGCAACCAATTATCAATCGTTAAACAAGTTTTCAGACTCTACCGTCAGGACAATGTATATGACGCCTTAGGCTACTTGAAAGAGCAGGCAAAGTTTCCCATTGCTCGCATCTTTTTGGCAGCTCTTGCTTTAGAAAATCCCACCCCGGAAGAATTCCGATTGGCGCTGGAAAGTGAAGCACAGGCTGAGCTACCAATCCTGAGACGATTCAGTACGATGTTCGATACGGTAATCAGTATTGCTCCCTTGCTTGGACTATTGGGAACTGTGTTGGGACTCATCAACTCTTTTTCTTCACTGGACATGAGCAATATCGGCGGTAGTGAATCAGCCGACGTCACCGGGGGAATAAGTACCGCCCTAATTTCAACGGCTGCGGGATTGATTGTCGCCATTTCAACCCTAATTTTTGCCAATATGTTTCGCAGTTTATATCAACGCCAGTTGGCCTTTATTCAAGAGTATGGAGGACAGTTGGAGTTGATGTACCGTCATCGCTATGAACGAGGAGGGGCAACCTATGCGTCTACCCGATGATCCCAATCCACGGGCTCAAATCAATATTGTGCCGATGATCGACGTTATTTTTGCCATTTTGTCTTTTTTCATTATTGCCACCCTATTCCTCAACCGCAGTGATGCCTTGCCCGTCAATTTGCCCCAAGCTAAAACGGTGAAGCCCCAGATCTCCACCAAGGTAACAGTCACGGTGGATGCCGAAGGGGATTTAGCCCTCAATCGCGAACCCATTGAACTGGACGCGTTGGAGCAGGAAGTCAGGGACCTAACCGACACTGCAGAAAAGGTGGTGGTGGTGATCCATGCGGATGAAGAGGTGAGTCATGGACGAGTCATCACGGTCATGGATCGCATCCGAGAAATTGAAGGAGCAAAACTTGCCATTGCTGCTCAGAAAAAGCAGTAATCAACTGGAAGCATTTTTTGATCCTTATTTCATTCGTTCTCTAAGGTGTCTACAATTTCCCGCCAACGTCCATCGCTTCGGTCCACTATCCCGCTAGGATTGGGCCTAATTCTAGGATTAGGTCTATTATTAGTTTGCTTTATGGCCAGTGTGGGGTTGGGGGTTGCTGATATCAGCCTCAAGACGGTGTATGAAGCCCTAACGGCCTTTGATGGATCAACGGATCAACTGATTATTCGGACGGTTCGGATTCCTCGCTCCATTACCGCTCTGCTTGTGGGTGGAGCTGTTGCAGTGGCAGGAGCCATGATGCAAGGACTCACTCGCAACCCCCTAGCTGACCCCGGTATTTTGGGGATTAATGCTGGAGCTGCACTGGCTGTTGTGGGGTCAGTGTTTTGGTTGGGAACGACTTCCCTCAGCATATATGCGGGGTTTGCCCTGCTGGGAGCTGCGATTGCAGCCATCACGGTTTATGCCCTCGGTTCCCTGGGACGAGGTGGGTTGACGCCTCTAAACCTGACGATTGCTGGGGCTGCGTTTACGGCGTTGGTGTCGTCCATTACCACGGGGGTTCTGATCCTGAGTCAGCGAACCTTGGAAGAGATCCGCTTTTGGTTAGCGGGGTCGGTCGCAGGACGAGATTTAGACTTAGTAGTTCAGGTTCTACCATATCTGGTGGTGGGGATGGTGATTGCTCTGGCGATAGGTAAACAGCTCACCACCCTGAGCTTGGGCGAGGATATTGCCCAAGGTTTAGGTCAGAATACTGCTTGGATCAAGGTGGCTGCAGCGGTGAGTATTATTTTGCTAGCGGGTGGATCGGTTGCGATCGCAGGTCCGATTAGTTTCATTGGCCTGATTGTTCCCCATATTGTTCGCTTTTGGGTGGGGGTGGATTATCGCTGGATTTTACCCTATGCTGCCATTGCCGGAGCCACTTTATTGCTCGTCGCCGATATTGGGGCCAGGTTGATTATTCAGCCCCAGGAGCTGCCCGTGGGTTTGGTGATGCCTCTGCTGGGTGCGCCGTTCTTTATCTACTTAACCCGTTGGCAGGTGCGACGATGAAGCAATGGCTGATTATCCGGTCTTCGTGGTCACCGATTTCGTTTCACATTGACAGACGGGTGCCTGCTATCTTAGGAGGACTCATTCTAGCGACTCTGGTGGCGATGGTCCTGAGTGTCGGTCAGGGCGAATATCGCGTCCCTCCCCTGGATGTCATTAAAACTATTTTGGGGTTGGAAACGAACAATTCAGACTTTGTATTTATTGTCATGGCACTACGTCTGCCCCGAACCTTGGTGGCTTGGGGAGTGGGTGTGGGACTGGCAATTGCAGGCACAATCACCCAAGGTATCACCCGCAATCCCTTAGCCTCTCCAGATATTATTGGAGTCAGTGACGGCGCTTCCCTTGCAGCTGTGGCTTTGATTGTCCTGTATCCCGAACTGCCGACAGCTCTAATTCCGCTTGCAGCGTTTGGGGGTGCCCTTACCGTTGCAGTGCTCATTTACCTCTTAGCCTGGAAGGGGAGCAGCTCCTCCGTGCGATTGATTTTAGTCGGCGTGGGTTTCAGTTTGATTGCGAGTGCCCTGACAAATTTGATGGTGACCTTTGGCAATATCTACAACGTCAGTCAGGCACTAGTGTGGCTAGCAGGTAGTATCTATGGCCGCAGTTGGGAGCAATTAAATGTGTTTGCCCCTTGGCTCATCGGATTTGGAATACTGAGCTTGTTAATGAGTCGAGAACTGAATGCGCTACAGCTAGGCGATGAGGTGGCTCGTAGTTTAGGTAGTCGTTTAGAACTCCAGCGCGGCCTGCTGTTACTGAGCACTGTGGCCCTGTCTGGATCTGCTGTGGCTACCGCAGGCAACCTTCGCTTTGTGGGTTTGATGGCCCCCCACCTGGGACGGCAAATGGTAGGTCCCTCTCATGAAGGGCTACTCCCCGTGGCAGCGTTAACCGGAGGATTCACGGTGGTGGTAGCCGACTTATTGGGTCGGCTACTTTTTGCTCCCATTGAACTGCCCTGTGGCATTATTACGGCTATCGTGGGGGCTCCCTATTTTCTGTATTTATTGATTCGAGATCGCAACTCATGATCAATGACACTTTTGCCTCCTATGCCCTCACGACTCGAAAGCTGACCCTAGCCTACGAGGGCAAAGTCGTGATTGACTCCCTCGATCTGGCCATCCCCACAGGCAAAATCACAGTGTTGGTTGGACCCAATGGTTGTGGCAAATCTACCTTACTCAAGGGATTAGGGCGGTTATTAAAGCCTAAGCATGGCGTAGTATATCTGGGCTGTGATTCCATTGCCAAACTCTCGACCAAAGCGATTGCTAAACGGTTAGGGTTGCTCCCTCAAGGACCAACGGCCCCAGAAGGATTGACCGTAAGGGATCTGGTGGCTCAAGGTCGCTATCCTCACCAAGGCTGGTTGCAGCAATGGTCTAAAGAAGATGAGAAGCAAGTAAATTGGGCGTTGTCCATTACCCAGATGCAGGAGTTTGCCCATTGTGCTTTGGACAATCTTTCCGGTGGACAGCGGCAACGAGCCTGGATTGCCATGACCTTGGCTCAGGATACGGACATCTTGCTACTGGATGAACCTACGACCTATCTTGATCTAGCGCACCAGATGGAAGTGCTCGATCTGCTCTATGACCTCAACCAAGAACAAAGCCGAACCATTGTGATGGTGTTGCATGATTTGAATCAGGCTTGCCGATATGGAGATTATCTAGTGGCGCTTAAGGATGGCATTGTTTACAAGCAGGGCTATCCTAACCAGGTGATGACAGAAACGATGGTGCAGGACGTATTTGGTTTGGAAAGTCAGATTGTCAGTGATCCAGTGGCGGGAACACCATTATGTATTCCTATCGGTCGAAAGATATCTATTAAAGCGCCTATCCGCTGAGTCATGGAAGCGTAGAGATGAAACTGTTTTCTTCGATTATTTGAATTGTGAAATGCATATGAAATGATTGCAATATAAAAGTGAAAACAAAAATTATTATTTGATTCTGTAAATGATTCAATTTTCAAAGAAACAACTTTTGTATATTGCTAGTATGGCCAAGTTCATTGCAAGTTTAATATTAGCGAAGAGGAGTAGCTTAGGGTTAAATTCTGGAGTCTAGCAAGTTTCATCAAAGTTTAGTCTTACTTTATTGCCGCTAGAACGAGAGGCAACCTACTCCGAAGTGAATAGCACCTCTTCAGGAACATTGCAACGCAAGCGAACCTCTTGCAGCGGCGCTTCGCTTACGCCTTCAACCCAGAGCTTGATATCCAGACGAGAAAGGTCAGATAATAATTCCTAAATATTTTTCATAATTCTATTTCCTTTCGACCGTTTCCAACCGCAATGGAAGGCTGCGAACCTTGAGTGAGAGTTAAATGCAAGGTTTCAATGCGATCGCTCAAAAGCGCCACAGTCGGGTTCTCAAACAAACTCCGTAGAGGCAACTCCATCTGGAACGCCTCACGTATGCGAGAAATCGCTCGGGTGGCCAAGAGAGAATGTCCACCTAACTCGAAGAAATTGTCATGGATTCCTACATTTTGTACGCCAAGAACTGAAACAAAGATATTGGTGATGGTTTCTTCAGTTTGATTGCGTGGTGCCACATATTCATGTTCTGGGTTGATTTCTCCATCTGTTGCTATTAATGCTTGCCTGTCTACTTTGCCACTGGGTGTTAACGGGAGGGTGCCTAATGCAACAAAAGCACTAGGCATCATGTATTCTGGTAACTTCTGTTTGAGGAAATCACGCAGTTGGTTGGGGGTGAGTGATTCATCAAAAACTACATAGGCAACTAAGCGTTTGTTACCAGGAATATCTTCTCTTGCAATGACTACAGCTTGTTGGATTTGGGGGTGGGTGTTGAGAACGGCTTCAATTTCCCCGAGTTCGATGCGGAAACCGCGAATCTTCACCTGATGGTCTATGCGACCGAGAAATTCGATGTTACCATCACGACCGTAGCAGGCGAGGTCACCTGTTTTGTAAAGGCGTTCGGATTTTGAAGGAGAGAAGGGGTTTGGAATGAATTTTTCTGAAGTTAGTTCTGGGAGGTTGAGATAACCTCGGGCTAAGCCATCACCTCCAATGTAGAGTTCTCCAGCTACGCCTATGGGTACTTCTTGGAGGTGTTTGTCTAAGATGTAGATTTGGGTGTTACTTATGGGATGACCAATAGAAGGTGGCTCAGTTGTTCCCTTTTCTAGCAAAGCAAATGTGGAGTAGGTTGTATCTTCTGAAGGACCGTAGAGATTATAAACTCTTTCAATATTCTGATGCTGGTAGAGCTGTTCTACTATTTTATTTTGCAGGGGTTCACCTGCTAAATTTACAGTTGTAACCTGTTCAGGTATACCCCCAATACTTAAAAGTTCAGCGATCGCTGAAGGAACCGTATTAATTAAAGTAATTTCCTCTGATGTAGTTAGGTTAGGTATATCCAGAGCATTTTGGATAACAATTACTTTCCCCCCCAAGCACAGAGTAATAAATAACTCAAAAACGGATAAATCAAAACAGATAGAAGTAGCCGCCAAAACTCCACTCAGTTGCTCAGTGGTAAATGTTTGTTGTGCCCAATGACATAAAGCTACTGGACTTTGATGTTCAATTGCAACTCCCTTCGGCTTTCCAGTAGAACCCGAAGTGTAGATCACATAAGCCAAACTATCAGAAGATACCCCAGCATACAGATTCTCCTTAGAGTTTTTCTCAATTGCATCCCAATCAGTATCTAAACATACCACCCGTGCTTGGTGTTCCGGCAAAGATTCGAGCAACGAACTGTGAATCAGCAGCACTTCGACACCCGAATCAGCTAATACATAACTGAGCCGTTCTTGGGGATACTTGGGGTCGAGGGGGACATAAGCTCCACCCGCCTTGTGTATCCCCAGCAGTCCCACCACCATTTCCAGGGAACGCTCGATGCAGATACCAACGAGTACCTCGGCTTTAACTCCCAAGCTTTGCAAGTGATGTGCCAGTTGGTTGGCTCTTTGATTTAATTGTTGGTAGGTTAGCTGTTGCTCTTCAAACACCACCGCTACTGCATCGGGGTTTTTCTCTACTTGAGCTTCAAATAGCTGATGGATACATTGATCTGAGGAATATTCACTCTGGGTATCATTCCACTCTACCAATAACTGATACTGTTCAGCTTCACTCAACAAGGGGAATTCAGCTACTGAAAATTGAGGATTTTCCACAACGGCTAACAACAAGTTCTGAAAATGAGCTGTCATTCGCTCAATGGTTGTCCCATCAAACAAGTCAGTGTTGTACTCCCATTCCCCCACCAATCCTTGGTCTGTTTCAGTCATTGATACGGTTAAATCAAACTTAGCAATTGTGCTTTGCCGCTCTAAGGGAGTCAATGTCACACTGGGTAATTCTACGTCACCCATCGGTGCATTCTGCAAGATAAACATCACCTGGAACAGGGGCGAATGACTCAAAGAGCGTTGGGGTTGCAAGGCTTCTACTACCTGCTCAAAAGGCACATCCTGATGTGCGTAGGCTTTGAGTGTAGTTTCTCTCACTTGTGCCAGTAAGTCCTTGATACTGGGATTATCTTCAAAACGGATTCTCAACACCAAAGTATTCACAAAAAAGCCAATCAATGATTCAATGTCTTCGCGGTTGCGATTGGCTATAGGAGAACCAATTGAAATATCTTCCTGGCCACTGTAACGATGGAGCAAGGTGGCAAACGCTGCCAACAGGGTCATATATAAAGTCGTCCCTGACTCCCGAGACAGGGTTTGCAACTTTTGGGTTAATTCAGTATCTAAACTAAAACTGTGACTCTTACCCTGGTACGTTTGCACGCTTGGACGAGGACGGTCGGTGGGTAATTGTAACAAGTCTGGCGCACCCTGCAATTGAGAAAGCCAGTAATTGAGTTGAGTTTTTAGTACCTCTCCACTCAACCACTGTCTTTGCCAAACGGCAAAGTCGGCATACTGGATTGGTAATTCGGCTAAAGGAGATGATTCTCTTTTGCCAAAAGCTTGATATAAGCTCGAGAGTTCTTGGATAAATACCCCAATTGACCAACCATCAGAAACAATGTGGTGCATTGTGAGTAACAAAACATATTCTGTTGCTGATAAGTGCAACAGAATACACCGGATTAAGGGTGCTTTTTCTAGGTCAAAGGGGGTAATGGCTTCAAGTTGTACTTGTTGGTGTAAGACAGTTTCACGTTCAGTTACTTCTACTGGTTCTAAGTCCACTACCTTGATCTTCAAGGTGGCTTCTGGGTGAATTACCTGTATGGGTGTGCCGTTAGCCGTGGGGAAGCTAGTGCGAAGTACTTCATGCCGACGTACTATTTCTAATAAGGCTTGTTGCAGGACTTGTAGGTTGAGGTTCCCCTGTAAAAGGACTGCCCCAAATAGATTGTAAAGGGGGTTATTGGGTTCTAGTTGATCTAAAAACCACAACCGTTCTTGGGCAAAGGACAGAGGAACTGAGTCATCCTTGCTTCTTTGGGGTATTTCCTGATATATGGGAGTCTTAGTATTCTTATTTTTAAGTTTTAGTTCTAATAAAGCTCGCTTTTCTGCTGAAAGATTAGCAATTTTTTTTTTAATTTCATTCATGGTGAGTCAGGATGTAATTTCAAGACGCCCGTTGATTCAAGAAAAATAGATGCTGCTAATTGCTTTTGCCACTAAGAATTAATCGCCGCCTATTTGTTATGCCTGGATGAGTGCATTTCTTCGGCTAAGAGTTTTTGTACCTCTTCACTTGATAGTCCTTCTAACTCAACTAGCAGATGATTGATTTCTTCGTCCTCTGTATTTTGAAGCTGAAAATCAGTGACAGCTTCAGCTAATACTGCTACAGTAGGTTTTTCAAATATTTGCCGCAAAGAGAGTTCCGTCGAGAATGTTTGGTTTAGACGAGAAATCACCTGGGTTGCAAGTAGAGAATGTCCACCCAACTCAAAGAAGTTGTCGTGGATTCCTACATTTTGCACGCCGAGAACTGAAGCAAAGATGTTGGCGATGATTTCTTCACTTGGCGTTCGGGGTGCCACGTATTCATGTTCTGGGCTGATTTCTCCATCTTGTGCTGGTAATGCTTTTCTGTCTACTTTACCGTTGGGTGTTAAGGGTAGGGTGTCTAAGGTGACAAAGGTATTTGGCACCATATATTCGGGTAGCTTTGACAAGAGGAATTCACGCAGTTTGTTGGTAGTGAGGGATTCATTTCTAGTAACGAGATAGGCAACTAAGCGCTTGTTTCCAGTATCGTCCTCTCTTGCAATGACTACAGCTTGTTGAGTTTGGGGGTGGGTGTTGAGGACGGCTTCAATTTCTCCGAGTTCGATGCGGAAACCGCGAATCTTCACTTGATGGTCTATACGACCGAGGAATTCGATATTACCATCTGGCAGCCAGCGAGCTAAATCTCCAGTCCTATACAATCTTTCTTCTTCTGCCTTTTTACTTTTTCCGACTTCCTTTGCAAACGGGTTGGGGATAAACTTTTCCTGCGTTAACTCGGGCAGATTCAGATACCCTTGTGCTAATCCATCACCACCTGCATATAGCTCACCCGGAACACCTGGAGGTAGAAGATTGCCAGACTTATCCAGGATGTAAATTTGCGTGTTTGAAATTGGTTTTCCTATTGGAATTGTATTTTTTTTCAGATAGTCTTCTAGAGCTTCTTGTAAATCTGCTTTTGGATTGTTCGCCAACTGCAAATGTATCGCTTCTTTATAGACAGCATCAGTTGTATCAATTGAGCCATTTCTTGCTTCAATTTGCTTTGCGATTATCAGTTGATTCTCAAGAACACTCTGTAAATCTGCAGTGGTTGTATTCGGATTGGACAATACAGCCCGAAATACGACTATTTCTTTATCTTTACCATAAGTAGTGTCAATCAGAGTGGTCTTAGATACAAAGGTCAGTCCTTGTTCAAATTGTTCTCTTTGTATCTGTATATTGAGTTGATTAATTTTTTGGATGTCATTATCACTCAACGATTTTTGTTGGGCTTTTGATCTTAACCTCTCAGGAATATATCGATAATTAACGATATTCAAAATTGGTTCCATTATCAGTTCAAATGGTTCCAATAGGTCAATGAGTCTGGAAAAATATTGAGCCTTCTCTATGCCATCGTCAATTAGAAACTCGTATCCTCTTTTGCCAATAATGTGAAGTGCTCCGTGTAAGCATAACGATAGTGCCGAGCGTGACCCTTCAATCGTGAATCGTCCCACGTCGAATGTATCTCGCTGAGCCTGATAACGGGCTGTGGTTTCGGCAAAGTTTAACATTTGCGGATCTTTAAACAGACAAACACTAATACCCTGAGGTAGGTATAACTGTTTATGCCCACAAATCGTTAGAGAATCAGCTTTGTTAATTCCATTCAATTTTCCTTTGTGCTTGTCGGAAAATATTGTTGCACCACCCCAAGCAGCATCCACATGAAAATGAATGCCGAATTCCTGTGCAATATCGCCTAGTTCAAATAAGGGATCGATTTCACCACTTTCTGTTGTTCCAGCGATGCCTACAAGGGCGAGGATGTATAGCTTATTTCTCCTGCATTCGCGGATTTTTTCTTTGAGCAGATTGAGGTCTAACTTCCCGTCATCATTACTGTCAATAAAAACAATGTTGTCTGTCCCCAGACCTAACATGGAAGCTGCTTTATTGAGAGAGTAATGCATTAGCCGAGAGCCAATGATAACGATATCATGATATCCCTTTTTGCTCAGAACCTTGTAAAGGCTTTCTTTTGATAGCTGAGCGGAATTTTCTTGGCTTAATAATCCCGAATTTCGCGCACACAATAAAGCACTGATGTTTGCCGTTGTCCCACCGGTTGTTATAAGACCAAGACTTCTATTTTTTTGCTGAATATTTTCTTTGTAAAATTCATTTGAAAAGTTATAAACAAGACGATGCAATATAGCTATCGCTTCCCGCTCTAAAAATATCAAAGACTTTGATGTCTCGATTTTCACCAGATTTTGGTTCAGTTGCGAAATCATCTTGCTCATATCATGCATAAAGTCGGGCAAAGCCGATGTCATATGCCCAATGAATGTAGGAGACCCCGTATTAATCGCATATGGAAGCACCTCCTGGGACAATTTATCGTAATAGTCTTCAACTGTTAGAGGATATGAGGGCAACTCGCTCCGTTGAAATTTTGTAGCCAGCATTTCTGGACTCACACCAGGCTGCGTAAACGGTTTCTGGTGAACTCCAAGAACCTGGTTTTCGGTTGTATCATGAGCAACTTCTGGCTTGAAATATTGCAGTATTCGTTGGCGTGTTTCCCAAAAATTGACTTCAAAGCAGGTCACGTCAGCGGCAACTTCTGAAGAGCCGTAGAGATTGAACAATCTGGCAGAACTGAGTTTCTGGTGAAATGCCTCAGCCAACTTTAGTGACAGGGCTTCACCGCTACAAAAGACATATTTGAGATATCGAAGTATTGTCAATTGTTGGGGTTCATTGTCCAGCATCGCTTTAAGTAGCGATGGAACGACAACAATTCTAGTTATCTTTTTATCGCTCAACAGGTTCATTAGCCTGGGAATATCGCCCCGTATGTTATCTGGAACAATTACCAACGGTATTCCCTTGAGAAGGGGCAAAAATATTTCCGCTACGTGATCGACGAAATTAATGGACGTTTTTTGACAACAAACCTCATCTGCCCTAAAGGGTAAGGTTTCCCACATCCAATGCAAGCGATTGACAATGCCCCGTATCGTTCCCAGAACTGCTTTAGGTCTTCCAGTGGAGCCGGAGGTATAGATGGCGTAAGCGAGATCATCCAGTGTGGTTTGACAATCCAGATTTTCAACGCTTTCTATAGTAATGGTATCTCTATCTCTTTCTAGACAGACTAGCTGGGTATTTTGAGGAGGAATCTTCTCAATTAAATACTCCTGGGTCAATAGGACATGCACGTTAGCATCTTCGAGCATGAACGCTAGTCGTTCTGGCGGATAGTTAGGATCTAACGGTACGTATGCACCACCAGCTTTGAGAGTACCCAGCAAACTCACTACGAGATCTAAGGATGGCTCAAAAGAGATTCCTACCCGCACTCCCGAACCAACTTCGAGAGAGAGTAAATAATGCGCCAGTTGATTGGCCTGTTGGTTCAACTGCCGATAGGTTAGCTGTTGGTTTTCAAAAACGACCGCGATCACATTTGGAGTAAGTTTCACCTGCTCCTCAAATAACTGATGGATACATTTATCTGAGGGATATTCACGCTCGGTCTTATTCCACTTAGTCAACAACTGATGGCGTTCTGCTTCACTCAACAAAGATAATTCAGCTACAGTTTGTTGAGGATTTATCACAATGGCTGACAACAAGTTCTGGAAATGAGCCGTCATTCGCTCAATAGTTGCCCCATCAAACAAGTCACTGTTGTACTCCCATTCCCCCACCAATCCTTGGGCTGTTTCAGTCATTGACACGGTTAAATCAAACTTAGCAGTGGTTTTTTCTTGCTCTATCTGAGTCAAAGTCACACCGGGTAACTCTACTTCCCCCATCGGTGCATTCTGCAAGATAAACATCACCTGGAACAGGGGAGAATAACTCAAAGAGCGTTGGGGTTGCAGGGCTTCTACTAATTGCTCAAAAGGCACGTCCTGATATTCATAAGCTTTGAGTGTGGTTTCCCTAACTCGTGCCAGTAAGTCCTTGATACTGGGATTATCTTCAAAACGGGTTCTCAACACCAAAGTATTCACAAAAAAGCCAATCAATGATTCAATGTCTTTGCGGTTGCGATTGGCTATAGGAGAACCTATTGAAATATCTTCCTGGCCACTGTAACGATGGAGTAAGGTGGCAAACGCTGCCAACAGGGTCATAAATAAAGTAGTACCCGACTCCCGAGACAGGGTTTGCAACTTTCGGGTTAATTCAGTATCTAAACTAAAACTGTGACTCTTACCCTGGTACGTTTGCACACTTGGACGAGGACGGTCGGTGGGTAATTGTAACAAGTCTGGCGCACCCTGCAATTGAGAAAGCCAGTAATTGAGTTGAGTTTCTAGTACCTCTCCACTCAACCACTGTCTTTGCCAAACGGCAAAGTCGGCATACTGGATCGGTAATTCTGGTAGCGACGAAGGGTTTCCACTAGAAAAGGCTTCGTAGAGTGTTGCCAATTCGCGAACCAGTATCCCCAGAGACCAAGCGTCGGAGATAATGTGGTGCATCGTGCATATCAACACATGCTCTGTCTCCCCTAACCGTATGAGAGTGCATCGCAGCAATAGTTCCTCAGCTAGGTTGAAAGACCACTGGGCTTCCTCAGTAGATAGACGCAGAACCTCACTCTCTGCTTCAGGGAGTTCCCGTAGGTCAACAACTGGCAGCGTCAAGGTTAGGTTTGGAGCAATTACTTGAACTGGCTGCCCGTCTACTACAGTAAAAGTAGTGCGAAAGACTTCGTGGCGACGCACGATTTCATTGAAGCTTCGCTCTAGTGCAGCTACGTTCAGTAGTCCTGTTATACGCATAGCTGCCGATTGGTTATAGGAGGGGTTCTCAGGTTCGAACCGATCTAAGAACCACAACCGCTGCTGGGCAAAGGACAAGGGGAAAGTCCTAGAATTGCGACTTTGAGGTATGATTTTTGTCTGGGAGCCATTCTCTTCTGCTAGCCTTTGTGTGATAATAACTGCCAATTCAGCTATTGTGGGAGCCTCAAAAAAGTCACTCACAGGCAATTCTATTTCAAAAACGTCTCGCAAACGAGACACAACTTGAGTGACTAGGAGGGAATGCCCACCTAAATCGAAGAAGTTGTCGTGGATACCAACTCGCTCAATTTTTAGCAGTTCAGCCCAGATTTTAACGAGTTTTTCTTCAACAGAGCTACGGGGGGCAACAAAGACTCCGGCAAATTCTGGTCGTACTTGTTCTGGTGCAGGTAATCCTCGTCGATCTAACTTACCATTGGGGGTTAGGGGGAATTCTTTAAGCAATACAAAAACTGATGGCACCATGTACTCAGGCAGTCTCTCCTTGAGTAAGTCACGCAGTTGAGGAATGGTGGGGATTGATTCTCGATTCGGCACAATATAGGCAACCAAACGTTTGTCCCCTGGTACATCGTCTCGTGCCAGAACTACGCTTTCTCGCACCTGTGGATGCTGGTTCAGCGCTGTCTCAATTTCACCTAATTCAATTCGGAAACCGCGAATTTTTACTTGGTTATCAATCCGCCCAATAAACTCAATGTTTCCATCGGGGAGGTAACGAGCTAAATCTCCAGTCTTGTATAAAACCCTCCTGGACTTGTTATTAAAGGGGTTAGGAATAAACCGCTGGGTTGTCATTTCAGGTTGATTCAGATAGCCTCTGGCTAAGCCATCACCGCTGATATAGAGTTCGCCAACTATGCCAACGGGAACTGGATGCAAATGAGAATCGAGGAGATAAATTTGTGTGTTGGCAATGGGACACCCTATCGGTACTGGGGTTCCCACCTCCGGGTCCTGGCAATGGTATACACTGCTCCAAACAGTTCCTTCTGTGGGTCCATATTCATTAAACAGAGAGGTTTCCGATTGCAACTCTAGGTGACGTTGTACCAACTCACTTGGACAAGCCTCTCCTGCAATAATTATTGTGCGAAGTGAGGTTAACTGTTCGGGTTTTGCCAGTTCTAGGAGTTGGGAATATAACGAAGGAAGGCTTAATAAATGTGAGACTTGATGTTGAGTAATTAACTCAATGAGTTTTGGCACATCCCGTTGTACACCCTCTAGCGGCAGGTAAAGCATTCCGCCTTGGCAGAGTGTCCAAAAGATACCTGCTACGGAACTATCGAAGGCAAAGGAAGATAGTAATAAGAAGCTGGTTACTGATTCTTTATAGTAAGCAATACGAGCGCTAGTGGAGTGTACAAGATTTCGATGGGTAATTTGTACTCCCTTGGGTTTGCCTGTCGAACCAGAGGTGTAGATGACATAGGCTAAATTTTCGGCAGTAATTTCAGGGGTAGGATTTTCCTGGTTTTCTGGCGGAATGGCTTCCCAGTCACTGTCTAGGCAAATAGTATGAGCATTATGTTGGGGTAAATGTTCGACTAGTCGCTGCTGAGTCAACAACACTGAGGTTTGGGTATCCTCTAAAACGAAGGTTAAACGCTCTTGGGGATAGGTGGGATCTATGGGTACATACGCTCCGCCAGCTTTAAGAATACCGAGGATGCCAATAACCAATTCAAGCGATCGCTCTACGCAAATTCCCACCAGTACCTCTGGTTTTACTCCCAAGCTTTGCAGATGACGTGCTAGTTGATTAGCTCTTTGATTTAATTGTTGGTAAGTTAATTGCTGATTTTCAAACACCACTGCCACAGCATCCGGCGTTCTCTTTGCCTGCTCTTCAAATAAATGATGGATACATTGATCTGAGGAATATTCACGCTCGGTCTCATTCCACTTCACCAATAACTGATGGCGTTCTGTTTCACTCAGCAGTGGCAACTCCTGAAGTTGCCGATCAGGATTGGTGATTATGCCTGCTAGTAAAGTCTTAAAGTGCTCCGCTATCCGTTCAATGGTGGATGCCTCAAACAAGTCTGTGCTGTACTCAAACGTACCCAGTAGTCCTTCAGATGTCTCTTCCATCGACAAAGTCAAATCAAACTGGGCAGTACCACTGTGGCTTTTCAAGAAGCTCAAGTTTAAACCAGATAAAGCCATCTCCGACATTGGTGCATTCTGCAAGATAAACATTACCTGGAACAGTGGTGTATGGCTTAACGCTCGCTGCGGATGAAGTTCCTCGACTAGTTGCTCAAAGGGCAAATCCTGATGAGAATACGCCCCTAGTGCCACTTCGCGCACCCGAGTTAGCAACTCCCTAAAACTGGGATTGCCGGATAGGTCTGTCCGCAGCACTAAGGTATTGACAAAAAATCCAATTAACCCTTCTATCTCGGCTCGGTTGCGATTAGCGATGGGGGTTCCTACCACAATATCTTCACTGCCTGTGTAGCGCCCTAGCAGAATTTTGAAGGCTGCCAGCAAGGTCATAAACAAGGTGCTTCCTGCTTGCTGGCTCAATTGATTCAAGGCAACGGATAACGCCTTCGATAGCGTGAAGGAACAGGTGGCACCTCGAAAAGTTTGAACGGCAGGTCGAGGATGGTCAGTGGGTAACTCCAGCAGGGCTGGTGCATCCTCTAATTGCTTGCGCCAGTATGATATCTGAGAGGCTAGTACCTCTCCCTGTAACCATTGTCGCTGCCAAGCGGCGAAGTCAGCGTACTGAATTGGCAGTTCAGGCAGTGGCGTTAGCGAAGCGAGCCGGAGGCTAGGTTGCTCTTCACAGCAAGCTTGATAAAGGGTTGACATCTCATGTACCAACACGCCAATCGACCAACCATCGGAGGCAATGTGGTGCACAGTGATTAGTAAGATGTGTTCTTGCTCCCCAAGGCGCAGTAGTTTTACCCGCAGTAGCAGGTCTGTATTAAGGTCAAAGGGGTGTCTCGATTCTTCCGATACCAGTTGATTGACTTCGGTTTCGCGTCGAGCGATCGGTAATTCACTAAAGTCGAGAAGCGGTAACGGTAGCGGTATGACTGGTGAAATGACTGCAACGGGTTGTCCCTCAACTGTCTCGAAATTCGTTCGCAAGGCTTCGTGGCGGCGTAGAATCTCGTTAAAGGTCTGCTCTAGAGCACTCTGGTTG
Organism: Acaryochloris sp. IP29b_bin.176; assembly: GCA_028285315.1. Lineage (GTDB taxonomy): Bacteria > Cyanobacteriota > Cyanobacteriia > Thermosynechococcales > Thermosynechococcaceae > Acaryochloris. The sequence continues at coordinate 28,856 of JANQPU010000379.1, forward strand.
AGCTGCCCCTGTAGACGTATAGCAGCCGATAGGTTGTAGAGGGGGTTTTGTGGTTCTAACTGGGAAAGGAACCATAACCGCTGTTGTGCAAAGGATAGGGTTAATTTTCCATTCCTGGAAATGCGCTGGATGGGAGGTGCTTCCAGCCCAAGTCCAGCCGAAATTGCTTTTTCGATGTGTCTAGCGAACTTACTGATTGTAGGTGCCTCAAACAAACCGCGCAGAGGCAGTTCTATCTCAAAGGCTTGGCGCATTTGAGAAATGACCTGAGTCGCCAGCAGGGAGTGTCCTCCTAACTCAAAAAAGTTATCGTGTATGCCTACTTTCTCAAGTTTAAGAACCTTTGCCCAAATGCTAGCTAGTATTTCCTCGATCGGGGTGGAAGGTGCAACATAGATGCCGTTGCTTTGCAGTTTCCAGTCCGGTGCAGGTAGCGCACGGCGATCGACTTTACCGCTTGGAGCAATGGGCAGACTCTTCAGCAACACAAAAGCAGACGGTATCATGTGCTGCGGCAGTCTTTCTTGCAAAAAGTGTCGCAACTGCGACACCAATTCATTATTGATTGCGGAATTTTTATGCAGATCTCGATCCTCAAGTTTCGGAACTACATAAGCCACCAAACACTTGTCGTCAGAACTATCTTCCCTGACAATAACTACATTCTCCAGCACAGATGGATGCTGACCCAACTGTGCCTCAATTTCTCCAAGTTCAATGCGGAATCCACGAATTTTTACTTGGCCATCTATGCGTCCTAAAAACTCAATATTCCCATCGGGCAGCCACCTTCCTAAATCTCCAGTTTTGTAGATTAAATCTCTGTTGCTTTCTGGTAAATTCTTTCGAGTATCAGGATACGGGTTAGGAACAAAGCACGATCTGGTTTTCTCTTCATTTTTCCAATATCCATTCCCTACACCAATTCCCGATACGCAAATCTCACCAGGAACTCCTATGGGTACTAACTGCATCTGATAATCGAGAATATAGAGATTTAAGTTAGCTAATGGCTTGCCAATAGGAACTGTTCGCTGGTTGTCTGGAAAAGGCTTTTCAACGATGAATTGAGTGATATCATCAGCCGCTTCAGTTGGACCGTAAGCATTCGCGACTCGGATTGAGGGGTATATACTCAACCACTGATTCACCCGTTTTACCGATACGGGTTCTCCGACTACCATCATCCACTTCAGAGCGGATAACGATCTTCGCTCGGTAGATAGCTTAGAAATATATTCTAGTAACCCATTGAATACAGCTGGTACTAGTTCTACGACAGTAATTTTTTTTTCTTGAAGTACTCGAAATAGTTTTTCAGGAATACAAGCTGTTTCTAAGTCTACAATAATTGCCTTACCGCCAATGAGAAGTGGAGCTAAAAATTGCCAAACAGAGATATCCGTTGAAGAAGGAGCGCTTTGTAGAAAACAAAAATCTTCTGTCAGCTCTAGCTCATCGAATTGGGCATAAATATGATTGATGGCACCGTCATGCCTAACAATCGCACCTTTAGGTAATCCAGTGGAGCCCGATGTATAAAGCATATAGGCTGGATCGATACCTTGATTGATTTCTTCTAGATTCTCCTCTAGTAAATTATTAAAGTCGCCAGAATCGTAAATATGAATTTCTAATGATTTTGTGTTTAGTTTATTTTTAGAGTTGACATCCAAAGAGATTAGAGATCGTAGGTGAGGGCAAGATTCTAATAAATTTGTCAAACTGTCTAAGCATACAGAATCTGTTAATAAAATCCGAACTTCGCTATTAGATAGCATATACTTAATTCGATTTGGTGGATAGTTATTATCAATCGGAATGTATGCCCCACCTGCTTTCAATATAGCTATTAATGCTATTAAAAAATTTGTGTCTCGGTCTTTAAATATTCCAACAAATTCTCCTTTTTCAACTCCTAAGCTTCGTAAAAGTCTAGCTAGTTTATTGGCTTTTTTGTTAAGTTCTTGATAAGTTAATTGAGTTTCTCCACAAACTACAACTATTTTGTTGGGTGTTTGAGATACTTGTTCTTCAAACAAACTGTGGATTGTCCGATTTAGGGGATAATTTTTACTATTATCATTAAATAATTTTAATAATTGCTGTTTGTCAGCTTCCTTTAATAAATTAATATCTGCAACGTTCGAGTAAAGATTTTGGAAAATACCTTCAAGAAGATTGACATAGGATCTTGTCATTAAATAGATTGTCCGATCTTGAAAAATAGATTCTTTATACTCTACTTTTCCCGTAATTAACTTTTTATCTTTATTTACATCAAAAGATATGGTTATATCATTGTTTAAGAATAATATATCTTTTTGCTGGTGAATGTTTTTCAATAAAACAACAATGTCAAAAAGCGAACAACGATTTTCAATCTGTGGCAGCTTTAAGAACTGAACTAATTGCTTGTAAGGATAATTTTGATGAGTGTATGCACTAATAGTAGTATCTTTGACTTGAAGAAGTAAATCTTTGAATGTCAGGTGATCGCTCACGCTAAACCGAAGAGGAACAATCTTATTATCTGAATCCTCACCATTCCCTTTCTTATAAGTAGGAGAGCCTACAATAACATCACTATTGCCCGTATACTTATGAAGCAATATACTTAATGCCGACAAAAGTACTAAGTAAATAGAAAAGTAAGATCCTTGTGTAACTTTAATAATAGCCTCAGCCAAATCCTCTGATAACTCAAAGCTTATAAATTGATTTTTTTTATTGTATTTTATCGGTCTTATATAGTCCGGCAAGAGATTAGTTTCTGGTAGTTCGCCGGATAGATTATTTAACCAATAAATCTTTTGATAAAAGAAATTAGTTGGTTGTTCAAAAAAATGATGAATATCGCTTTTTATTTTTACTGGAAAATCCATACTATTCCTCTTTTACTTATTTTCAGGTGAATTACGATTTTTTGTGAATAAATTTAAGTAGCCAAGGCTAGAAAAACTCATATATGTCACGCTTTACGAAGCTGCCAGTCTGGACGGGAATCTGAATCGTTGTGATTGGCATCCTTCTCTATCGGCCCTCGCCTCAACGCTATCAATGACCGCATAAGCTGAATCGAGCTCATACTCAAACTGAAGTGAACCCCTGATCTTGGACAGTAAAATCAGGCATAAGAGAGAACCACACTACATTTATCACACCTGAATATTCTCCTGTTCATACCTCCACT
>JANQPU010000380.1 GCA_028285315.1 Acaryochloris sp. IP29b_bin.176
AGTGGAGGTATGAACAGGAGAATATTCAGGTGTGATAAATGTAGTGTGGTTCTCTCTTATGCCTGATTTTACTGTCCAAGATCAGGGGTTCACTTCAAAGGCTTTAGATGTTGGCTGGGATGATCTTATCCTGCTGTTAGGGCAGCTTTGAAGTTGAGTCTGGGTTGCAGGCCAGACCTTTAAGGGACAGGTAGTGTGAAGTAAAATGTACTGCCTTGGCCCACCTTACTTTCAGCCCAAATTAAGCCACCATGCTGCTGCACAATATTTTTGCATATGGCTAAGCCCAGACCTACACCTGCCTGATCACGGGAGTCTGACTTATTGACTTGTTGAAACCGATCAAAAATGAGTTCTAGTTGATCTGCCGGAATCCCTCTGCCTTGATCGGTGACCTGGAATACAACCTGGGAATAGGGAGAAATAGCAATAGAACGGGCAGGCTCAAGGACATCTTGCTGCTTATCAGAGGATTGTAATAGCTCTTCATCATTTTGGGATTGAACACTTAGCCGTACCGTTGATCCAGAAGGTGAAAATTTAATGGCGTTACTGACAAGATTGATCAGAACCTGAATGATTCGATCCGAGTCTGCCCAAACTTGGACAGAAGTCGGTTCAATATCAAGATGGACGTTATTGCTATCTGCAGTCGGACGCAGGTTTTCCACAACTTGCTGTATGAGAGACATCGCACTAAACCACTCAGGATGCAACGTGACTTGCTGGGATTGCAGGCGTTCTAGATCTAAGAGGTCATCGACCAGACGAACCAGACGCTCTGATTCGATGGCAGCGATCTCAATTAGCCGTTTATGTTTTTCCGGCTGATGATCAAGAACCCCCGATGCTAAGAGCCCTAACGAGCCTCGAATAGAGGTGAGTGGGGTACGCAACTCATGGCTGACGCTGGAGATGAACTCACTTTTCAATTGCTCTAGGGCATGACGTTCGTTAATATCTTGAACCTGCACGACAAAATACAGGGGTTCCCCTTCAGGATCACGGACAACGGAGACACTACAAATCGCCCAACGAGTCTTTCCAGATTTATGGCGTAGCTCACTTTCAATTTGGAGACTCAATGTTCGATCGGCGATTAAGTCTTGAATGTGATTGTGATGCTGGTCGAGTTCCTCTGGCTGGATAAGATCTTGAACGGCGAATTGGAGTAATTCTGATTTTGAATATCCTAAGAGTTGACATAGAGCTGGGTTGACTTGCATGAAATGCCCGCTCAAAGTGAGCATGGCCATCCCATTCACCGCAGTCTCGAAGGCGTTGCGCAGATGTGTCTCACTGGTTTGAAGTTGGGAATAGAGGTCGGCTTGTTTCAGGGCAATGGCCAACTGATCACTAATATGCTGAACTAATTCAGCATCGCTGGACTGCCACTGGCGATAGTATGCACAACTATGGACAATCAATAGGCCCCACACCTTCGGCAAGTTATCGTCATCCATTTGGACGATGGGCGCAACGATTTTCGTTTTGACCCCAACTTGCTCCATGAACTCTGCTAGGCAGTCGGCCCACTCATCTTTGCAGACATCTAAAACAATACGGGGGCGTCCCTGACAGTAATACTCATAACACTGTTCAGGGAAACATTCATCCAGAAATAGCATTTCTTTGGTGACGGGGTATTCTGGCAAAACAGATTCTTTAATGACTACCCCGGAGCCTTGTGAGGTGAGATGAAAGATGAGGACCCGATCTGCTTGTAGGACTTGCCGAACTTCAGTAACAGCTGTAGTTAAAATCTCATCAAAGTCCAGCGACTCACGGATGTGCTGAGTAATCGATGCGAGAAGTTTCGCCCGTGCGAGTTGTTCTTCAAGTTCTCTCATCCTACTTTCATAGATTGTTAGAGTGTTAGGAAAATCGGTTGGAGAAATTGGCCTATCCTACTGTTGGTTTGACCTCGTTGAGACAGGGTTGCCTCAGCCTAGAAGTCGCTCTGCAACCTTAGCTTCAAAGTCGCTCCAATCCCCCTGCTCCTCTTTCAAACATCACCCATTACTCCAAAAACATCACTTTTGTCTCTGTTCCCACTTCTGCTGTCAGTATAAAACCTTAGCCATCTGATACTGTAGTCTCAGCAAGCCTTTTTATCAGACTGTTACCCTGGCTTTTCGGCACTGTTCATTTCAGGGTTACAGATCTAGTCCACAGTTGAGCGACATCAAGACATTTTGAGATCTTGGGTATGACGATCAGGGATACTCA
>JANQPU010000410.1 GCA_028285315.1 Acaryochloris sp. IP29b_bin.176
GAAACTCTCTACCAATAAGCTACCTGAATATCAACGGGGGATGAGAGCGATGGAGCTTGTCTGTGCTGGGGTATAGTCTCCATGTCTCCCTCCCAGCACCACAACCTAATCAACCTAGCTCGCGATATGAGTAGACACGATATCCTGCCTCTTGCTGAAAACTATTAGGTGTCCATCCTTTGGCTAGAATTCGGTCCGTGATGATTGCCATATTTACGCCGATATTATCAATTAGTGATTCTGAAATGGGTAATTGAAACTCAGCAGCTTCTCCAGAAAACTCATCTATCTTCTGTAAGGCAGCTTCAACAGTTGTGATGGGTTGCATAACTGAGATCTAAAAGTTTTGCTTCTTCTTCCCTTAACGCCTATGCTCAGGTTGGAGAGGGTGGAACTTGAGGCAAAATAAGCTGCATGATCGCAACATCTTGCCAACGGCCATCAACATGCCCAACCTCTTTTTGCACCCCAACCATTTCAAACCCAAAGCGTTTGTGGAAAGCAATGCTGCCATCATTCGTGGCAACAATTTTCACGACTACATGGTGGTAGCCTAGCTCAGCTACTTTTTGTAGTAGAGCAGTTTGCAGCATTTTACCTAACCCTTGACCTTTTTCAGCAAAGGTAAGGTAAATCGACGTTTCGCAGCAGACTCGATACCCAGGGCGATCGCTATATTGTTTCACAATGCCCCAACCCAGAATCTGCTGCTGACGCTCAATCACTAACAGGCACTCGCGATCGCAAAATTTATCCATCCAGGCTTGAATATCCTGCGCTGCAAAGGGACGGGTATCGAAAGTGATACTGCCCGTTGCGATCGCTTCGTTATAGATGGCTGCGATCGCGTCATAATCTGCTGATATACAAGGCCGAATCTGAACCTGCGCTAAGTCTGACATTGAAGGCTTTATCTCTGGTAACCCAAGCCAGTTCTATCATGGCATCAGCGTCAAAAAAAGGTTCTTCCTTCGTTAAAGACGCAAGCACTGACAGCGTGAGAACAAGTTCATCAGTGGGTAATTGAGGCGGATGGAACACGCTATTGATCAGGATGATTGGGAGACATTACCCCTTTTTGGTCTCAATACTTTGGTGTTGGCTGTCAAGATTAACAACAGACCAAGGACATGTTGGATCCAAATCATGCTTTATATACCAAACGCTTTCCCTAGCCATCACACTCGAGAGATTCAGCTCGCCTAAATCAGGGTGAAGATTCTGGCAGGCAAATGATATGAATGGAACAGACCCTTTCCTATGCTTCTCACCCGATGTCAACTTCTGCTTCTTATGTGCTGCGCCCCGCTCAACCCCAGGATAAGTGGGCCATACAGCAAATGCTTTGGCAATTTACCTGGGATGAAGGAATTGAGTTAGATGTGCGTCTATTCGGCTATGCCTTTTTCCGCTTGGGTCTGTTGGGACTGACGCTGTGGTTGCAAATCCAATGGCGACAGTCGACAACGATGATCGATGTCCAGTTCATTTTGGTGGTGACCAGCGTGGCGACGGTAGGTTTGGCTTTTTACTTTGCCAGTATGGTGATGGGTCAGTTGATTATGCGGTTTTGTGGTGCTCTGTTTAACTGGTCCCGATTTCAGGTAATTGAGCAGGATGAAGCCCTAGTGGGTTGTGCATTGCTGAATACCTATGCCAATCATAGTGAGTTAGCCTATGTCTTTGTCCAATCTCAATTTCGCCATCAGGGTTGGGGTTCGCAAATTGTGCAAACGTTGATCCAGCAATCGTCTCAAGATGTCTATCTTGCCTGTAAACCTCAGGTTGTCCCCTTCTATGAGCAGCAGGGATTTACTGTGCAAACTTGGCAGCAACTTCCCGCTGGGGTCAAACGCTGTTTTCGCGTCTTTCGTCCCCATCCTCGATTATGGGGGTTTAAGCTGAACTTTATGCAGTTCCCAGTAGCTCCTAAAGCCATGGTCCCTGCAGCCACCTCTTCTGGGGCTGCTAATGTATCCGAATCTGCACCTCACTCATAAATCGCGGCGAAAAGGGTACGGTGATTACATACTCCTGAGCAAAGCAGAAAAGGGGACAGGGCGAGTGCAGTTGCAGCAAGTGATTATTGTCTATAAAGCTGGAGATATCCACAGCCAACGATGGGCAGAGAAATGTGCTCGTCAGTTAGAAGCCCAAAACTGCCACATTTTGATGGGACCCAGTGGTCCGAAAGATAATCCCTATCCAGTTTTTTTGGCCTCTGCCACCCAACCGATTGACCTAGCTATCGTTCTCGGAGGTGATGGTACTGCTTTGGCCGCCGCTCGACATTTGGCCCCCGATGGGATTCCTATTTTGGCGGTCAATATTGGCGGCCATTTAGGCTTCCTAACTGAACCCGCAGATCAGTTTGTAGATACTGAACAGGCCTGGCAAAGAATTCTGGAAGACCGCTATGCCGTTCAACAGCGGATGATGCTGCGGGCACGCGTGGCAGATCGCGAGGTTGATCCAACGGATACACCGGATGAGGAACCGTTTTACATTGCCCTCAATGAAATGTGTATCAAGCCTGCATCTGCTGATCGCATGATTACCTCCATTCTGGAGCTGGAAATTGATGGCGAGGTCATCGATCAGTATCAAGGGGATGGATTATTGGTTGCTACGCCCACCGGATCAACCTGCTATACCGTTGCCGCTAGCGGCCCCATTCTACATCCAGGGATGGAAGCCATTGCTGTTACTCCGATTTGTCCGTTGAGTTTATCCAGCCGTCCAATTGTGTTACCCCCTGGATCACGCGTGAGTATTTGGCCCCTAGCAGATCGAGAGCTAGCGACCAAGCTATGGATGGATGGGGTGCTTTGTACTTCGATTTGGCCGGGTCAGCGGGTAGATATTTGGATGGCTAAATGCCGGGCTCGGTTTATGTTATTGCGGGAAAATTATTCCTACTATCGCACCCTGCGAGAAAAATTAGATTGGGCAGGTGCACGGATCCAGTACAATAACAATCATCGCATTACAAATTGATATATAACTCATAAGAATTTAATATGGATCTCTTCAGGCCGTTACTCTTGGTCATCATTCTTTTCTTCTTGACGGTGGTTATGTGTGCATTAGGCAGTCTAATTGCCGTTGCCAACCCCCTACTGTTCATCCTGGGAATTATGGGTGGCATGCTGGGGGCCTTAATGGTTATGGACTTTATCGATACCCACTGGTTGCATAAGTGGTAAGTGCAAATTCCTAAGATTGAGGATTGGCCTCAAACTGCTCAAGACGCCATCCAACTCCAAAAGCAACTCTGTTCCCAGGTCATTCCCACTGACGACTTTAATGAGGTGCGCTACGTCGCGGGGGTTGATGTAGGGTTTGAAGATCAAGGTAAAATCACTCGCGCAGCCATTGCAGTCCTCACATGGCCTGAGCTAAGTCTCCACGAAACAACCATCGCTCGCCAACCCACCACCTTTCCCTACATTCCTGGCCTATTATCGTTTCGCGAAATTCCAACGGTTTTAGCAGCCTTAGCCCAAATTCAAACCACCCCGGATCTATTGCTTTGTGATGGTCAAGGACTCGCCCACCCCCGACGTTTTGGCATCGCCTGCCATTTGGGCGTGCTGGTTGATTTGCCAGCCATTGGTGTAGCCAAATCACGTTTGGTAGGAAAGCACGAGCCTGTTGACCAAACCCGAGGGAATTGGCAGCCCTTAATCGATAAAGACGAACGGATTGGCGCAGTCCTCCGCACTCGCCCCCAGACAAAGCCCCTATATATTTCTTTGGGACATCGAATTAGTCTGGGCAGTGCCATTGAGTACGTGATGAGCTGTACCACCCGCTATCGGTTACCAGAGACCACCCGCTGGGCCGATAAGTTAGCGTCTTCCAAAATTCCCCCCAACCCTGAACAGAGAAGTTGAGACCTCCAGACTGAGCGAAGCCGAAGCCCTCGACTCTAGGTGTACATTGCAGAATTAATTGGCGTTTTCCAGACTTAATGTCCAAGCATCAGAATCCTCCAATCTTTTTACAGGAAATTTACCTTGACTATAGGATGTATACGTAAGGCGATGTGCAACTTTCCTGAAAGTACTGATACTACGTTGCTACTGATCACAACATTTAGCCAGAGGAAACGAGGAATCAACGGTTACAGGCATTTA
>JANQPU010000008.1 GCA_028285315.1 Acaryochloris sp. IP29b_bin.176
GCAATCGCAGCTTGGATCTGGGCCTGAGCTTGAGCCAGCGCTGCAGTCTTGGGACGTTGGGTATCAACGCCAATCTGCTGTGCTTGTAGTTCTTGTAAACGGGCCTGAGCTTCTCGCACCTTCGTTGTGAGAGGGAGTGGATCAATCTGAGCCACCACTGTTCCCTTTTGGATAGGATCACCAGGATCGAGCTTAATTCGGTTTAGACGGCCCGTTACAGGGGCAGTGACAATAAAGCGATCACGCACCCTCGTTTTACCTTCCGCATTCACCATCACTTCTAATGTTCCTCGTTTCACTTTGCCTAAGTCTACGGGGATAGGTTGTGGACGGAAGGCAAAGACAATTAAAGTGATTGCACCAAATCCAGCAAGCCAGTAAGGGAAGCGGCGAGGAAGTTGCTTCCAGGGTGGAGGCGTTTTAGGTTTTGAGTTTTGTGTGGACGATGAAGGAGAGTCAGACTCTTGAGTAGTCAAAGGAGGCTTTGAGGATTTGAATTGAGGTAACCGAGCTAATAAAGACCGATGAGGTTTGGGCTGCATGGGATTTTCCTCCTTATTCACGAGTCTTAAGAACCGCAATCAAATCTAAGTGATTAAGTTGGCGGCGGATCAACCATCCAGATCCCAATGCCGTCAGGGTGATAACAACGAAGGCGTAGACATAACTTGAAGGTGAGACCACTAGAGGGAGGCGATACAGTTCGCTATCGTAGGCTGCACTCATAAGGGCTGCAAGACCATAGCCCATACCGCAGCCCAGTGGTATGGCTACGATGGTGACGATTGCCTGTTCTCCTAGCAAAATCATGGCAATCTCACCTTGAGTAAAGCCAATGATGCGAAGGGTAGCGAGTTCACGACTGCGCTCGGATAAGGCGATGCGGGCGACGTTATAGACCACTCCAAAAGCAATGACAGCTGCAAATATAAGAAGCACGGCGGTGAAGGCAGCAAAGGTGCCCGTGATGTTTTCGTTGAAGGTGGTAATCAGGCGATCTCGCAGGGCGACACTGGCTACTGCCGGGGTTTGCTTAAGCTGGTCATAAAGTTGATCGAGAAAGTTCGAGTCTACGGCCAGATATGCGCCTGAAATCGTTTGTCCCTCACGCATTAGCTCATTGAGAGCTTGGATCTCCATATAGGCACCGAGACCAATGAGTTCGTCTACGACCCCAACAACGGCGACCTCACGAATAGGTCGTTCACCTTCTAAGACCTCCAAGGTCAAGAGATCACCGATGGAGATACCCACTTTGTTTGCTAGAGAAGAAGCCAGAATAATACCTGAATTGGGTAGTGTAATGGGCTGTAAGTCTTGATCAAGAAGACGACGTAACTCTCCTTTGGGTTCGAGTCCTGTAATTCCGCTCAGGTAAGTTCGTTGCTGAAAGCGCAGTCGAGCTGGAACGGAGCGATAGAATTCGCTCTGTAAGACACCAGGAAGATGGTTCAGTTCGTAACGGGCACGGCTAGATAAAGGCTGATTGAACACCAAAGTGACATCTTCGCGCTGAAGCTGGCGGAACTGAAGCTCGACGATATACTGGGTCGCATCCTCAAAATAACGACCAATCACCAGAATAGCTACCGCTGCTGAAATGCCTATAATCGCCAATACTGTCTGCAAACCACGTCGCTCCAGATTTCGCAAAATAATTTGACTGACTGGAGAGAGAAACTGCTGCAACCCAAACCGTTCCAGGAGGGAAGTCCGGAACGTTGCCGGAGGTTCAGGACGCATGGCTTCAGCAGGGGGTAGAGAAACCGCCTGCCGCACTGCTGCCACTGTACCTAGAATTGCTGCTGTACCGCTCACTCCTACTGCCGTCATAATTAGCGTCAACTCGACTCGGTACTGGAGAACTGGGAAGTGGAAATACTGGGTATACACTTGGGTGAGCAGTAAGCCCAGCCAAGTGCCCACCGCTGCACCCACAACCGCACCCACCAGCGTGATCACCAGAACCAGCTTGAGATAATGGAACCCTACCGCGAGGTTGCTATAACCAAAGGCTTTAAGGACAGCAATTTGTTCTCGCTGGGTACTGACGAGGCGGGCCAGTACCAAATTGAGTAAAAAGGCCGCAATGCCCAAAAAGATAGCGGGCACGACAATAGCGGTGGCAGACAATCCTTGGATTTCACTGTCGAGAAGTTGATGAGAAACTTGAGTGTCCCGTCCGTAAGCCCCAAGACCGCCGTAGGGCTTAACCAATTGGTCCAGTTGGTACAGCACCTCTGCTTGGTTTGCACTCGGCGTCAACGACAACGCCACATCGTTAAAAGCTCCCTTCAGATCAAACGCCGTGGAAATCGCTTCCTGATTCATCCAAAGGATGCCAAATCGCTGGTTATCAGGAAACAGTTCACCAACATTAATCTCGTAGATATACTCTGGCGAGAGGGCAATGCCGACAATCTGCAACTGTTGCCAACGTTCGTTGATCACCGCACCGATTTTATCGCCAATATCCAGTTTGTTCGCTTTGGCAAAAGCTTCGCTGACCAAAACCTGTCCACGTCGCCCCGGTTCGATATACTGCCCTCGACGAATAAATATATCGTTCAGCATAGGGGTTTGCTGTTCTGGGATAGAAATTAGCCGTCCGGTTGCCGGTTCATCCAAGCCCGGAACATCTAAGTTCACATCCACGACCACCCTTGTCTGCACCTGCTGGGTGCCTGGAATTTCAGCAATCCTATTGGCTAAAGCATTAGGCGCTCGCTTAAGGGAGACAAACACATCAGCAAAGCGGTAGCGATCGTAGTAGGTCTGCTGAGAGAGCTGTAGCGAATCATAGGCGCTCATCATCGTAACCAGACAAGCAATACCACAGGCAACAATCAGGGCAATCGCAATAACCTGTCCTCGCAGTTGGAGAATATCTCGAAAGAGTTTTTTATCCAGGGTATGCATCACATCACCACTCCAGCTCAGCGGAAGATACCTTATGCTCATTCCGCTGATCGGTTGTAATGGCACCACTGCGCATGGTGATCACTCGATCTGCCATTGCTGCAATGCCTGAGTTGTGGGTAATGACCGCCGTTGTTGTCCCCAACTCTTGATTAACTTGAGCCAGTGTCTCCAAAACCAGTTTGCCAGTTTGGTAATCTAAGGCTCCAGTAGGTTCGTCGCAAAGGAGTACTTGAGGGCGTTTAGCAATCGCACGGGCGATGGCCACTCTTTGCTGTTCGCCTCCTGAAAGTTGGGCAGGGAAGTGATTGATGCGATCTCCCAAATGAACTCGTTCAAGAGCTTCCCGAGGATGCATGGAACGAGGGGCAATATCAGTGACTAATGCTACGTTCTCACGGGCGGTAAGGCTGGGGATAAGATTATAGAACTGAAATACAAACCCCACGCTCTGGCGGCGAAACTGTGTGAGGGTCCGATCATTGTCAGCAGTGAGATCTTGGCCTTGGAAGATGACTTGCCCCGTCGAAGGAACATCTAGCCCTCCTAAAATATTGAGCAATGTGGATTTACCACTGCCAGATGCTCCTAATAAGACAACAAATTCACCTTCATTGAGGTCTAGATCAACTGACTTCAGGGCCTGGACAGTTACTTCGCCCATGACATAGGTTTTGGTTACTCCTCTTACCTGGAAAAAACCGCCACCTGGGTGAATCGTTGCGGGATTTTTTTGAATCCCATTCTGTTTTATTTGTTGTGACATATAAAAATTATTTTGACAAGAATCAAGTTATTGTTTACGCCTGCTGTAGGGCTAAATTGCTATCGAAAAGGAGTGTATATCTCATGTTAAAAAATAAGATATCTGGCCTTAAAGTGATATGTAGCAATACTTTCAAAAGCGCATTCTTATTTTTTAGTATTATTTTGATTAAATTAGTAAGGTTTTTCAACATAAGATATTTGCCTTGAATTTTATATTTCACTGCAACTAAACAGAGCTTGGATACCGATATCTTTGTGGATTATTGGAGGTAAACTGGTTGCAATTGCAGCGGTAGAAATCATCCTTGAGGATTAATTTAGGGGAGGGGGTTTGAATAGCATAGGAACAATAACGTACGCTAAGCACTTAAAATTTCTGTACCAATTAAACCTCTCTGGCAGAAGGGGGGTGAAACCATTGATATACCGTTCTACTTTTCTGTACCAGTTAGACCTTAGTCTGATTGGTAGAGTTTTTTGAGTAAAAAATACGGCTGTTGAAATCTACTCTAGATAAAGCTTTCAGCCTTAGCGTGCGTAACTGTTTCATTGCTACTCAAAGGCAGAAACTCAGTCTCTCACTTATCAGCAGGATCAATCGGTGCTGAGCGCCCAATCGAAGGCTTCCTCGACGGTGCGGTAGGCATCTTCGGTGATGCACATGCCGTGCGCGATCACGACGCGGTCGAAGTCCCAACGAAGGAGCGCCTCCGCGCTTGCTCGGGCTGCATCGAGATCACCGAAGGTACACAGCAGGTCCTTGGCGGTCCCGCCCGACAGGCCAAGCACGCCCACAGTGCGTTTGACGAAGCGCCAGAACCAGGATTCTCCAGCCGGATCGTGGCGCTGGATGAGATCGGTGAGGATCAACGTCCCCGAACGGTTGTGGTAGAAAACAACCTCGTCGAGAAAGCTGCTTCCACCGAAGCACAGTATGTCAATCTGACCGCCCCACGCCTGCGGCGCATCCGCCCCAATCACGTAGTCAACAGGAGCACTCGGGTGCCGCTCGCGGAAGCGGGGAGAAACCCAGACATCCGCCGATGGATATTGCTCCTTCCACGGCCCGACTCCAAGGCTGTGAATCTTATTCGGCGCAACGATGAACTTCACTTCGCCGAGCGCTTCGACGGCTTCTTGTACCTCTGGGGTGGGCTCAAGCGGCGAATGAACCCAGAGATTTCCGGCCTCAAGTTCGACGATGGTCATGCGCGTTGCAAATGGGATCGTCATCATCCGCACACGTGGCCCGTCGCAGATCCAGATCCGGTCTCCGAATGGTTTGAGTGGCCTCATGCTGCACCTCGCTCGTCATGTTTGAAAGCAAGCAAGATTCGGAACTCGATGCTCGTTCGTCGCCCCGCGAGTTCCTTAGGAGAGTTTGGGGCCGTGAAGGCGGCGTGGGGACACGACCAGTGATGCTCGCCCGGTAGTTCGTCGAAGGTTTTGAACAACACCGACTCGGAGGGACGCATGAAAGGAAACCAGTACCAGCGATGGTCTTCGTTGGGCCGATAGTAGCCGATCTCACCGTCTCGGTCAGCGTAGTGAACCGTTACTGGAATGAAGTCCTCTTCGCGAACAGAGTTTATGTCCACGAATGCCAGAGGTGTGGAATGCACGACCCCAGCCACCGATTGCCAGAGATTGGCCACGACGATGCGGGAGCCTGCCCATCGTTCAGCCTCGTCATGTGAAAGCAATTCCCGAAACCTGCGAACGCCTGCTCCGCGCCCGTAATCCGCGTGGGTGATTCGAATGGGGGGACGTCGCCCCGGAGTGCGTTCCGTGTGCCGCACCGTGTGATCGAATACCCGCGCGAAGGAGGCTCCAAGGCGTTCCTTGAGCGCCACTTCGATCTCGCCATAGGTCGCTCTTGTTTCACTGTCGTCAGGAGGTTGGGTGAACACCGTCGGTGCAGCAATGAGTTCGAAGCCCTCGCAGTCGAAGCTGGGCGCGGGATGCCGATGGCGGCCATTTCGCATGGTGACCCGGCGCGTCACCGTCGCAGAAACGTCGAGGTAGGCATTGGTTTCGCGGGGGACATTCTCGGCAGCGTAGGAGACCTCGGCCTCGCACTCCGAAGGTGTACGTTGTTGGAGGGCGTCTCGCGCAAGTGCGGCGAGCGACGCGCTGGATAGGAGATCCTCGGCTGCAACATCAGCGTCGGTATGGGAAGCCAGCCAGCGGTCCACATGGACGAGTGCTCCTACGACAACTTCGGCGAGAATCGGCACGGGCAGGTCTGTCCTCACAGCCCCGAGTTGTTGGCCATCGCGCAACCAGTTAGCAATCCCAGCACGGGCGCGGTCAAGCAGGTGTAAAAGTGATGCAGAGTCCCCGCCCCGGCGATAGAGTCCTCTTATGAGCGCGGCAGTGTATGGGTCGCGGCGACCGAACTCGAACGCAAAGTTCAGTCCCGATTTGAGCGAAGTCCAATACGACTCGGCCGAACTCGCCTGCGGAACGGACTCGAGAGGCGCAAGGAGGGGTCGAAGGGCCTGGTCCAGTACTTGAGCGTAGAGGTCCTCTTTGTTCTCGAAGTAATAGAAAACCTTGGCTTTGCTGACGCCTGCGGCCGAAGCGATTTTCTGGATGGAGGTCATCTCGAATCCGTTCACTGCGAACTCAGCGGTGGCGGCCTCTAGCAACATTTCCCGTTGGTGTTGGGACGAGGATACAGCTTGTCCTCTCTGACTCATGTTTTATCCTCTATAACTCATGTTTTCAATACAACTTAGCACTAATCTGACTATCGGTCAAATCAATAGTCAGATTATCGGTCAGGTTATCCACAGGTTCGAGCCCTGAAGCCGTTCGGAATCAGTAAGTCAAGGCGTTTTCAGATCGGGAGGTGCCTGTGACGATGGAATACCCAGCGTATACTTGAACATCAAATTTTGGCCAGATCGACCGTAGCGAACGCTACCCTACGCAAGCATTGGAATATCGCTAAGCGGTAGCAGAAACTTGACGGAGAGTGATCAAAAACGGGGGAAGTCATGTAGGGTGAGATTTTCAGTTTCCTAAATGCCTGAATCAATCAAGAAATCATCTAACCAACGATCTTCAGACACCATACAGGGTTTTGTGATTCCATACTGCAGACTGTATTGATGCCAGATGTGTGTTGTTTTACATTCGGTACGGCAAGGTTTCCCCCGGTTTTGATCACTCCCCTACTTCCGCTTAACTCAGACTTTTTGAACAACAACACTAACCATGACTAATATTGAGACTAACCATGACCGCCAATATAGCCTCGTCAAAATTCTGACGATTTGGGCAGCAGCCGCAATACCGATGCCGATCATGGCGTTCTGGATTGCCCCGACCATTGCTTCTAGATCAACAGTGAACCCGTTGGTTGCCATCTGGCTCTTTATGATAGCGGGTATGATTTGGCAATTCATCCTATCAGTCTGGTTGCTGTACCGCGAATTGGATGCTTTCACCTGGAGTGCAATTTGCAATCGCATTTGGTTAAAGAAACCGCGTGATCCAAAAACAGGGAAGACCCGCTTTAAGTATTTCTGGTGGTTGCTCCCAGCCTTTGCATTCTATGTCGTGATTGAACAAACACCTGTTGTCGATATCATCGGACGGCTGATACTCATCCCGTTGCCGATATTAGAATCGCTGCCCGAACTGGATCTTGCAGATCTTTCTACCGAGCAGTTCGTTGGTGCGTGGTGGTTGATGGCCGTGGCGATGGTTAATTGTGTCTTCAACTATTTCCTTGGTGAAGAGTTGCTGTTTCGTGGGATATTGTTGCCTAAGATGCACGGTGTGTTTGGCAAATGGGACTGGATTGCCAATTCCGCACTTTTTGCACTTTACCATCTGCACAGGCCCCTGCAGATGTTGGGGTTCATAATAGGCGGATTGTCATGGAGTCTGCCATCCCGGCACTTCCGCAGCATTTGGTTTGCAATCATTTTGCATGGAATTGAGGGGATACCTTTGCTGGTGGGTGTGTTTACCATTGTGTCGGGGCTGGCGTTTCAATGACCAGCACTCGGCTACCTATGCAACCCAGGAACAGTGGTTTTATGCGCAATTCTTACTTTCCTGGTGCGAATTAGAGCGAAAGCGTAAATAGGCATGGTTAAAGCAGGATAATACTTTTAATTTAAGTAAAAAGCCTGAAACTATTGTCAGGCATGAACTTTGGCGATTTAACTCGCTATAGAAGTGTTACCCTAGCCTCTTGGAAGTTGAACCATGCCGTCAAGGGTAATATCCGCCATTCGTGGTTTGGCATAGCATCCAATTCATGTGTGAATAAAGTCCCTATACCCAAATAGAACTTTATATTCTTCATCTTCGCAGAAGCCTTACTGGTATTTACGAATATCGTCAATCCAATCAAACACAATTTGCCTTGCCAAAGGGAAATTATTTAGTTGACAATGCGCTTCTCCACATTCATATTCAGTGACTATTCTTTTTGTTTTTGTTTTGCTTCCTAGTCGATCATAGAATTCATGAGCTTGCCTGATCCCTTCTTTTCCCAATTCGTTTTCTCCTGCCATAACCAGGAACGGTACTTTGATTTCTTCAGGATTGACTACAAATTTTCCCCATACATCATCAACCAATTCTTCCAAACCTTGTTTTAGGTTGCTATAGTCAATTCCGTATTGCCAACACATACGCCTTCCCCAACCCTGTGCATCTTTGGGTGCTTTGTAAACCTTTCTACAATCGTCAAGCACTTTTGATACATTTAGCATTGAAGCATTTGCAACAATTGCTCTCATCCTATTATCAATCTGACCAAATCGACTTGCTCTATATCCGCCCATACTGATTCCATAAACAAAGATATTTTTGGGATCAACATCATGACGAGTAAGCAAATAGTCCATTTGAGAAATTAGTGTGTCATCTCCTGCGCCTTTATTTACTATGTTTTCGTTATATATTTTTGTCGCAGTATCTCCTGGATTATCAACAACAAAGACATTGTATCCTCGTTCTATCCCTTCAGCACCACACCACCAGTAAACATCTTCAGCAATAGATTCAGCTCCATTTAACCAGATAATTGTTGATGCGGGTTCTTGTGTATTGTTATTTTTTGATTTCAAGAAATAACCGTGCATTTCTTGGTCGGTAGCTTTCATAGTTCTCTTTAAAGGCACTTTTATTTTTTCTATTGGTGCTTTTGAGAGTTCTATAAAGCGGTCAAAACAATAGGATAGATCCTCATAGGTTTTATGCATCTCCTTGTTTGTATTACCTGGCTCAGTTGCTAGATGAGCAGTCCTATAGTAGGTATAAGCTCTTAGGAATGCATTGGCTGCACTAAAATCATGATTTCGTTTTAGCAATGTCTCAGCATGTGTTTTTAACCTTTCACCTTCTGCTGACCATTCTGTAACCCAACTGATAGCTGATTTGCTTTCATCAATTCGTGACGCAGCATTATAAATTTCACCTACAGCTGCTCCACCATATTCAATTTGATTCAGGGGAAACCATGCAAACCAAGCATCCAGAAATGGATGTCCAAAATAAAAATGTTTTGTAAAACCTCGAAGCCGTGGAGACGATTTTGCAAATGTTTTGAATAGCGTAGATCTAATGTTCATTTTTTCACCTCAAGTGTTCAGTCAACTTCACTTACAAGTTTCACACTGGGTTATTTCTGCCGCCCTGCACTAGTACGATGTTCATTGCTCAATTCCTTTTGAAAACTTCATCCAACCAATCAAATATCACCCGATTGGCACTCGTTCGGTTATCAAGCTGGCAGTGATCGTCAGAACCGTCATTTTTCAGAGAAAAAATGTACAGATCCTTCTTTTTTGAAGAAATCGATTCATAAAATTCACGGGTTTGGTCGAGCAGTAGCTTCCCTTCATTTTCTCCGGCAAGCGCTAAAGTTGGACAAGTGATTTCATGCATTTTGTCTCTTAAGCACCATTTGTTGGGATTTTCTGCAAGCATTGCGTCAATCACGGCTCGTGCCGAATATTCTTGTCCGTGTCCACTGTTCCACATTGCCAGGTACATCATCGATTTCATCAATGGCGATCTTTTCATTTTTAGCTCCGTTAGCCATGCCAAAATACGCAGTGGAATCTTGTTTTTTTCTAGCATGACTTTTTGTGCCCCAATCACATCAATCAGCGGCGTACTTGGGATTAGGGCTTTTACTCTTTCTTCAAAAATGGCTACCCTCGATACAACGTATCCACCAAAACTATATCCAGATAAAGCAATCCGCTCGTCAACTCCTGGCAGTTTTTCAAGCACATCAAATGCTGCCGAAAACGGTACCTCCATATCATGTCGTTTTACGCAATCAGGATACAAGTGAACTGTGCCACGATGTCCCGGAAACTCAAACGTAAAAAAATTATAGCCGCGATCGATTGCCGCTTGCGCGCCCCAAAACCATACTTCTTCTCCGCTTGAATCATTTCCGCCAACTGAAAACATCGTAGGACGTTTTTCCCCGGAATCATTGGGAGTCCAGAAATAGGCTGGCAATTTCTTACCCTCAAATGGCACATCAATAATCTGAATTGCTGGCTCAAATAACGAACTGGCCTTATGAAAACAGTCACGGCTTCGTTTCCATAAGTCATGAAACCTGGGGTGGGTTGGAACTGCAGCATATTCCGCAGCTCTGTAATAATTTGAAGCACGCAAATACGCATCACGCGAACTGATTTTATGATCCCTTTTTAGCGAGTCTTTCGCATCTTTTTCAACTCTGGTGCCCAACTCTTCCCATGCATCAATCCAGGTTTCAATATCGCGCTCTTTGATGCTATCAACTACGCTCAAACAATCTCCGATATCCGCGCCACCAGAATTGGTATACTCTAAAGTTCGTTTGAAGAACCAATCCATCTCGGCATTTTTGAATGTGCGCAGATTGTTTGAGGTACGTCCAATTTTAAACTTAGCTTTTTTCATTTTTCACCTATAGTTTTCAGTCAACTTCATCTACAAATTTCATAAATGAATTGTTATGTGCTAGGTTTGACAGCCCCTTCCAGATGCGCCATAGCAGCATCCCGAAGCTTGGTGCCATCACCCACAACGGATTCATTGCAGGTCAGAATGCATGACAGCCTTCCCCCCACAGTGATCGCGCCTACGACTTTCTCATCAACATCGGAGTAGACCGAAGGGCCATAGACGGCTTCAAGTTTAAGGGGGCCGTAGACTGTCGGGATGTCGAATCGACCGACATTGGTAATCGCATAGCCGTAGGTGACTTTGTGCCAACCCATCTTACGCAGAAGCATCTTCGGCATTGCTTCATCCAGGAGGCTGTACTTACTGAAGTAAAGCGAACCCAGGAGCGTAGGGTGACCCGTTCCGCAGAGAGCATCCTGAAGAGGTTGGTTCTGGCCAGCTCATTTGAGATTATCGCGTGAACCTGTCTAGCGTAATCCCAGAAGGACTTCGCCGCAGAGTAGGGCAGCTTCACTGTGAGCGAGGAAGCGTAGAATCCGAAGGCATCACCCACGGTAGGGAAGGAAGAAAGGTGAATTTGGGCGTATTGGAAAGGAGTGTAATTTTGTGTTGGCGGGGTAACAGATGCCTCAATTCATAAGCAGTCGGCAACCCAGCCAGCCCAGCGCCAATGACAACAATATGGGCCATATTTATTTCTCCCGAAAGGATGGGTCTTAAAAACTTTTAGTTACATTTATGAGCCAGCTACAAATTTTATCTTGAGCTTTATGCACTATATAACTAACTAATGATATAGTCAACTAATTTTAGATTTGTCTTCAATCCTAGTCTTAGAGCCAACCTTACTCGAACTTAGATGTGACTGCACATATTGAATACAACTTCCTGTCTCTGATTTAAATAGGATGGGCTAGAGCTATCAGCAGGCAATGATATTGTTCTAGATTCGCTTTCCTATTTTGTATTCAATCCAAAGATAGATTCATATAAATAACTAAATAGCTATACTATTTACTGGCTGCAGTACAGCTATAGAATGAGCCTTTCTTCAGGTGGCTTTTTGGTATTGCAGTAGAGCTGGAATGCTGATTAATAGAAAAACTTAGACACAGGCTGATGGTTTATGCCCATAGTTCTACAAACCATGCACTAAGTTTATTCCTAGCGTGGGTAACGCTCAAATACACTCCCAGCATACATTTATCTGATTCACAGTAATATCTTTATCCCTTAACATCACATAAAAATACCCTGTTGTTTTAATCTTTAATTAGTTATATAGTTGTGAATATGAAATTTGAATCAATTCCTCGATCTACACACCTAGGAGGAAGTAACCATGTCTACGAATGTTGGAATTATTGACCGTCTGTTACGCCTGAGCTTAGGAGGGCTTTTGCTCTATCTGGGGCTTGGGGTTTATGGCGGTACAGCGCTGGGAGTTGGCTTAGTGATCTTCTCTGTTATCCCAGCGCTCACTGCCATTGTCGGCGTTTGCCCTCTCTATGGCTTGCTGGGTATCAAAACCTGTCAGTCATAAGGGGTAATACCAATTCACCTATTAGGTGACCTGCATAGCTAAAGCATCCAAGATATAAGAATATCCCGTGAGTGAAGCCACTACCTTTTGGGAAAGAGCAT
>JANQPU010000010.1 GCA_028285315.1 Acaryochloris sp. IP29b_bin.176
CTGTGCCTGCAAGCGTAATTTTCAAATCTGTGAAATCCTCTCCTAGCCTACTTTAGTCACTAATCAAAATTACACTCTTGGAGACTTATTGGTATTAGAAGCGCCTTTTCCCAGTTGGCCCTATCGTCCGCCCTATTTACCCCCCTCCCTGTCCTACCCCGTCGGCAACAACAGTGAGAGTTTGACTGAGCCGATGCTCTTTCAAAACCCGATGGGACAACGGCCAGACTCCTTCTCTGCTAATCGTGCCCAGCCCTTGAATCATCCCATTGGTTTTCGTGAAATCACCCGCGTTGAATTTGTGAGCCCCGTAGCAACCAGCCCTTCTTCTGCTCTACAAGCCATCCTCAAGACCAATCTCGCTCAAGTCTGCTCCGGTTCAGCCCATGTTGTCATACCAAACTGTGCCTGCAAGCGTAATTCTCAAATCTGTGAAATCCCCTCCTAGCCTACTTTAGTCACTAATCAAAATTACACTCTTGGAGACTTATTGGTATCACGTTGGGATTTGATCACGAGCAGAACGATCAACAAATCAACTTCCTGCCAGACTTGCCTCTGATTTTGAGTTGGTGAGGTCAGCATCAGCAGGATGTCACGTCTGTGAAACGTTTAATAGAGCAACTTATGGCTGCTAGCAGACCTTAGCGGTGGCCCCGACACGCCTTAAGTCAAGGGTATGGGGATAATCAGGATGGATAGGAACGGTTCTGTAGGAGATTTTCTCCCCAGTGGGACTGTGAAGGCGAAATTGTGCCGCTCGTCGCTGAGCCGCTTCTTTAGACGATTTGGGTAAACCCTCATAGAGTTGCCCCTCTGGAGGACTCGTGTAATAGGTGCATCCGCCTTGCGATCGCCCCGTTGCATCAACGACCTCAAACACTAAGGATGGGTGAGGATCCAAAAGTGGATGGGCAAGGGTTGTCCTTTGATAGGTTCGAAACCGAACTGCTCCCACCCATTCCCCTGGTTGATTGGTCGGCATCAGGGGAACTTGACAGTGATTACAAACCACGGTGGCAGGATGCTCTGGATCCACCCCTTTCAAGGTCACCTGGAGGCGCTCTGTTGAGGAATCCACTAATCGGGATGAACCACTATCTGCACTGCTCACCACAGGCCAAGGTTCAATGGCATGACGAAGTTCGAGTTGCATCGGCTGGGCCGAAGAGGATGACATCTCAGCTACGCCAATCGTGGGAAACCGAAATTCCAGAAACGGGTCAAACCAATCCAGCTCAAATGGGTATCCAGCCTGGCCGAGATCAGTCAACACCTTATGCAAATCTTGGTACAGATAATGGGGTAGAAAAAACCGATCCTCTAGCATCGTTCCCCAGCCTCTGAGAGGTTCAGTATAGGGCTGTTGCCAAAACCAAGCCACTAAAGCCCGTACCAACAAAAGCTGCAACAGCCGCATCGGCGCATTAGGAGGCATGGCAAACCCCCGGAATTCTAGAAGCCCCCATTGCAATCGGGGAGCACTGACGGGGTAGAGCTTATCAATACAGAGGGCAGTGCGATGGGTATTCCCCGTTATATCTACCAGTAGATTCCCCAGCAGGGCATCCAGCAGTTCTGGCTTTATGTCACATCCTGGTTGTAAGACCTGAAAGGCATTGTCTAACTCATACAGCGTTCCGGGGCGAGTCTCATCCAGACGAGGCGCTTGACTCGTCATACCCACAAACAAACCAGAGAATAAGTAGGACAAACTAGGATGGTTTTGCCAATAACTCATCAAACTCCGCAAAAGGTCAGGCCGTCGTAACAACGGACTGCCATCTGGTGTTTGGCCGCCAATCGTAATATGGGCTCCACCCCCTGTGCTGACCCGACGCCCCAGCCAGGTATATTTTTCAGCCCCTAAGTGACATTGCTGAGCTTCTTCATAGATCAGCCGAGTTTGATCCACCAGTTCTGACCAGGCTGCAACCGGATGAATATTGACCTCAATCACGCCTGGGTCAGGGGTGATCTGGAACCCACCCATGCCGCTATGGGTAGGAGGCGGATAGCCTTCAATGAGGACGGGAATTTGCGTTTCCTGGGCGGTGGCTTCAATAGCAGAAATCAGATCCACAAAGCTTCTGGCCGACGAGAGAGGCGGCACAAAGACCCGCAGAGTGCCAGCTCGGGTTTCTATTCCCAGTGCCACCCGAATAGAATTAGTCGGCATCTCTAAAGGAGTCCCCTCCGTTACTGTTGGAGGGCTGTTTAGCGGAACGATGGCTTCTGGGATTAAGGATTCTGGGATTGCGATCGCATCCAAAGGCAACCGCAAACCAATTTGGGCTTCACTAGGAATGAGGGGTAAGCTTTTCAGCTCATCGCCTAAATCCCAACGACAAGTACTCCAGCGCAGTTGATCATGAATTTGGATGGGTAAGAGGGGGATAACATACCCTGCCCAGTCTTTAGTGTGGCTATCTTCTGCCCAATGAATCCCATCGGCACTCACACCGAGCTGGCGGACCAAGATCCGTGTAAATTGCTCTGCAGTGGCTCGATTATGCCCATAAGTCTGTCCCTCTGCAGCTCTCAGAGAAAGATCATGCCATAGAGGATGATGATCCTTTCGCCAATAGCATCCTAAAGCCCAACGGGGTCCTGGCTCTCCTGGATATTGTTTGCCCAATCCATATTGCAACAAACTCCCCCTTGGGGCAAAGCACAGCTCCAACCGACCCAGAAGTTTCACAGCTTGATGGTATTTCTCTGCCCCCAAGGCTTCAGTCCGCCACTGAGGGGATTCAAAATCATCGTCGGATACAAAGGTGGGTTCTCCCCCCATCATCAAACCCACATCAGCCGCCTCTAGTGCTGTATCAACCTGTTGGCCTAGCCTATGGATGCAATGCCAGGTGGCCTCAGAAAAAGGCGTAATAGACCTATCCAAGACAATATTGCCCACTACTGTTAAAGAGCATACCTAGAACAATAGACTCAAGTGAGAGCATGTCCACAACTCGCGCAAAAGCGATCGCTTGGATCAATCCTTGCGCCACATTGACTACAAAACCGTTGCCTCTTAGTAGAGGAGGCCGCATCAGTAGACGATCCCATGCGCATCTCCATATCCCCCATGCGCATCTCCATAGGATTCATGGACATCTGCATATTTCCCATCGTCATGGGCTGCATCGGCTCCATTGGTTGCATAGCTGGGGATTGCATCGGTTGCATCGGTTGCATAGATGGCATGGCCAGACTCGGCATACCCGCAGTTTGCTGCACCTGCATTTGTTGTGCCGTGCCTAAAGCCGGCGCTTGAGCCATCGTACTTACACTATTTCCCTGGACATGGACAAAATATGCTCCCTGTGCCGTAGAGATCTTCAACACGGTTCCTGAGGGAGTTTGATACGCTTCAGGTATAGCCGTCCATACGCCCGTTGAGAGGCTGCTACTCGCCTGCTGCTGCTGTCCTAGTGAATGACAACTGGTGGTAATAGTTGTTTGGGTTCCCTGATTATCTAAATAGACCTGATAGCCTGCACCCAGATCACATACATATGCCATAGCAATTCACTCAATAGCTGCCCCACCTTTATTGTCCCGATAATTTTCGAGTTATCTAGCGTTCTTAAGAATTGTATTAGTTCCTCGTTGGTAGCCTCCAATCGGACCTAGCCTCTCTAGGGATTGTCAGTACAACCCACAGCTCTTAAGATATTGGGACCCACCCTGCCTTCATTGCTGAGTCCTAACCTTGGAGGTGAGTGAATAAATCTTCTGAATTGGCGAGGGATCAATGCCTGTAACCCTTTCTCAAATTGGCAATCAGATGTCTGCTTTAACGGGTGTTCGCGCCATTATGAAAGACATCATTGAAACATTAAGAGCCAATCCTGATGAATCGTTTATTAATTTGAGTGCAGGCAACCCTGTTATCTTGCCAGAAGTCGAACAACTGTGGCGGGATTGCACTGCTCAATTGTTAAAAAGCCCTGATTATGGTGAAGTGGTCTGTCGATATGGCACTAGCCAGGGCTACCAGCCCTTAGTAGAAGCGATTCAACAAGATTTTAATCACCGCTATGGCTTCACCCTCAGCGATCGCCAAATCCTGATTACGCCAGGAAGTCAAGCTCTATATTTCCTCGCGGCTAATGCGTTCGGAGGTTTAACAACCACTGGCAAGCTAAAGAATATTGTGTTGCCCCTTTCCCCTGACTATACCGGATATGGCGGAATTTGCCTGACCCCGGAAGCTTTAAAAGCTTATCAACCCACCTTAGAGATTGATGAATTGGCCCATCGGTTTAAGTATAGACCGGACTTTGATCAGCTTCACTTTGATGAAACGACAGGCTGCATCATTTTTTCTCGGCCCTGTAACCCGACGGGCAATGTTCTTAGTGAGGCCGACGTCAAACAGATTGCTGATCTTGCTGCCCCTTTTGATATCCCAGTATTCATAGATTCCGCCTATGGCCCTCCCTACCCCAGCTTAAACTACACCGAGATAGCGCCCATCCTCGGAAATAATGTAGTCCATTGCATGAGCTTATCTAAAGCTGGATTACCAGGCGAGCGGGTCGGTATTGCGATTGGTGATGAGCGTATCATTCAGACCTTAGAAGCCTTCCAAACTAATGTCTGTATTCATTCTGGACGATACGGGCAAGCGATCGCAGCCCAAGCTATTCAATCCGGTGCCCTAGCCAATCTCTCAACCCAGGTGATCCGCCCTTACTACCAAGCCAAACTGGCACTGTTACAATCCTTCCTCGATCAACACATGCCCTCGACGCTACCTTGGTTCCTGCATCTGGGCGAAGGTGCCATTTTTGCCTGGCTATGGCTCAACGAATTACCAATTTCAGACTGGCAACTCTACCAACAGCTTAAACAAGCGGGGGTTATCGTTGTCCCTGGCCATTCCTTCTTCCCTGGCCTAGACAGTGACTGGTCCCACAAACATCAATGTCTTCGCATTAGCCTGACGGCGACTAATGAAGAAATCATGATCGCAATGCAGCGACTCGCACAAGTTGTCAAACAAGTGTATCAGAACAAAAATGCGGATGTTCCAGCCAGTTTCAGCTAAGAGGATATATCCGTGAATAACGTTCCCTCTACAAATCTGCAAGCCGACACCAATCCTTTAGAAGAAGAGTGGTTAGAAATCGGCACTATCATTGGTGCGCATGGATTAAATGGAGAGGTTAAAGTTTTCCCAGACTCGGACTTCCCTGAGCGGTTCACTAAACCTGGGCTGCGTTGGCTATGTATTCCTACACGGCCTTCCAATCCTGAAAAGATTCAGCTTCTCAAAGGACGTTTTATTGAGCGCAAAGGAATTTACGTAGTTAAATTAGCAAATGTCAACTTTCGAGATCAATCCGAAGCCTTAAAAGGATCTAAACTCCTAGTTCATAGTAACGATCGTCCCACTT
Source organism: Acaryochloris sp. IP29b_bin.176 (assembly GCA_028285315.1). Lineage (GTDB taxonomy): Bacteria > Cyanobacteriota > Cyanobacteriia > Thermosynechococcales > Thermosynechococcaceae > Acaryochloris. The sequence continues at coordinate 5,403 of JANQPU010000010.1, forward strand.
TGACAGATGGCGAATATTATTTATTAGATCTGATAGATCTAACGGTTATTGACCACCAAACGCAAACAGTAATTGGTTCCGTCATCAGTATTGCCAGTGCAGGCAACGATCTGCTAGAAGTCCAACTGGCTAATACTACCGAGACAGTACTGATTCCTTTTGTCCCAGCTATCGTCCCCATCGTCGATATAGCAGCTAAAAGAATAGAAATCACACCTCCTAAAGGACTGATTCCTGAATAAAGCAAGCCCTATTCGCAAAAAAGCTGCTTCCCAGAGAAAGCAGCTGTTCGATTTGAACTTTTTTGCCAGCTATTGTAAAAGCTTAGCTAGCAAGCAGAAAAGCGCAATTCATTAGACACGAGTGGGCTTCTCGCGGAAAAAGATTGCAAAGAAAAATAATCCAATTAAGCAAGCAAGAATGAATACGTAAGCAATAACATCCATAAGAGTCAACCCTCAATAACAGAAAGAAATTTCAGAAAAAGCTTGGAAGGCTACCTTACACATTCTAACCTTGACAAGATTTAGAAGCGTTAAGTAGCCTTCATTTCATCTAGTTAATGCACAAAGGTAACATCCTAGAACTGCATATCCTAAGTAAGCGAAGGACAGCTTAAATACGGGTAGTTGTGTCCCCAACTTTCTGGAATACACCCCATTCCACCTGCTCTTCAGGCAGATTAGGATCAACACCCTGGAAAACATCCTTGAAGATGGTACGGGCACCATGCCACCAGTGACCAAAGAAGAAGAGTAGCGCATAGCAGGAGTGGCTAAACGCAAACCAACCGCGAGTGCTAGTTCGGAAAACACCATCAGAACCAAGCGTTTCGCGATCGAACTCGAAAGGTTCACCTAGCTGGGCTTTACGAGCATACTTCTTAACAGTGGGAGCATCCGTGAAGGTTTGACCGTTCAACGTTCCACCTTCAAAGGAAACCGTTACGCCCTTCTGTTCAAAACTGTATCGAGATTCAGCCCGACGGAAAGGAATATCAGCACGGACAACGCCATCTTTATCAGTTAAGACAACAGGGAAGGTTTCAAAGAAATTAGGCATACGTCGCACGAACAACTCGCGATCTTCAGAATCCTTGAAAGTAGGATGGCCTTCCCAAGCCTGAGCAATACCGTCACCGCTATTCATAGAACCAGTACGGAACAAACCACCTTTAGCGGGGCTGTTACCAATGTAATCGTAGAAAACCAGCTTTTCAGGGATTTGCTCCCAAGTTTGTCCAGACTGCACCCGGCGCTGGATTTCTTGCTGGAAGTAACCACTGTCCCACTGATAACGAGTAGGACCGAAAAGCTCGATGGGAGTAGTCGCGCTTCCATACCACATGGTTCCAACCATGACAAAAGCAGCCGCCGCTACAAATGCAACAGAACTGGATAGTACGGTTTCAACGTTACCCATGCTGAGAGCGTTATAAAGGCGCTCAGAAGGACGAGAAACA
>JANQPU010000011.1 GCA_028285315.1 Acaryochloris sp. IP29b_bin.176
CAGACAACAGCTCTACAGCATCTCTGCGGGAATACAACACAGATGAATGGTTCATCGGTGATTGGATAAATGAATCAAAAAGTAATGGTCCATCCTTGAGACACACCACCGTTGATTATAGTTTATTTGTACTATTTTGCTCGATGCTTTTAACGGTCTTGCTCAAATTGTGCGATCGCTTCTCGCAAGGTTTGGTTGTCAATGTCAGCTCGATCTGACTTTGAATAGGTGGTTACCAAGATGATCCGAGCTTGAGTTTTGAGGTAGTAAATAACCCGATAGCCCGCACTCTTGCCCTTTTGAATATCACTATTTTTGAGGCGAACTTTGAAGAGTGTGTATTCTATGCCTGTAATCTGATCTCCTGGAAGCTCGCCAGCCTGCAGTTGCTCAATTAGGGGTTCCATATCGGAGCGAATGCGACGATAGCGCTTAGCGAGGGTGCGGAGATCCCTTTGAAAGCGGTGGGTTAGCGCAACTTCAATATCTGATGCGTTATTCGGCATCAATGCCATCCCACATTTGCGAGAGAGGGATGGTTTGGCCAGTGAGTGCTTCGTGCAGTCCCTGACGGAGACTGTCAAGGACAACTGAGTTTGGGGTGTCGTCAGGATCCGGCTCGTCTTCTTCTGAGATAAGGACAATGACTCTAACCCGACGACGTTGAGCTAGTTCAAGGGGCTGATCAAGGGCGAGTTGCCCTTGGTCATTAATGGTTGCTGTAGTTTCAATCGCTTTCATAGCTATCACGCTCGGGGTAGAACACCATCTAGACAAAGTTTCAGGTTGGGCAGCAGCGGTGAGTGGATGACTTGCTCTAGATGGTATTGCTGCTAAGTATAATCTTCTATTTCTTAGTATCTCTTCTTAAGACGATTTTGACTGAGCAACCATAGATTGCCCATGAGTTCCCTCTATTTGCCCATCCGGGGTTCACTACCCTAACGAATAATTCAGCGAAGTTCAGCTTAAACTAGAGTAGATGAGTAAAATGTAGCTGCTCTAATTTAGTACAGTGCTTGACCAGCCTGACTCCATCAGGCAGCAGTTAAATAGTACAGATTTTAGTACAGTCTTTCTGCTATCACCTAAAACCATTTCTCCGAAAGCATTACAACTTTTGAGCTTTATCTTTGTAATCAGCCGGTCGCAAGTTCGAGTCTTGTCACCAGCTTTTTGAAGAAATCTCCTAGAAGCAAAGGTTATCGGAAAATTTCGTTTTGGTAGTGACTTTAATTAAGCGATAATGATTCGCCTACTGATGCGTCGGCCGTAAACAGAGATAATGTGATTGCTACAATTCCATCTTGATGCAGAAGCCCTAATCTCTCAAGCGATACTGTACCCAGCCAAAATCGCCGGAGCACTCTTTCTTGATATGTCTGCTTCGTAACAAACGAGATAAGGCTTTTGCTATCGATTTCTCTAGATATGACTACTTCAAGACTCTTCCTGCATTGAGAATCGCCAACAAAGCAACACCGACATCGGCAAACACAGCTTCCCAAAGCGTAGCGATACCCATCGTACCGAGGAGCAGAAATAGACCTTTTACCCCCAAAGCAACACCAATGTTTTGCCAGACAATGCGGCGGGCTTTATGGGCAATTTGGATCGCTTCTGTCACTTTAGTAGGTGTATTTGCCATAATCACCACATCTGCGGTTTCAATGGCTGCATCTGAGCCAATTCCACCCATGGCAATACCACCATCGGCGCGTGCGATCGCAGGAGCATCATTAATGCCATCACTGACAAATGCAACCTTGTGATGGACTTGATGGACCTGCTGCCAGAATTCCTCTAGGGCCGTGACCTTATCTTCCGGTAATAGGTCAGCCCGATAGTCCGTTAACCCCAACTGGTGGGAAATTGTTTTGGCGACGGTCTGATACCAATAAGTCTCCAAGAGTGTAATTTTGATTAGTGACTAAAGTAGGCTAGGAGAGGATTTCACAGATTTGAAAATTACGCTTGCAGGCACA
>JANQPU010000013.1 GCA_028285315.1 Acaryochloris sp. IP29b_bin.176
CTGTGCCTGCAAGCGTAATTTTCAAATCTGTGAAATCCTCTCCTAGCCTACTTTAGTCACTAATCAAAATTACACTCTTGGAGACTTATTGGTATCAAAAATGGTTGCATCCATAATGGCAAACAAAATTATAAGTGCAGAGACTGTGGTCGTCAGTTTGTCGAAGCCCCTCAGCAAAAGCGCATCGACCCAAACACCAAGGACTTCATTAATAAGCTGTTGCTGGAGAAAATACCGTTAGTGGGAATTGCCAGAGTGTGCGATATGTCAGAAAGCTGGCTACAAGAGTATGTGAATCAAAAATATGCAACCGTGCCCCAAACCGTGACTGTCTCTTCACAACAAAGGCCAATTAATCCTCCAATGTGATGAGATGGGGTCGTTTGTGAACGATAAAGTTAACAAACAGTGGGTCTGGCTGGCGCTGGATATTGCCACTCGTGAGATTGTCGGTGTGTACGTGGGGGCACGCTCTGAGTACGGAGTCCGTCAGCTAGGGCATTCATTGCCAGGGGTATACCGTCAATGTGCAATTGCTTATACCGATTTCTGGGATGCGTATGGCTGCATCTTGCAAAGAAGTGTCACAGGCCAGTAAAATCTCATACATCGAACGTTTCGACTGTACGATACGCCAGAGAGTCTCTCATCTAGCTTGTAAGACGCTGTCGTTCTCCAAGAAACTCGACAATCGTCTTGGAGCAATTTGGATGTTTGTCCACCACTACAATGCATCCTTACAGGACTAGGACTACCCTTGGTTCTATGTATTAGCCAACCCAGTAGCAGTTGATTTTGTTGTTGGAGGTTGCCAAATAGCAGCTTTAATGAGAGCCCAAATTAGAGAGACATTGTAAATGGCCCAGGCAGAATTGAGGAGATGGAGTCCAGGATTCTCTAAACTACCTATTGCGTAGCGAAATAGGCTCCAAGAAATACCTAATATAGTCAGGATGACAACAGTGATTTGGGGAATAACAAGGCCAAGGTACATACCCGATTGACGTTGTTTAGGAGTGACTTGAAATTTGACGGGCCTACCAGTGAAAACACTCCAAACGGCTTTGATAAAGAGTGGAAATAATGCGATCGCAAATTGTTCTGCTCGCCACAGCTCTGACTTCTTAATGCCCCAAGCTGCAGCCATAAAGGTAATCCGATTGAGAATAAAGGCAGGTACAAAATGGATGGCAAAAGCTAATCCGTAGGTTTGCACTGGAATAGCACCTGTAAAGAAATAGATAATCGGGCAGGCAATAAAAATCAGGGTAAAGAACCCCGAAAAATAACTATACATGGTCTGAAAATATTGCAGTTGCTGCCAAATGTTTAGCCCTTTTTTCGTGAGCGGATTTTCTCGCAGTAGGACCTGAATGGTCCCCTGAGCCCACCGCAATCGCTGTTTCAGGGTAGAGCTAAGATCATCAGGGGCTAAGCCTACGGCTAAAACTTCATGATGATAAACTGATTTCCAGCCCGCTGCATGGAGCCGCATGGCCGTATTCATATCTTCAGTAATACTGGCACTCGATACCCCACCGACTAACTCAAACTCTTCTAGGCGGTTTTGATCCGCTAGATATTCATCCGCAAAATTTTGTAGACCAGTACTTACAAGAGCTTCCCGGCGCAATATGGCATTTGTTCCGGTATAAAAGGCCGAGCCCATGCCATCTTTGCCTTGTTGAATGGGACCGTAGAATAAGCGGGCTTGATGGCAAAAGGGATCGCCAGGAGGGAGATTGTAAAAGTCTTGGGGAGTTTGGACAAAGGCAATATCGTTACCTTCGTAGGCCCCGGCTTGTAGGTTATAAGAGTAGAAATAAGGGAGAACTTGCTGGAGAAAATGAGGTTTAGGAATATGGTCCGCATCCAAGGTCAAAATTAAATCGCCCACTGTTTCCCCTGAAAACAATGCATAGTTGATATTGCCCGCTTTTGCATGGTGAGGTTTGCCTTTTGGCTTGGGGCGTGCAATATACCGGCTACGGGCTAGGTCAACCAAGTCCTGCTCTTTTTGTTCAATCGTTTGCTTGAGATTGTGAATTTCTGCCTTCAAGTAATCTGCAGCTGAGTTATGTTGATGATGGAGGAGGCGGGTGCTTTGCTGGAGGCTATGAAAATAAGCTGCTAAGTGCTGTATTTGATTGGGACCTCCTTTGCTCTCAGACTCAAAATGCTTAATGGCCAGCAAGCACTGGCGTTGATCGAGTGTAGGGTTATAGCTTAGGAAATCTGTTAGGTCATTCATGATGCCAAATCCCTTCCCTCCCTCAGCCATCGGGTCCACATCCTCAAGCCTTGTGAAAAGTTTGTCAGGGTTATCTAATCCTGGCCCCCGATCCCAAAGTTGAAGGATCAAGCAATTACTGAGGACATTCAGCTCTAAGTCAATGGGAGTGCTAGAGGGAAGATCCTTATGAGCATACTTAAGAATGTTATCTATTCCTTCACCTAAGACCGTTTTAAGCTCTACCCAGGATCGGTCATTAATGTTGGTAGGTCTCAGTTGATCGAACCAAGTCAGTGCAACTTGAGTATCCTCCCTTGTGCTTTCTACCGTTAAGGAACGGACTTTCAATTCTGCTTCACCTTGAGTTACTTCAGGAATTAAACATTGAAGGTGGTGCAAGCGGGCTTGAATTTGAAGGCGTTGTGAGTTGATTGCATCAGCGGCAGCACGGAGTGGCGGCGTTTGTAAGTCAGCAATACATAATTGCTCCGTCATTTGCCGCATTTGAGGAGAATTGCCGTCATCTAAGATATAGACCTTGAGCTTAGTGGCAGGATAGTCAAAATTTAAGGCTGCTTTAGCCGTTTCTCTGACCATCTCAACGGGTTCGTTGTAGCAGGTGATGAAAACGTCAACATTAGGCCATTCAGCCTCCGGTAAGGCGGGCCGAATTTGTCTGAGCGGTTTTACATCGCGAACAATCGGTCGCCAGAGACCAATAAAGAACATAGCCCCCCCGATGTAGCTATAAATTTCTGCCAGTAGCAGGGGAATGGCTAGCCATAATGCATTGAAGTTGACAGAGTTGAAGATGCGCCACTGTAAATACCAGCCCCCAAAGATGAGGTTGACAATAACCAGGAATCGAAACAGTAGGGTTCTATGCTTCAGTCGGATACGGATATTGCCAGTGAAGGTAGGGGTATTTTCAATCATGAGGACAGCATTAGTTATGAGACTGTGAATCCTTACTGCTTGACTTAAGGACGACGATATTGGGCTTGATGACGATGTTGGGCTTGATAGAGAATACGTTCGAAAATCACCGCATTGATGATGTTGAGGTTAAGTTGAGTATTGACACTTGGGGGCTCATTCTCACAACATCTCGAAAAATATTCGTTTTTTGGCTGACTTCAGTTTGGTCAAAAAATATCTGTGGTGCGTGAAAGGGTATTTATAGAGTCGCGGGCTTTGAAGTATAGGGGTCAGTCACTGTTGTTAGAAAAGGTTTCTTTAGGAGCATCCCAATAGGTGCCCGTTGCGTCAGAAATGAGTTGCAGTTTAGGTTTAGGGTCCAAGGGCAAGCCCGTGCCCATCTCTTTATTGGCGACAGCTTGCCACCAAGGCGAATTTCTGGAAATATCGGCCACGAGTAGCGGTTGACGATCGCGTAAACGATACAAGATAGATTGCAAGACAATACTATTGGTAGAGCCGCTAAAACCTGGGTTAGATAGTCCACTCTGCTCATTTACGCCTTCATAAAACCCCAACATAGGATTGTATAAATCCAAAGCAGATTGATACAGCTCCTGAGCATAGTCATTGTCAGGAAAAATGGCGTAGTAGGCAAAGGCTGCTGCACTACTAATGATGCGTTGCTCAGGTTTTAAGGATTTGTCTGGGGTTGAAGCAGCCCAGGGTTTTTGATCCTCATTAATTAAGGTGCTGTGAATCACATAGGGGGCTTTGGTGGTTAAGGTGGTTCCTGCTGCTGTCAAAATCCCTTCGCGATGGTAGCGTTCGGCCTGAGCTTGCAACATGGGTAGGACCAATTGCCGCATTTGTGGATCCAACCCCAGCTCTAATCCATAGACCATAAAAGGATTACTAACCGTCTGTTGATGAATATCAGGCTTTTTTCGAGGGCGGTCTCGCTCAATCGGAATTTGGAACCCTTCTAATTCTGCTGTCTTGTAATTCCCGCCCACAGCGGCCTCGGTGACATCGAATCCCCAAAGCTGGAATCCACGAGCTGCATATTCTTCGTAGCCCAACCTCGAATCCGGTTGAATGCGGATCAAATGACGACCATTGCTATCATTTTCTACAAAGGCACTGTGAATACGCCCATCTCGCACCACTCGTAGAAAAGACCAATCTAAGACAATCTCATCAATAATGTGGGTATATTCCTTATGGCAGCCCTTGAGATTGTGGAGGGCCAACAAGAAACGGCCCACATCTAAGCCGGACCAACCGATGCCTTCAGGAGCCGGGTTCATACCGTAATCAACTGGTTCTAGGGTGCGAATATCGTAGTTACGATGAGGGAGTTCTCCACCATGAAGGGGCAGTCGTTTAATTGCACCTAAAAATAGCCGAACCCGCTGATCAAATTCTTCAATAGTGATGATATCAAGGGATTCAGCCGCTTGGAGAGCCGCTAAATAGTCTCCCATGCCCCATAGGGTTGCGCCTTTCATGTCGCTGCGATCGCTAACCAATCCCGTACGGGATTCGTAGTTGGCCTCAAAGTATTTCCAGGCTGCTTTGGCATACCGTTTCTCAGCCAAGTGCGGTCGGCGAGTTAAATCCTGGCAAACCGAAGCATCTTTAGGTTTTTCGCCCGACAAAATAGGGGCCACAGCCATCTGAACAGGCTGTTCCACCTGGTCGATTAATTCTGGCGGAGATGGAGCTAATCCTACAACTGGCGCAGGAGCTGGTACTACAGCAGGAGCTGGTGCGGGGACAGGCACAGTTGCCGGAGTTTGGCTGGGACTCGCACCCTCCCCTGTAATCAATTGGCAGCAAACCACTAAGTTCGGATCAATGACACCCGGTTGGGATGCATTTTGCTGAGCGGCAGATTGAGCAACAACTGGACTAGGGGCAGCACTCGGGCTCGCTGGCGCAGGGGCTGGAGCTGGAGTAGGTACAGGAGCTGGCGCAGGGGCTGGAGCTGGAGTAGGTACAGGAGCTGGCGCAGGGGCCGGAGCAGGGGCTTGAGCGGCTGCAGGTGCAGGAAAGCCTTCCAGCACAATAGTTGTTTCAGGGGTTCCGGTTGAAGCGCTGACGCTATCTCCTCCAATCAGGGGCCGATTTCCCCTTGCCTTGTAATAGAGGATTTCCATGATCAGCCCGTTTGTGTTTCCCGTTAGGGCTCGATTGGGCTCGTTGGTTTCCTCATACAATCCTGCGAAAAAGCCGCCCCCATCAGGACTCATTAAACCCTTGGCAACTTCAAATAACTGTTGAGCATAGGGGTCATCTGGAAAAATATAGCGCCAACCGAATGCTGCCTTAGTACTAATGCTGCGTTTGTCGGGATGAAGTTCGTTCTTCTCCGTAATCGTGGCCCAAGCGACACCATTAGAAAAAACGGTGTTGTATAGAAAGTAAGGGGGACCATCAATGTTATCTTCTGTGACGGCTGTTAATTGGCCTGTCGCTTGATAGCGACGCTTCTGTACTTCAAAAACCCGTGCTGCATAGTCCCGCATTTGGTCGCCCAAGAAACCAAATTCAATGCCATCTAAGATGTAGGACTCACTCACGACATAGTTATTGGCATTAGTGTCTTGATAATTACGGGTATCTACGGGAATTTGCACCCCGTAAATTTCGACCATTTTGAAGGGGTCAAAAGACAATGCCTTCGGGACATCAAAGTTCCAAAGCTGGTACCCTCTCGCTGCATACTCTTCATATCCCAGCCGACCTTCTTGCACTGGTAAGGTCTGCCCATCTTCAAGGACTGTGGCCCCAAACATATAGCCATCCTGAACGGAACGCTCAACTGCCCAGCGATCGATGATGGATTTCAACCAATCTGCATATTGAGGGTGGCAGGTACGCAAGACATGAAACGCAGCAAGGATACGGCCAATGTCTAGGGCAGACCAGCCAATTCCTCGGTCGCTGGGGTTATTACCGTAGTCCACCATCGCTCCATCGGCAGCGTTGTAAACCTTATTCGGCAAACTGTCTTCAAATAACTTCAACGCTGCGAGAGAGGATAAAAACTTATTCAGCTTTTGGTCAAATTCACCTTGATCGATTAAGTTCATCCACCGAGCTGCGTTAAGCGCCATGAGATAGTTCCCCATATCCCACAACGTACCGGAGGGATAACCTCCCGTCGAGTTAGTAAATCCTGTGGCTTCTTGATAGTTATTGAGGAAGTATTGCCACGCAGTCCGTGCATAGGTTTCCTCCTCTGGAGTGAGGGGATTAGTGATCGCTCCACAATCATTTGCTGCTTGGGCATAGGCAATGTTCTCTGCGGTAAAGGGGAGCCAAAAAGGTGGAGAAAAGACACCGATTGCTAACCCAGCAACCAGTCTAACTATCGGTAAAGGACGACGTCGCTTCATCAGGTAGAAAGACCCCAATCAAAAAATGCAAGAGAAACACAAACCCAGTTGCGGTTAACGAGATAGTGAATGCAGCTAACTTCGACTAAGCACCTGGCTCGGAAACACCTGCCCAAACGGTTAGAGGCTGACCAACTTTCTTAAATAAAAAGCACTGCAAGATAATGCCATTATTATTAGCAGTCAATACGGCATTTGGCTGACCAAGAGTTTCATAAAAACCACTGTACCAACCTTTTTCAGAGCTAACTTTTTCTTGCACAAAAGAGAATAACTTTCTCGTGTAATCGGTGTCATAAAGGATATGCCAACCGATCGCAGCTTTGGTACTTACAAAGCGAAGATGGTTGTAATTTTCTCCGGTATCACTAATCGTTGCCCAAGGTTTACCGTTGACATACAACGTGTTGTAAACAAAGTAGGGTGCTCGATCCAAATTATCTTCAGTAAGGGCGGTTAATTGCTGAGTCGCTTTATAACGGGCTTCTTGGGCAGCTAGCATTCGATCGGCATAAGCTTTGGGGAGCGCTTTGAATCCTGTTTCAATGCCATCGAGAAAAAAAGGTTCACTCAAAACGTAATTATTCGCTTCAGAATTTTCGCGATCGCGCACATCAAATGGAATACTTTCACCGTAAAGTTCTACGAAGGCAGATTTGTTGTCATAGTCTAGAGCCTTGTCCACATTAAGCCCCCATAGTTTCAGGCCATAGGCCGCATAGTCTTCGTACCCTAAGCGGCCTTCTTGGTTGTATTGCTCTTGACCATCTTTGACGCTGGTGCCATACATTTGACCGTCCTTAGTCAAACGCTTCACATCCCAGGATTCCCATACTGCCTTGGTTTGAGATTCAAATGCAGGATATTTAGCAGCAATGATTTTCAGCCAGAGGGCCATTCGACCAAGGTCAATGGCGGACCAGCCAATTTCTGCCCGCTGATCGAGCTGACCATAATTCACAGGGATTAAGGTTTGGGAATTGTAGACCTTATTGGGCAACTCACCGTTATACAGTTCGAGCTTAGCTAAAGTGGTCAACATCTTGCCCATGGTCTGTTTGAATTCCTGCTCAGAAATCAGGTCTAGCTCTTTCGCACTGACCACAGCCGCCATCGCTGCGCTCTGATCCCAGAGAGTCACCGATGCAAACTGATCCACCGAATTAACCAGACCCGTTTCTGGATTGATATTGGTTTCAAAGTAGCGCCAAGCCTTCTTGGCGACGGCTGCCTCATCGGCCGTGAGCTTGCCGATATGGACTGGAATATAGGGGGTCTGAGTACGGGCAATTTCTTGTTTGCTCACCCGTGTGCCTGGAAATTTAATCGATCTTGAATCGGGCTGCTCATGTTTAGCGTTTGGTTTTGACTGTGCAGGGTTCGATTGAGCAGGACTCGTGTCTGTGGTGGTGGTTGGAGCTGGCTTCTTTGCCGTCTTCTGGTCAAGGTTCCCTGATAGCATTTCTAAACCTGCGATCGCAGCGACAGCAGTAACCACACCCCCTAAATAGGTGAGAAAAGCAAGCTTCTTAGGTGGCATTTCAAAATTAGAATTCATGACTGTTCCCACTCATAATGATGACTGTAATAGTCAGTGCTTGAATAATATCGATGGACCGCTAGGATGGTTAGCTAGAGAAAGTTTTCTTGACTCTTTGAAAACCAGAAAAAGAGATTAATAATTGTTGGCTTTGATGAAATTTTTTTAGCAAAAATCACTGGTCTGCTCTAGAATTCCCAACTCGCTAACGGGTTTAACACTCTAAGAAATCAAAAATTTATTCGGAACTGTCCGGTAAAGATATGACTATTGCTTGCACCTGATCCACTGGAAATAATGTTAGTGAGGACATAACCAAAATCAAGATCAACATTATCAGCTAAGGAAGCTGTACATTTTGCTTGTAGGCCGCGACCTGTGCTTTTATCGCCGTTGACGATTTGGCTACCAATAGAGGCGGCAAATTGACAAGTTAAGGGATCAACAATTTTGCCTTTCCAACCGACTTCAGCGTTATAGACCAAAAAACTGAGGGGAGAAAAATAGCCACTTTCCGCCTCTAAGTCTGCGGCAAAGTTCCAGGTGAACACGTTCGCAGCGATAGAAACAGGCCCTATTTTTCGTTCCAAGCGGCTGAAGGACTGGATCTCTTGGTTGCCATCATTGAAGAACCCGGCTTGGAATAGTCCAAAGAACGTGGTCTTGCTGTCAATTTGCCAAAATACGCTCGGACGAATCCGCCAGTAACTAATTTCATTCTCTAAAGTTGAGGTGTTGAATTTGTAGGGGCCATGCTCAACTTCCCCAGAGACGAAGACTTCGCCAAATAGCGATGTTTTTGCACCTACCTTGAAGGTAGGCTGAGGGGCCAATCGGTTAAAGACCTCAGCACCAGCTGCCACATTTAAGGAGATATCGCCACGTTCAGACTCCCACCCCAAAAGGAGAGGAATATTGTTGACAGGTTCGCGATCGGTTTGTTTATAGGTGTTCAAACCGGTTGTAAAGGTAACGAGGTCACCATTTTGAACTCGAAAAGCAGCAATTTCTTCAAGTTCTAAGTTTTCTTTGCCAAATTCATCAAAATCCAGTCTGAAGTCAGTTGTAAAGCTTTCTAAGACGATAAATGAAGCTTGAGGATCCTTGGCAGCACCAATGGGCAGGGTATCAGTCGGTAAGCTTGGCGAAGGTTTAAATTTAGGCTGTTGAATTGGAATACTGGTAGGCAACGTGGGTGGTGGGCTATTTTTGACCTGCATAGGCTGCGATGCTGGAGAAATATTTTGCCGATGGATCGGTGTTGGTAAGGACCGAAAGCGAGGAATATCTGGGTCGGCAGGTTTGATCACAGGGGAACTATGCTGTTCAGACGGAGCTGACACGATTGCTGGAGAACTGTTCAGATTAGGGGACTTGGGAGTCTTCGGAACCAAGCGCAAGGGAGGGCTCGGTCCCGACGGTCGCACGGCAGGACTGTAGATCGGTATTCCTTCATCAGGGGTTGCCGCTCCACCTTGACTCACATCTGGTCGTTGAATAGGTGGAGAAGAGCTGTGAGTCGCTAAGGGTGGAGTTCGGTGAGGCGTAGAACCTGATGACCGCGCTGCAGGACTAATAATCAGCAGCGGCGAATGGGGCGGAACTGGCAAGGAACGCGGTTGAGAGCGGCTGTCTTTGTGGGTTGCGGCAGACTCTTGAGCTGTTGGATCTGCCTCAGGAGATATGATAGTCTCCCCTTCAGGTCCCCCTTCTGGTCTGCTTGCAGGAACAATTGTCGGTATAGAAGGGCGCACTTGAGATTGCTGTTGAGTGCTTTCTGGTTGTTGCTTGAGCCCTTCAGGCTGGACGACAGGCTTAGACAAACCGGGATTCAAATCATAGGGACCTGCGATCAAAAAAGGTTGCGTTTGGACAACAGACTGTGCCTTCTCAGACTCACGATGGGTTAATGGCGTCTGAACGTTGGAAGAGAAGAGGTCAGTGTGACCGCCTAAACAAAACGTCGCTAGCACGGAGAGCATGAGAGATGGCCTACCACAGAACGGGTCAGTGGGGAAATTCAGTCAAAAAGCGACATTTTCTGAGAGAAATTAATCTGCCCCAAGTTAGAGTGCCCTGTTAGTTGTGTAGGCTAACGTGTATTTTTTACGTCTTTTTAGAGGAAATGGGCCGCCATCCGGGTAAGATACTTTGGCGTTGGCGGGCCACGACAAGTGCATCGTCGCCGACATCTTTGGTAAGGGTGGAACCAGCAGCAACGGTAACGTCTGTTCCTAGGGTAATCGGGGCAACTAAGACACTATTGGCACCTGTTTTTGTGCGATCGCCAATGTGAGTCGGATGTTTATTAACTCCGTCATAATTAGCGGTAATTGTACCTGCACCGATATTGACCTGGGTTCCCAAGGTCGCATTTCCTAGATAAGAAAGGTGGGCAACGTTGGTGCGATCGCCAAGGGTTGTTTGCTTCATTTCCACAAAATTGCCAACGCGGCATTTCTCGCCAACGTGGGCATGACCACGCAGGTGGGTATAAGGTCCAATGCGCGAGTGATCGCCCACGTGGCTATCTGTAATGACAGAGTACAGCACCTGAACATTAGCCCCGATTTGACTGTTCTCGATCAAGCTTCCTGGACCGATACGGCTTCCCGTATCAATTTTGGTATGGCCTCGGAGGTGGGTTTGAGGTTCGATGATGACATCGCTCCCCAGTTCGACGGTTTCATCGATGGTAATGCTGTCTGGGTCCACTAACGTTACCCCAGCTGCTAGCCAATCATCTTTGATTCGATCTTGCAAAATCGTGTAGGCCGTGGCTAATTGTTTGCGATCGTTGATACCTAAAATCTCTTGGTAATCTTCTACATCCAGGACCATCACTGGATCGAGGTAGTTCACAGCATCGGTCAGGTAATATTCTTTTTGATCATTCTCGGCTTTGAGATTTGGTAAGACTTCTGCGAGGGCGGACCAGCGGAAACAATAGACGCCTGCATTAATGCGTTGATTTTGGCGCTGGGCTGGAGTGCAGTCGCGATCTTCGATAATCTCTTGTAAATGCATTTGGGCATCACAAAAGACTCGCCCGTAACCTTTGGGATTAGGGAGTTGAGCTGTCAAAATGGTGGCTGCGTTCTGATGTTCTTGATGCGTCGCCAGCATTTTCTGGAGGGTTTCGGGCCTGAGTAGGGGCACATCACCATTGAGAACCAACAAATCCCCTTGAAACCCTCGGAGAACGGGCAACACTTGCTGAACAGCATGACCAGTCCCTAGCTGCTCAGTTTGTTCTACAAATTCTAAGTTGGACCAGGATTGCATCTCAGCCCGAACCTGATCGGCACGATAGCCCACAATCACGATCTGACGGTCAGGAGATAAATTGTGGGTGCTGCTTAACACTCGCTCAACTAGACTTTTTCCACCTAGCTGATGTAGTACCTTGGGCAGGTTCGACTTCATGCGTGTGCCTTTACCCGCTGCCAAAATTGCTACCGCGATCATGTCCTTGTCCTAGCGAGTCAACACCCACGGAGTATATCGTGCTTCTCCGTCCATAAAAACAACAGATTGTTGCTAAGGGTAGGGAGTGAGGCTGGAGAAGGTTTGTTGACTATTGCGAACCTAGCGAAATTTCAGATGCGAATACATGATTCGACTGGAGAAGATTAGGGAACTTCGGATTTTGAACAATCGCAATATTATTCAGCAAATATCTTATTGAATAAGTTTGTGACTTTACCAAATGTCTTTGCCCTTCTTCGACGTCCCTCCACCAGTCTCGCATCCAAATCATCATTGGGCTCTAAATCATGGGCACTTGTAAGAGGACTCACTGCATCTTCGATGGGGGGAATATTTCGCAATGAATCTTGCATCCCGTCAGACTCAGGTTTTGAGTTGGAAGTCTGTAAAGACTTCTCTACTACCTCTGGAGCTACATGGTTATACCAATAAGTCTCCAAGAGTGTAATTTTGATTAGTGACTAAAGTAGGCTAGGAGAGGATTTCACAGATTTGAAAATTACGCTTGCAGACACAGTTT
>JANQPU010000019.1 GCA_028285315.1 Acaryochloris sp. IP29b_bin.176
TTAAGACTGGTGCTGAGCTATTTCAACTGGATTTGGTGCCACTCAAGGTTCAGAAATACGGCTGCCCAACGAGCAGGCCTGACGGAACATCCCTGGAAATGGCAAGACTTAGCCACCTATCCCACACTTTGTTGAGGCACAACCAAACTTTCTGCCACAGTGAAGATGGTAGGTGATATAGCCCGGCTGAGATATTCCGATCGCCACTAAGTAGGGTGTGAATGTAAGTTTTGAAATTTAAAGTTTTATTAATTGTGACATCTTCCAGATCACAAAGTTTTTGAAACCCTAATTGCTCAAATTCAGTTTGTGCCTTGGCATAATCTGATGGTTAACATGACGAAACGCTTGGGGATCAACCACTCGGAAAACATGTCGGTCACTGTAGGCCAACTTCATACTGTCTAATATTTCCTGGGCCACTTCCATTGGTTTTGTCATAATCAGGATGGATGTTGGAGTACTTGGATAAGGTTGGCCATGATAGCCTAACCCTACATACATATCATTTCATTCCCTTTCAGAAAAATTATTCAGACGCTATTGAACTTAAATAGTCTTGATGATCAAAAATTTACAAAAGCAAGAAAGTTCTTTGCCCACTCTCAACTTTGGAATGGATGGGTAATCTCGAATCGGATGTTATCAAGAGATCAGTTTTGATATTCACAGGGAACTGGAATCTAAACTTTGAGATTCTTCTGGGGTTTGGGGCAGATGCAATCCACATTCTTCCTTGAGCCCTTGGAAACGGGTGGTGCGATCGCTTTCATCATCTGCACTCACCGGTCGACTGGAATGCCAATCTCCAACAGTGGTATAGCCTAAATCAAAGAAGGGATGATAGGGCAAATCATGGGCTTGTAGGTATTGATAAATATCTTTAGAGTGCCAGTTTAATATCGGTAGAACTTTATAGCGATCTCCCTGAGTATCAATCCGGCGCAAGGACTGGCGAAAATGGGTTTGTTTACTCCGTAACCCAGCTAGCCATGCGGTGGCCTGTAGTTCCTGCAAGGCCCGCTGCATTGGTTCCACCTTCCGCATTTGATCGTATTGGTTGAAGGCTTTGACATCATTGAATTCCCACAGTTTGCCGTATAACGCTTCCATCCGGGCTGGGCTGATGGTTGACTGATACACCTTCAGATTAAGTCCTAGACGTTCAGTTAGTTGCTCAGCAAACAGATAGGTTTGGGCGGGTAAATATCCCGTATCGATCCAGATCACGGGAATATAAGGAACAACCTGTGTGACGAGATGCAACATCACAGCAGCCTGAATGCCAAAGCTGGTACTCATCACCAAGCCATCCCCAAAGGTTTCAGCCGCCCAGGTCACGACGTCCTCAGCAGGGACTTGATCGAACTGTTGGTTGACCTGGTCTAAATTTATTTTTGGGTCTGTAAGCTCGTTCAAGGGGTTTCCAGTTGAAGCGTGAAGGCCATTGGGTTCCCCACTCTGTTCAGAAGGGAAGGCATCAATTAAGGACATCACCATACCAACGCAAGTTCAAGTCTATTTCTACCATGCTTTTCGAATGGGAACTGACGCTCTAGATTGACCCTCTTTGGATCAAGGTATCCTTTAACCTATATCCAAGCATCTGGGGCTGTTCCCTCAAATCTTAGCGCCTATTTTGGAGAAGCTCTATCGAGTTCTGGTGCTCAAAGTTGCTCTATACGGGAGAGAACAAAATTCTGATGAAGCGCTTGATCTACGGATTTTTATGGGTGATGGTTTGCTTAGGAACCATAGTGGTGAGTTCGCCTGCGGCGGAGGAAATGCCAAGTTATGAACTCCGCTTTTGGTCAGGGGCCAATGTTGAACAAGATAGTCGATTCATGGGATTATCTGCCCACCCATGTGGACAAGTTGCCATTGCTAAGGTTATGAGCATGCCTCCCTGGAAGAAAGATCAGCCCCTACAGCCTGAACGTGTGGTTGAATTCTCCGATAAAGGCGATGTGTTAAATGAATGGTCAATGCCTGTGGATTATTATCCCATTGGGATTCAAGAGAACCAGTTGTTGGTAGAAGCGGGTGAAGCGCAGCAATTGAGCATTGATTTGCAAGGGCACATTACTCCCGTTCAAGATCAGCCTGCTGAACTGGACCCGCAGTCTGTAGATTGTGTCAACTTAAAGCGTGAGTTTCCCAATTCTGCTTATGCTAGATGTGCCCAATTCCCAGATCGCACCCATAATCGCTGGCGCATTTTGGGTTTTGAAAGTCCTTGTACATAGGTATATTGAGCTTTCAAAGACGAACTGGCCGCTTTATCCTGAATAGAAGGGCTGTCGCAAGGGAGGCATAAACCGTGGCGCTGACGTTCACTCAACGACTGCCAAGAGCGCAAGAGCAGGAAGCGGATCTAACATTAGCCTTAACAGCGGAAGAACGGACGCGATCGCGTCATAAATTCCAAACCTCAGAGGGTCAAACTATATTCCTACAGCTCGCCCGAGGCACGGTTCTATATGATGGTGACCTGTTGCAATCGGAGAGTGATACCGTATTGCGTATCATTGCCAAACCCGAACCTGTTTTAACCGTCCAGGCCGCCACTCCCCTAGATTTACTGAAGGGAGCTTACCATTTAGGCAATCGCCACGTACCCCTAGAAATTACGCCAACCTGTTTGCGTCTTGCGCCTGATTCGGTTTTGCGCAATATGTTGGAACAATTGGGACTGGATGTGACGGAACAAATGCATCCCTTTCAACCCGAAGCGGGAGCCTATGGTCAACAGGGGCACCACCATAGCCATTCGCATTAGCTTATGACTCATCAATCCTGTGCCCTGAATCTCAAAGGCTAGAATAATCTCATCGCTTGTTAAAAGATCCCATGAATCCTGCTGCCATAGAAGAGCGCGTTCGCTGGACCACCTCGGACCTAGAATTACTCCCTGAAAGTAGCAACCGCTATGAAATTATTGATGGAGATCTGTTTGTGACCCGTGCCCCCCATTGGCAACATCAAAATGTGAGTGGCAATATTTGTGCAGAATTGCGGGCTTGGTCTTTAGAAACGGGTCTGGGCAAAGCAGTCATGACTCCCGGTCTCATTTTTAGCAATACAGATAATGTTATTCCTGATGTGGTGTGGATCAGTAAAGAGCGTCTAGCGGTTGCTTTGGATGAGTCAGGACATCTCGCGGCAGCTCCCGAATTGGTCATTGAGGTTTTATCGGCTGGCACTGAAAATGAGCGACGCGATCGCGAGGCAAAACTCAAACTCTACAGTGTCCGAGGAGTGCAAGAATACTGGATTATTAATTGGCAATTGCAACAGGTGGACGTGTATCGTCGCCAACAGGCAATGCTGAAGTTGGTTACCACTCTGCTGGATGATACCGAGACTATCACTTCTCCCCTATTGCCTGACTTTGCTTGTCCACTCTCGCGGTTATTTGTTTAGAAATAGGTCACCCCATTTATGAGGATGGCTTAGCTGAAGACCGGCTCTGGCTATAGTATTTGCGGATCACTTGTTCTGCGGGTTTGTTCTGTGGTGAGAATCCTGCTCCCAGTGGTTCTTGCTGGGCTTCAATAGAAGGGAGCCACTTCCACCAATATACGCCTGCAAACCAATCTTGCTGCCAGACGGTTTGGAAGAAAGCTTCATAACAATTGGCTTGAGTTTGTAAGCCTTCTGGGGTAGCCAATTTGGATGGATTGATTTCGGACGTATCTGGCCATTTCCAGGGTTCAATTGCGGCATCTGAGGTGCTGCGATAGCCGATTTCAGTAAAGATGATCGGCTTTTGATATTTACTGTGGAGGGCTGCGATCGCATCCCCATATTGCTGCCAAGCCTGCTTCAACTCCGCCACGCTCGGTTCTGGTTTAGAGGCTAACGGGAAGTAAGCTTGAATACCAATAAAATCCAATGCATCCCAAAATTGGATTTGCTCAAAGGCTTCATACCAGTTGGCAGCATAGGTAAGCTGACCGGGATAGACCTGCCGAATCTCAGTAATTAATTGTCGCCAGTCTTGTTCTCGTTCTACAGCTGTCGTCTGTAGTTCAGTGCCAATACAGAGAATGGGAATATTCTGCTGTTTGGCTAACTGGGCATAATGCAAAATAAACTGACGATAGTTGGTAAACCAAGTCTGCCAATCCGCCTCAGACTTCATTTTGATATCCGTCCGCCACTTGCCATCACGGGGGCGAGTCAGCCAGATATGTGGTTTTAATAGGGTTTGAATACCCCGCTTTTGGGCTAATTGAGTGGTGGTGGTTAATCCCTCATCGGTTTCGCCCCACCAAACCCCTTTTGTGGTTAAAGCCAAATCCGGGGAGTCAATATCCTGCTGCCATCCAAACGGGGTTTGGACGATCCAATTCATACCAATTTGTGCCTAGGGGTGTTATTTAGATAGGCTGAGCCTATGTTTATTTCACCCCCCTATGAGTCGAGTCAGTAGAGTGAAACCCCATCTCACA
>JANQPU010000029.1 GCA_028285315.1 Acaryochloris sp. IP29b_bin.176
GATTGATAATTTTCGACAACGCTAGTTCGAATCTCAAACAGAGTCTCGACATCCTGCGGTTGGGCAATGCGGATATTCATGGTGCCTGTCTTGACTTCGCTACCACATATTCTTGTAGGGCTGCTGGGTGGAATTCATATTTCATTTCTTCAGAAGTTGACGGATTTGAGCCAAAGCTATATCTCCGGGAATGGTTTGGACTTCACCACTATCAACCTCTGCAATGCGTTTTTGAGCTTTTTGTACTCCCTCACTCAGGACGTCTCTGTCGATGTGCCCTGACATGCTTGCCATGATTTTGTCGATGAGGATAGCTTTATCGGAATCTGCTAAGGCCGTGGCTTCTGCAATGAGTTGGTCTAGGGTTAGCATTGGACCGTTTTGCTCCAAGGAAGTTAGTCTGATTTTAATAATCGACTTCGAAATATTGAGACGTTACACGTTAGTGAGTCTGGCGTTCTCTGCATCATATCGAAATTGATCAAGAGTTCCTTCCTTGATTTTTTCAACTACCTCCTCGATCACATTTAGTGGCACAAGAAACCACTCCCTCGGTTCCACTAGCTTACCAAAGCGATCTTCCAATTTAATTTTTAATCGAGCACTGCTGAAAAACTTGTGAAGTATCGCCTCAAGTCCTTTTCGGTCAATATTCATCAGCTTGAAGGTAGTGACGATTTCTACATCTGCTAACAGATAGGTTGGATCATTCTTAGCGCTAGCAATGCGTTTTTTGACATCACCTCCAGTCACGCCAATTTTATGGAGAATTGAGCGATGCTCGGCAACGAAGGGATCGTCCGATTGACTCCTAAGTACATAAATATAGCCAGTTGTTAAGTCGTCCTCCTCTGCAATGCCCGAAAAAAGTGGGCCTAAATCAGGGGTAGTAATACGGCGGCTGGCTTTGTCTTTATTCAAAGCCCGTTGGAGCGATCGCAACAGCAAATCACTCTCAGTGGCATTGTCATAAACCACACGTAGCCTACGATCTTGACGACCATAGTCGCTAACAAACGGCTCACCCATGCCAACCACCAGAACCTTTTGGCCATCCAGGATAAACAGGTCGCCTTTATTGACGGTTGCATCATCCTGATATTTCAGAGTCTTTCTTGCCCCCGTTTCCAAGTCCTGCTGCACCTGTTTGAACAGGGGTTTAAATTCATCAAAGTCCTGGCAGGGAATCCGCTGTGCAATTTCCTCAGCGGCTTTAATTTCACTGTGCGATCGCACATGGGTTAGCTGAGTGACATCGTCTTCTGAGCCTGCCTCGACACCAAGGGAAGCCAGCAGTGCTTCATCGGTCAAATCTTCTGTTTCTATGACCATGCTGGTGTCGTTCGTGGCATCTAATAGCCCCTGTGAGTCCAGCGGCTTCAAGATTTTGCAGCATTCGGCAGATTCGCGCATTCGATCTAGCCTTACCACATAGAGCCGCTCGAAGATATCGCGGTCTTCTCCATGTTGCGGCAGTCTGCCATGGTCTTTTACAAACCGCTCGATCTCCTCAAAGCCTGCAATAATCCGCTGTTCTTTGGGAGAATATTTGACCTGTTGGACAGGTTTTGTGTCGATACCTAATTCTGCAAGCAACTCCCGATCTTCATCTGTGGTGTGCTTAGACATCCTTTTCCTCCATCACTTTGCGTCTCAGGAAGGCAATTCCTTCCGCCATTCGTTTTTCCCAGGGGTCTGCTGCCGTAATACTAGGCAAACGTCCTTTTTCCAGGTTGAAGCGTTTTGCTCGTTTTGCTAGTTCTCGTGCTTCTTCTATGGAGAGGTTGACCCGCTTGGCTGCGATGACGGCTGCCACCTGTTTTAGCCGTTCTTCACTCATGGACTTGGCCAGAATGGCATAGGTTGCGCCAAAGGGGTTAATGCGGTCGATCAGGTCCATGTCGAGTTCAGTAACCGATAGGGCAAACTTTCTCACACCATCAATAAGAGCTGTATTTTTTGCAGTCTCACCATCATCAGTTTTAACAGCGTATGTACCGCTTTCCTCATTAACGCTGTATTTGGCCTGTTGAACCAGGTTTAGGGCTGCGATCGCATGTTGGCGAACGGCTTCTTGATCCTCATCATCCAGGTCTGGAAACTTTTCCTGGACAATTTTGCCCATACGCACTTGGGTTAATTCCTCCGGTACCACTTCTTCATCGAATAAACCACGTTCTATGGTGGGTTTATCTTGGACAAAGGCCGTAATCAGCTCGGTTAAGTCTTCGCGGCAGATGCGCTCGGCTTCCAGACTTTTAGGTTCGGCTAGGCCATTAATTTCGATTTGGATTTGACCGTTTTCTGGATTCACACCTACGTTGCATTGCCCCGGATTGTAGCCATCCTCCCCGTAGTCAAAGCCGGGGGTGGCTTCATTGGTAGGACGCTTGGGTTTGAACTCAAAGCGCGGAGCCAGCACCTGTTCCATGAGCAAGCTGGCAGCGATGGCTTTGAGGGTATCGTTTACTGCCTCAGTAACGGCTGCTTCAGCCGCATCCGGCTCGGCGATCAGGTTAGTGAATCGGGCACGGGTTTTACCAGGAGCATCACGGGTAGCCCGCCCGATAATCTGGATGATTTCCGTCAGGCTGGAGCGGTAGCCAATAGTGAGGGCATGTTCGCACCAGATCCAGTCGAAGCCTTCCTTGGCCATGCCTAGGGCAATGATAATATCTACATGGTTGCGGTTATTCTTCTGTGCCGGGTCTTTCAGAGACGCAGCGACCTTATCTCGCTTTGTGGGATCGTCGTCCACAAGATCAGCAATCTTAAGAATCGTTCCACCAGCAGTTTTTACGAATTGGAATCCTGTATCTGGATCGGTACCCTGCCATTCTCCCAGTTCTTCAATGATGTGCTCTACCTCGCGGATCTTGTCTTTGGTGCTCTCGCGGGAATTGACATTGGGAATATGGACAATGGTTTTCTCTTGAGGATTTAGCACCTGGATAATTTCGTCGGTGTAGCTGCCTGCGTAGAAGTAGTAACCAATGTCGAGCTGCTTCAGGTATTGATAGCCGTTGAGCTGTTCGTAGTAAGTGTAGGTAACGGTATCGAATCTAGACTCATCATCGGGATGCAGCACAGCCTCAGCATCGCCGCGAAAGTAGGACCCGGTCATGGCCACGATGTGAGCTTTATCGCGGGCCATAAACTGGCGCACATGCTCTCCTAGCTTATTGTCTGGATTAGCAGAAATATGGTGAAACTCGTCTACGGCGATCAGCCGATCATCAAAGACTTCGATACCAAACCTATCCACAGCAAATCGGAAGGTGGCATGGGTACAGACCAACACTTGAGCATCGCTACCTAGAAACGTCTGGACGGCATCTACTTTGCCGCCATCGGTACCGGGGGCATCGCAGAGATTCCACCTGGGTTCGACCATCCAATCGGCCCAAAACCCGAATTGGCTTAGGGGCTCATTATGAAAGCTAGCGCCAATGGATTTTTCGGGAACGACGATAATGGCTTGGTTAATGCCCTGATTCGCTAGCTTGTCCAGGGCGATAAACATAAGCGCCCGACTTTTGCCAGAGGCCGGAGGCGATTTAATTAGCAGATATTGCTCGCCCCGCTTTTGATAGGCTCGTTCCTGCATGGGCCGCATTCCCAATGCATTCGATTGGGTGGAGGTGCCATCTTGAGCGTAGGTAACGGATACGGAGGGAACAGCGATGGATTGACTCATAGTGCCTGTTTCTTGAATAGCGAGTGGGTTAGGATTTATTGCAAGATGCGGCTACTCCCCTGCTAAAGTAAGGGCTTGCTCAAGTACGGCAGGGCTAATGCGTAACCCTACCTGAACTAGATTTTCTAAGTCTTTCTTGGCTGACGAGATATATCCTGCCTGTTTGGCGAGTACGACTATAGCCAGTGTGCCTCGAACAGGAACTTGGAGAATTTTGGCGGCTTTGCGTGTGGCTAGGTCATCGATAATTGCTTCATAGCCAGGGTTTTGAATAGCCCAAGAGAGTACCTGGCTTTCTCCCATACCTAGATCCCAACTAGCAACCCTAGATTCAATGGCTGAATCTGCTCGAATAAATGCCTGCCCCGTTCGCTGGAGCCAAGCAACAGCACTATCGTTATATCCGCCCAGGCTAATTTCATCGGCAACGCCTTGGGGAATGACCGCTTCATCACAGAGTTCCTGCAGCAAAGGGATGCGGTCAATTTTGGTCAGGCTAATAATTAGGCGAAGCATTCACCACCCAGCGCTTAACCACGACCAACTTCCTCGGTCAGTTCTTCTGGAGTGGTCTGAAAGGGGGAGACTTCAAATCGATCAAGGGCTTGCAGAAAGGCTTGACGGCTGACACCTGCGATTTCGGCAGCTTTGGATTGGGAAACCATGCCGACCTCGTACCATTTGACGACAGCGGCGATGAGGAGTTCTTGGGCGAATTCGTCTGGACTGCTGCGAAGGGCAGAGAAGGCACTTTCTGGCAAGTTAAGCTGAATTTGAATCATAGGATTTTGCAGGGGTTATGGTTATGTGGTCATTTTTGTGTATAGGTCGAATAGTTTTTCAAGGCGCTCGGTGTCATTTTTGAAGCGACGACCGATGTAGATGCGTTCGAGCACTTCGTCATTGCGATCATGGGCTTCACGGACGAGGGGGAATTCGTTGACCATGCGTTCGGGATCATACATATCAGCAATCGTCGCTGGGAAATAGTTTTCCCTTGCTAGCAGGATGTCTTCGGCACAGAGGGTTAGGTCGGCTTTATTTTGTTCAGTGAGTGTGGGAATAGGAAAAGTATTCCAGCCAAGAGTATTGGAATAGCGAAAGTCGTTTTTAAATTTTCCACAAACCGTGGCAATCCACATGAAATGCATTCTTGATGCTATCAATGCGATATTCCAAAGAGGAGCATCGTACAGCGCAAAAGCCAGGTTGGTGATTATTGATCGTGGAGGCAATAACCCAGCAGGTATGTAATCCCGTGTTTCAGATGTAAGTGCTGGCACAAGAATTACTTTTTCCGAGCCGTTTTGCTTTACTTCATCAAAACGATGAGGCCATTCCGCTCCTTTTTTGGTCGAGACTTTAGGACTTTGTTCTCTTTCCTTGGCAACGCACTCAAGACGATTTTGAATGAATGGTATTTCCCTTACAGCTTCTGCATCTTCATCTCTAATCCACAGACAAAAACGCACCTTACCATTGGTGTATTCATCAGCACCATAGGCGCGCATAATATATCGATTAGCAGTGATATCAGCTTGACAGAGTTCAATTTTCTGAGTGGTGTTCATGAAAAGATGACCACCGTCTACGGGTTTACCACCGGCTTCCACCTGATGTGTAGTACTAATTGGCTTCCTTCTTTTGCTAACGATAATATTTTGATATGGCACTAAATAAGAGTTGATATTGTTAGTTCGCTTTGTTGTCGTTGCTTCATTTTTATCTAGAGAGAACAGCATCCGATTTACCCTTGGTGTAGTCGAGATGCCGACAATTACTACGTTGACACCTGCCTTGTAGCTTGCTAAGTTTGACCATTTAAAACTCGTATGTGCAAAAAATATCGCATTTCCTGTAGAGAGAATTAGTGGCCATAGAATAGGAACTTGTTGACCTTGGCAAATTGAATTGGTAGCCACAAAAGCAGCAACAGCTTGGGTCTGGTTGCCGTAGTCTGCCGCCTTTAAAAACCAAGCCGATACATAATCTAGCGATTTCCACCTTTTGGTGCGTCCCTCAAATATGTGCTTTAGTTCATCTTTCTGTTCTTTTGACTGCCATGTTGAGCCAAGGTAAGGCGGATTCCCACAAATGTAGGTCTCCCCTCCCTCATTCTCAAAGTCAATTTCCGTCTGTTCCAGGGGAGTACTAAACAAATCATCCACAACTAACTTCACACCTGTGCCCGTCGGTGGACAAAGGCTCAACCAGTCCAGCCTTAATGCATTCCCACAGGTAATCCAGTTGTCTTTCTTTAACGGCAGAAACAGTTCACTAGCAGTCAGTTGCCCGAGATAAAGCACATCGCACTGATACTCCGCAATAATCAGCGCCAGCCGTGCAATCTCAGCGGCAAAGTGACGCATTTCAATTCCTCGAAAATTCGTGAGCGGAATCTCAGACCTGTGATTCGCTTCCCCTCGACGTTGATTAATCTCTGCCTCGATTGCCCGCATTTCCTTATAGGCAATCACCAGAAAATTGCCAGACCCACAGGCTGGATCAAACACCCGAATCCGGGCCATGCGCTTCCGCAAATTCAGTAACTTTCGGGCATTGTCCCCGGCTACTTCTAGCTGCTCACGTAAGTCATCCAGAAATAGCGGATTCAGTACCTTTAGAATGTTTGGCACGCTGGTGTAATGCATTCCCAGCGATCCGCGTTCCTCCTCATCGGCCACCGCCTGAATCATGGAACCAAAGATATCAGGGTTAATCTGCTGCCAATCCAGATTCCCCACATGCAGCAGATAAGACCGGGCAATCTTGCTCAATCGAGGTACCTCCACACTGCCTGAAAATAGGCCACCGTTTACATAGGGAAACTGATTCGCCCAGTTGCGAATGCCTGCTGCTTCCCGCTCATTGAACGGGAGTGTCATCGCCCGAAATAGCTCAGAGATAACCTCATGGGTATTCGATGAATCCCTGGCGCTCATCTGCTGGATTGTGGTCGTAAATATACCCTTGTTAAGGAAAATGTTTGTATCCTCTGCAAAAAAACAAAAGATTAGCCGTGCCATAAAGTGATTCATCTCTTCCCGTCGCTCTGCCGTATCCCAGTCGGGGTTCTCCTTCAGCAGCTCAATGTAGAGTCGATTCAGGCGGCCCGTTGCCTTGATATCAAAGGCATTTTCCCGAATCTGCTTTACCGTCGTAATACCCACTAACGGCAGGAAAAAGCCAAAATGTTCATGAAAGTCTGGATATTCGCAAGCTACGGTTTCCCCATCAGCCAGGTTTTCTGCCTCAAAGCTTATGCCGTCGGTGGCGAGGATAAACTTAGCCTTGTGCTTGATGGTCGCTGGGCTTTCTCGCAAAGACGTCAGCGTGTCAGTGACTTCACCTTCTGTACAAACCTTTAGATGGATATTATTGCGCTGGAGCAAGCCATCCAGGTCAGACTTGTTGGTGCTACTACGCTTACTTTTGAGTTTCTTGATCGTCGTTGACTTATTGCCGAAAGCTTCCAGAAACGCAAAAGGAAACACCTCCGGGTCAAAAGGCGCTTCGGCAAGCTCAGAAACGGCTTCTTCGATTTCAACTGCATTCATACTCCGATCACAAATAGCTCAGCGGTAGTTACCTCAAAGGGTGATTATTCCCTGCTAACGCAGAATCCTACCTCGTTTTTCGAGTATGGTAGTGTTCACCATCTATATCCTGCTTCTGTCTTACCTAAACTGCTTGTCAAGTAATAAAAAAGTTAACCCACTTTTCAAAACTCGACATTTCCGTAAAGCTCAGCTAACGATATCTCTTCCGCAACAGATGACAAATAAATATTGCCTTCTAGACTGGCGTAGTCTGTAAACAACCACTGATGATCGATCTGCTTGGTATAGTGAGAGACTTGGGGACTGTACTGATCAATCAAGAGGTATTCCTGAAAGGTGGGAATTGTGCGATAGGCAGCAAATTTCTCATCTAAATCATAGCTGCGCGTCGATTTTGACAATACCTCAGCTATAAAAATGGCATTGATGATCGTATCCGTTCGTCCCTCTTGTAGTTGCAAAGGCTTGGCTGCCACCATCACATCGGGATACGTATAGAGATTGTAGTCAGGAATCCATAAACGCTGATCCGTTACAAATACCCAATAAGGCTGTCCACGAAGAGCCAACTTCAAAAGCATCAACAAGTTACCATCGATCTCATTATGGGCAGGAGTGCCACTTGTCATTTCGACAATTTCTCCATTCCGAAACTCATGGCGAACAGCTGACTCTAGTTTTAAGGTCAGATATTCTTCAGTAGAGTATGTTTTTGAGGTTGCAACGGTCATGGCTGAGAACTCCATGCTTTGCCTAAAATCTATCCTTCCTGAAGCCTTGTTAGCAAGGGTGCTGCGCCAAGTAGGGTTTGAGTATAGGGATGTTGGGGATTCGTGAAAATCTCTTCTGTGGGGCCAATTTCGACAATTTTGCCCTTATTCATGACAGCAATGCGATCGCAAAAGAATCGCGCCACCCACAAATCATGGGTAATAAATAGGTACGTGAGGTTGAAATCATCCTTCAAGGACTGCATCAAATCCAGCACCTGGGTTTGAATACTGGCATCCAGCATACTGACGGGTTCATCACAGATCACAAGCTTGGGCTGGGTAATCAGTGCTCGTGCGATCGCAACTCGCTGCTGCTGGCCCCCTGAAATATCGCTGGGAAACCGTTGGGCATAGTCGGTGGTGGGCGTCAGGCCCACCCGCTCTAGCATGGTGTGCATTTGTGCCTGAGCTTCAGCAGGCGTCGCCAATTCATGAATCAACAGGGGTTCAGCCACACTCTGACCAATTTTCATGCGGGGATTCAGACAAGCTCGTGGATCTTGAAAGATCATTTGAATCTGGCGACGGCATTGCCGCAGTTCGCGTCCCTCTAACGTCGTCAAATCGAGCTTGTCAAACTGGACGCTGCCCGCCGTAGGTCGAACAAGCTGCAAAATGGTACGAGATAAGGTGCTTTTGCCACAGCCAGATTCCCCCACTAGGCCCAGGGTCTCGCCTGCATAAATATTTAAGGTAATTCCATCTACGGCTTTGATCGCATCCGCTTTTTTAGAGAGAAGACGGGCGATAAAATTGGTTTCTAACGTGTAATGTTGCTGCACATCTCGTAGTTGGAGCAGCACAGATTGCTTAGGAGGGCTCTCTTGTGTTGGAGATGTTTCCGCCGCACTGGTTTGGAGATGGAGAGCCGCTTGCAGCAAAGACTGGGTGTAGGAATGCTGAGGATTGGTGAGGATTTCTTGAGCTGGCCCTAACTCGACCATCTGACCTTGGTACATCACAGCCACGCGATCGCAATACTCACTCACCAACGCCAAGTCATGGGAAATTAGCAGCAGCCCCATCTGACGTTCTTCACAGAGGCGCGTCATCTCTTTCAGAATTTGGGCTGCGACTGTGACATCTAAACTAGTGGTTGGCTCGTCAGCAATCAGCATTTTCGGATCGAGAAGTAGCGCTAAGGCAATCGCCACCCGCTGTCGCATGCCGCCACTGAATTCATGGGGGTACTGCGTCCAACGCTCTGCGGGGATATTGACAGCACTGAGGGTTTCTAAGACTTTGGTTTTGGCTTCGTCAGCAGACAGTTGAGGACGGTGGACCTTCAGGGTTTCCAGGCAATGCTTTTTTACGGTCAGCAGCGGGTTTAAGCGGGTCATTGGGTCCTGAAACACTAGGGCGATTTCCTCGCCCCGGAATCGCTGTAAACCTTTTCCCACAAGGGATAAAACAGATCTGCCAGCAAAGATAATCTCGCCTTCTAGGCGAGTACCGGGTGGCAGCAGTTGCATTAAGCCTCGCCCAATTGTGGACTTGCCACAGCCAGACTCTCCCACTAATCCCAGTCGTTCCCCTTGACCCAACTGAAAGGACACTTGATTGACTGCCCAAGTCTGGGTATCAGCTTGGCCGCGCTGCTGAGCATAGGCAATCCTAAGATCGTTGACATGCAGCAAGCTGGCAGAAGAACTCATATCCTGTGGGCAAATAACGTGAACGTCAAGGCGGTTGGCGTGGATGGAATCTCTAAAATCACCAGTATAGCCAGCAACCCCCAACCGGGTCTGATTTTTGCACGCAGGGTCAAATAATGTCTATGATGCAAATATATTGAAAAGTTTTGTGAAGACCTTTGTTAGCAAACGCTGATACCAATAATCAAACTCCTCTAACCTCGACCTGGCACCACTTGAATGTTGTATGGCAGGCCGATCAGGCCCGCCTTCAACCGGGCCTTCCTTGCTATCAGTTGTCTCCCACTTGGCAAATGTTGATTTTGGGGGATGGCTCTCCTACCCGACATTTACAGCTCCTCACGGGTGAACCCACAGAAGTGGATGTGATTGATATGTCTTTTGTGGGCTCTGAGCAAGACAATGCGCCCGATTTAATCAAAGCCGTCCCAGGTCCCCGACTGCGTCGACAGGTATGGTTACGTACTTCATCAGGCAAACGCTTAGCCTATGCTACGTCTTGGTGGGAAGCCAGTCATGTGGATGAGTATTTACAAAACCGCTCTCTACCGATTTGGGCGAGCTTGGCCCAGTCTAGAACTGAATTGTTTCGAGACATTCGCCAAGTGTTTTGTGGTCAATCTGACGCGTTATCCACGGCCTTCGATCATCCTGGTCCGTTTTGGGGGCGCTACTATTTGTTTTGGCATGATGGTCAACCCCTAACTTTGATTTACGAGGTCTTCTCTCCGCATCTCGATCAATATTTGGGGCCTGTTCCCGGTAAGCTTTAACCGACTCAGATCTCATAGATCGCTTTCGAATCCTAATCTGTCGTGATACCCAGTTTCTCTACCGTTCCCAGGAGGGACCAGGCTAGGGTGTGCGTGATTCTTTGCTCCCAATGTTCTAGATATGCGCTTAAATAGGTGAGGATTCTTTACGTTACGTAGGATTTGTGACCGACTCAGCCCCCAAACGCCGTCGCTCCCTAGCGAGTATTGCCACCATTGTTGCGATCGCAACCCTGATCAGCAAAGTCGCAGGTTTAGTGCGCCAACAATCCATCGCTGCCGAATTTGGGGTTGGTCCCGAGGTCGATGCCTATAACTTTGCCTATGTCATCCCCAGCTTTCTATTCATTCTTTTAGGGGGTGTCAATGGCCCCTTCCACAGCTCAGTGGTCAGTGTGTTGGCGAAGCACCCTAAAAAAGATGCCGCAGCCTTAATTGAAACCATTAATACCCTGGTCGGGATTTTACTGTTGATCTTGACCATTGGATTGATGCTAATGGCTGATCCACTCATCACCCTATTGGCACCAGGTGTTTCAACCAATGTGCACACCATGGCGGTTGAGCAGCTCAGAATTATGGCCCCCATGGCATTTTTATCAGGGCTGATCGGTATCGGCTTTGGCACCCTCGTCGCTTCCGATCAATATTGGCTCCCGTCCATTAGCCCTTTACTGTCCAGCGTCACCGTCATTATTGGCGTATTGTTCCTCACGGATCACGTTGGGGCCTCAGTCATGGCTTGGGGGACGTTAGCAGGTGGGTTACTGCAATGGTTCGCTCAAATTCCTGCCCAATGGGGCTCTGGGATGGGGACCTTAAGACTCCGCTTTGATTTCAACCGACCCGGCGTGAGAGAGATTGGTCAGCTGATGGGGCCTGCCACCCTTTCTTCTGGGATGCTACTGATTAGCGTCGCCATTAGCTTGTTCTTTGCCTCCCAATTACCGGAAGGGTCCGCCTCCGCCTTAACCTATGCCCAACTCTTATTTCTGACGCCTTTGGGAATCCTCTCCAATGTCATTCTGGTCCCCTACATGCCAATTTTTTCCCAATTGGCGGCCCCAGAAAGTTGGACGGACCTGAAAGACCGGATTCGCCAAAGTTTGGTCCTCACTGCCATGAGCATGATGCCTACGGGCGCACTCATGTCCGTCTTGGCTTTACCAGCAGTCCGCATCGTTTATCAGCGCGGTGCGTTTGATGATTCGGCTTCCCAGCTTGTCGCGT
This sequence comes from Acaryochloris sp. IP29b_bin.176, assembly GCA_028285315.1. Lineage (GTDB taxonomy): Bacteria > Cyanobacteriota > Cyanobacteriia > Thermosynechococcales > Thermosynechococcaceae > Acaryochloris. The sequence continues at coordinate 11,689 of JANQPU010000029.1, forward strand.
CTCTGTTGGTTGTTTATGCCTTTGGCATGTTCTTTTATCTAGGCCGCGATATTTTTGTGCGGGTATTCTATGCTCTGGGAGATGGAAACGTTCCTCTCTTAATTAGCTTGATGGGACTGTTCTTCAACGCCATATTTTGTTTCTTCTTTACCAAAACCTTTGAAGCCCCTGGATTAGCTATGGCGACGGTGGGAGTTCAGGTATTCTCTATGGCAGCTCTCATTTGGATTCTCAACAAACGTCTAAAAGGATTGCCCTGGGCAGAAACAAGTGGTCCTATTTTAGCTTTGGCCGTCAGTAGCTTACTCTGCGGGTTGACGGCTTGGGTCACCTTATATGGATGCCAATTGATTCTGGGAACGGAGGGGTTACTGAGGCAATTACTGGCCCTGAGTGTGTCGGCTGGTGCGGGTTTATTGGTCTTTGCTGGACTCGTGATTCAACTGAAGTTGCCTGAGATGGATTTCTTTGTAGATCGGTTGCGCCAAAGGCTTTCCTTTCTTGCCAATAAGAGGCCATTTATAAAGTGAATCTTTAGGCAGTCAAACGACGTAGCATCACGCGAGTCATCACAGCATAGATCGTCGCTTCACTCATTTCTGGTCA
>JANQPU010000036.1 GCA_028285315.1 Acaryochloris sp. IP29b_bin.176
GCGCATAATGCCAGAAAAAGGGGGAAAGCCTTGATGAGTAGCCTATTAGGCACCTTGCTTAGCTAACTCCCTGAAACACCGATTGAGCCAAACTTTTTAGGTAGCTGTTTAAGGGAAAGAGGTCTGCTGGAATAAGCTTTGAGACGATTAGGTGTGATCTCAGAGGGAATCCAGATGTGATCTAGGTTTTGCCATACGCAGGAAAGGAGTGATATACCTGAATTGTAACTCTTACGATCAATGAGGCTTTGAAGGCATTATGAAGCGCCACCAGATCACATCTCTGATTGCGTTGTCCGTCGTGGCTGGTGCAACCTTGTTTATGGGTAATCAGCCTGCACGAGCGGATGAATCTCGGTTTAGCTGCTCCCAAAGTGGTGGAACTCCTACAACGATGGCTAAAACTAAGCGAGGTTACGTGCCTGTCATTCGCTGGACCTCAGAATACTTTGGTGCGTCTGGCTGGTCACCAGAGGCTCGTTGCGCAGAGGTGTCTGATCGCTTTGAGTCGTACTATCAAGAGGGCACGCTAAATTTTCTCACCACGGGTAGAATGAATCGGCAATCTGTCGTTTGTGTGGCTAGTTATAAGGGCGGACCTTGCAGTGGCTTGTTGTTTACCCTCAAACCTGGCAGCAATCCTGGACGGACGTTACAGCGGCTGCTCAATGTTCGAGTGGGTGCATCTGGTCCCCTGAACGAATCCACCGCTCGTGTGTATATTGACATGGAAGATTTTTTGAGTAAAGCACCTATTGAGAAGGAACCTGGAGCCAATAACAGTACCCCTCAACCTAACGTTGAATCGACCACTCCACAATCCATAACTAATCCTGCTGCTACTCAACCTTTAGGCCTATGGTAAGCCGTTGGCTCTTCTTGGTTAACTCAAAGGCTTTAGGTACGAGCAAACTTGGGATGAAAGGGTCGGATTGTGCTTGCAGATATAGGTTTCTACAACGTTAGAGAGTCACTCTTGCCCAAATCAACTTGTATTTCGCATTAACTAGGAAGGTGGGCGCTTTTAAGAATAAGGTACAAGATAGTTGGGCTCTTGTCAGGGAATGCCTAGGCGAGGCAAACCAATGCTTTGCGGGTGGTTTTCGTTGAGGCTTTATTTCTATGAATCAGGTTTTGCTGAGTAGCCTTGGTCCTTGTAGAACGCAACTATTCTGGGGTCAAGCAGACTATGACCGTCAATTTCAGTTTGCTTTTCAATGCTCTGGGCGGCAGGCTGTATGTTGTCCACTCTAAGTGTGTATTCACTGTGTATGGTCATGATGAGCTTGTGGTTGCCGGGTATGCCTCAGCGATCTGAGCTATGTGCTCCGGTATCGTTGGTACCTTTGATAGCAACTCCAGCTTGGATGGAATGGAGCAAGGCATCCGTTGAGCGAGTGCGCCGCTATGCTCGGTCTATTACAGTGACGGTATGGGTAGAGGATCGATGGAGTTCTGGCATTTTGGTTCATCGCCAAGGTCAAACTTACACAGTGATCACCAATCAGCATGTAGTGGATTTTGGTGAAAACTATCAAGTGATGATGTCAGATGGAAAACGGTATAAAGCTCACCTCAGACAGTCTGCTGAGGATGAGGAGGATGATCTAGCGGCGCTGGAATTTCAAAGTACTGAAGCCTCGTATCCGGTTGCCATGTTTGCACCATCCTTGTCGCTGGTTCCGGGCGCCCCTGTGTTTGCCGCAGGGTTTCCAATCGCCGATTTATCCAATCAACAGCCTCAATTTCACTTCACCTTAGGGGAAGTCTCCTGGGTGTCAAATAGGGTGTTAAAGGGAGGCTACCAGATCGGCTATACCAACCTGATTAAAAAAGGGATGAGTGGTGGTCCTGTCTTGAATCGTTGGGGACAAGTGATTGCGATGAACGGTATGCATGCTTATCCGCTTTGGGGTGATCCTTATATTTTTGTGGATGGCTCGAAGCCGAATCCTGAAGAGTATAAGGTGATGCAACGGTCCAGTTGGGCTATTCCTGCAGAAAGATTTCTGAAGTTTGTCCCCACAGCGGATAAGATTAGGCTTTAGAGTGTGCCACTGGTGGCTGTGCAAGCGATCCTAGAATAATGCGTTAGACAAACGATGCAGCACTGCGATCCACATGTCGGAGGGGGAGCTGTAGTATTCAATCGCATCTACCTAGTATTTTGCGCATTGTTCAGACTTCGCAATTTCGATGTAGTCCCCTGGTTGGATGCAAGCTCCTTGTGCTGTCATGGAGTAGTAGCCAGTTTGATTCTCAATGGCGTTGATCACAAAGTTTTTGTGGATATTATGCAAGTTGTAACGATAGGTTTTGGAGGGCCTTTGAAAGGTCTTAAAGATTGGCATAGGTGATGCAATTGTCTGTGTTATGCCCAAAACTGGGGTGCTCAAATCAATAGGTGATCTTTCGAAGAAAGGGATAGATTCCAGGTGCTAGTGGGTCTTATGTTCTGCATGGGTTAGAAGGTACAGCCCAGCGATACCGTTAGCGATTGCTATTGGGCAGGACAATCCGCTGTTTTGGGAGCTGTCTAATCTTGCCCTCTCGTTCCAAGTCTTTGAGTATACGAGTGGCGGTGATGCGGTTAATCCCTGTTATCTCAGCAATGAGTTGATGGGTGAGTCCTAGGTCGAGCAATTGCCCCTGTTCTACCTGCCGACCAAAGCGATGGCCCAACCAGTGTAAAAAAAATAGCAGTCGCTGTGGAGCCAGTTTGTAGCTGTTCATGCTAAAAAGAGTTTCCATGTGGTGAATATGCGATCGCAACACTGATCCCAAATCTTGGCTGGAGACTGGAATTGCTTGGACTTCAACTTCGCATAAACTCTCCATTTGAAAGGGCGTCATAGTTGTAAATCGATTCCCAATGCAGTCTCCTACTCCCCATATCCCTAGTGTGACCAAATCACCTTCTTCATCCCAAGTGCAGGTGCGTACGACTCCTTTCTGAATTCGCCATAGATGTCCGGGTTCATCTGGAATAATTTGTCTGGGTTTGAGCTGCAGACTTTGGAGTGGACGGATCGAAGCAGAATGCACAGCAGTCATAGGCTGATATCCAATAAAAAACCTGAGATAAGTCAATCTCCTTTGACTCCAAGTCGCTTGATTGAGAGTTTAATGGACTCCAGAGTTAGTGTTAAGCATCACTAGGAAGCATGTCAGTCTAATTCCGGGGTAAAAAAGGGTCTACTTGAGTAGAGTTTTGACCAATGGATGTAGAAAGATAGGGAAACTGATGGAATATTCGGTGAAGCAGAGCCTCTGCAAAGGGCTGATAAACGGCTTGCAAAGGTCTAACGCGATCAAGCGATCTGCTCAAGGGGGCTATTCTGGCGAGAAGAGGTAAAACAGGTTTATGACTCTCGCACCATGATTAGTTGTGTCGTTTAGAGTGATTGCAGGAAAGCAATCAGGTCTGCCCGCTCTGTTTCAGACATTTGGAGAACGGCCTCCTTCGAGGGTTGGGCTTCGCCACTATGCCAGAGCACGGCCTCCATCAAATTTCGCGCCCGGCCATCATGGAGGAAAAAGGTATGCTTATTGACGTTTTGCACCAGGCCAATGCCCCACAGGGGTGGCGTCCGCCATTCTTGACCATCCGCTTCGAAATCGGGACGATTATCCCCTAAGTCTGCCCCCATATCGTGCAACAGCAAGTCGGTATAGGGGTGGATGACTTGGTTATTAAACTCTGGATGCTCTGAAGTTTTCCCCGTCACCATCCTGGGGGTATGGCAAGTAGCACATTGAGCTTGGTAAAAGAGTTGTTCACCCTGTTGCTCTGGGCCGCTGTTAATATTTCGTCTGGCTGGAACAGCGAGCAAACTCATATAGGTCGTGATCTTGTCTAAAAATTCATCGCTGACTTCAGGTTGTTCACCAAATTTAGTTTCGTTCAGGCAGTCTGATTGGCCGTCACTACAGCTTACAGTTGGGAATAAAGATGTGGTTAGGCCAATATCGCCGTTGAAGGCCCCAGCAATTTGCTGTTTCAGATTCGGTTGATTCGCCTTCCAGCCCAAGCGTCCCAATTGCTTTTCCTGTTTGGCGATATCCCAGACATAATTGGGGCGACCTGAAATGCCGTCTCCATCTTGATCCTCAGGATCGGCTTGTTGCAGGATGGCAGCTTCCGGGATATTGTCAAGTAGTCCCCAGCCAAAGACAGCTGGGGCAACGCGCGGTGAGAATAATGTCTGTTCTCCTAAGGGTCCATAGGCCAAGTTGGTGAAGGTGTAGCGGGGACGTCTCACCCTGAAAGGCTGACCATCGGCAAAGGTGCCGGACTCTTCTTTCCAGATAATCTGTGTTTGACCTTCAGGGGCAACCCCTAAAATGCCTTGTTCCTGGAGCTGTCCACCGTAAAGGGGATGAGGTGGAGGACCGCCTTCCTCGGTTTGGCCGGGCACACTCAAGCGGATCAGTTTGGACAACATTCGGTCTTCATGGGGGAGCGGCGGCCGACCTCTGCCATCGCGCACATGACAGCCTGCACAGGAATTCCGATTAAACAGCGGTCCCAGGCCATCTAAGGTTGATACCGAACTCGGGGCTTGCACCCATTGGGTATTAAATAAATGGTCTCCGAAGACGAAAATGCGGCGTCGCTGGCGATCCAAGTTTTTAATCGGTTGAGCAAATGCCGTTTTGGTGGCTTTGGTAACGGTTGCCGCTTGACCACCCGAGAGGGAGGTGCGGTTTGCCAAGTTGAAAGAGTCTTGGGCCGCGCTGCCTCCCTGCAGGAAAAGAATCATGAGCGCGGCCAGCAAGGTGCAACAGACGAAAGCAATACGATTGAGTTTCATTCAGCCAATACTTCTACATTAGTACCCAGCACGGTTCCGAGTTGCTTGAAGGCTTCTGCCTGATTCTCTAAAGCAGTGACGGCGGCTTCTACTTCGGCGCGCTGAGGACTACCTTGGGCTGAGGCTAACACCTGATCAAAGGGCTGATCAATTTGAGTAACTGCTTGCTGGGTAGTGGTGAGGGCGGATGTTATGGTCTGGTTTAGGTCAGGATTCATTTGGGCGAGGAGTTCGTCAAACCCTTTCCCTTGATAATCCGCATAGTCACCAAAGTAGACGTTGTAAATGCCTTGAGCATTGTAGACAAAATCTTGATAAGTGGTGTCGCTAAAGCAAGAGTGCTCATCTTCTTGGTTGCCGCTGTCCAAGGCCACGGTCATCCGTTCTGAGGCCATTTCAAAGGCGCTTAAGGTGGCAAGGGCGGTAAAGATTTTGCCCACGGTGGCCTTTGGATCGGCCTGGACAAACTGGGCGCGATAATTCTCACCGTTGGGTTCCCATTCGGATTCCAGGAAGGTCAGGTCATCAACCAACTGCTGGGTGACGAGAGTCAAATACTGACGGCGGCGATCGTTATTGTTTTGATTGGGGATAAAGTCCTCAAAGCTGCGTTGCCCAGGACCTTGATCGTTAAAGTCTTGTCCCCATAGTAAGAATTCAATCGCGTGCCATCCGGTGGTCACATCAGCTTCGTCGGTGACCTGATCATTTTCCAAAATGGCGGCCATGGAAATCTCGAATTGGGGATTGTTGATCAAACCACTGTCAGGCTTGTCTTTAACGTAGTCAATGAAGGCTTCATTCATGGGCCAGGCGTTAATGCGGCCTTCTGGTCCTTCTTCGCCGGTTTTGGGATCGATGGCGTCAATGGGGCCTTCATAAAAGCGAAAGGCTTCGGTTTGTAAATAGCTTTTTCTGGCTTGCACCCAAGCGTCTTGGGTGGCTTTATGGGTGGTTGCATTGGGGTCGTTGAGGAAGGCTGCGATCGCAGCTTGCATCGTGGCAGCCTGAGTACGAGCGTCTTGATAATTCCGATAGACCAACTCGGCGTAATTCTCCACATAGGGGGTGAGGTCGATAGTTTTGACGGCTATGGTGTGTTGACGGTGATGGGTGGTGGAGTGGTGAGCATCGGCTAGACCGACCGTCGACCAGGTAACGGAACAGAGAAGGAAACAACTAAGCGTTTTAGAAAATCTTGGGGAAATCGTCATGGGCTTTGTAGTTTGTTGTAAAAGTAAAAATTTGTCAACAAGAGCTATTGAAAACATCCATTATGCTTTCAAAAACTAACAACATTGAGGTGCAAATTATTTGGAATAGTTTTGTAGCTTAGAGTCAAGAATTTTCGGCACACCCCCATAGCATTGGGCATTGTACAAAACTAAAGTCGCCAAATACCGATTGACAACATATCATTTATTGAAAATGAAAATCAATTAGATGCAATAAGAGTCAATGAAAATATGCGTTTTGCAGAGTTAATCTGTACATAACGTCATGTTGCTCTATGCACTGGTGGACTCACGATCACGGCTCTTAAAAGGCTTACACCATCGAATTCTCATTGCAAAACCTTTTGCAATTGCGTACAGGCTGCCTCAATTTTGCTAATACTGCCTGGGTTGACGAGGCCGTAATAGTCAAATGCGTAGACACGCTTGTTTTGAGTCGCCTTCAGCTTGCTCCAAAAGGGCTCGGATTCAAAGGCTGCCACAGGATCTTGCTCCGGGTCCACCACTAACACAATTTCAGGATTGGCTTCCAATACCTTTTCTGCAGAGAGGGTGACATAACCCTCAACGGGGCTTTGACCTTGAAGATCCGCCGCTAGATTTTCCGCTTTGAATTGTTTAAGGAAGTCTCCAGCCCAACTATTTTTATTGGGGACCAAGATCGGTTGCCGACTGACTAAGACCAGAGTTGAGGCTGATTCAGTCGGAAGCTGGTTGAGGCATTGCTGATAGCGGGCCAGTAACGGGGCTGGATCGGCGTCGATTTTGTCTGCGATCTCTTCCGTCAGATCAATTAAATCCTGCCAGCCCTTGACTTCCGTCGTCAGCGTGGCAATGCCCAAGTCTTTTACTTTGCTGAGGGGTTGATCGTGAAAGCCTTTGGCTCCAATCACCAACGTCGGCTTGAGGGCAACAATTTTTTCTAAATCAGGTGCGGTACGGCCTTGACTAACCTGGGGCAGATCCTGAAACCGCTGGTCTGTCCCAATTAATCGACTGCCGGGAATTCCCACCAGTTTAGACGCATCCAGATGATGAATGATATCAGCAGTGAGGGAGGTCAAGGCCACGACCTTCACAGGCTCGTTGGTAGTAGCATCTGCCGTAGCTGGCTTTTCGCCATTTGAAGATGGAGGCGGGCTAGAACAGGCAAACAGTTGACTGCTAAGCAACAGTGCTGCCAGGAGTAGCCTTGAGCGATTAAGAAGGGTCATGGGCATGAACAGTTGAAGGAACAGAAGGAGTCGCTGAGTCAGCGCTGGCAGCAATGGCACAGATTTGCAAGCCCACGGGACTATCAATTAGAGCAGCGGTAATACCAAAAACTTGGGCCAGATTACGGGGCGTGAGCACTTGTGGGGGAGGCCCCAGATCAAACAGTCGCCCCTCCTTAAGGAGGGCTAAGCGGGCACTATACCGAACGGCGAGATTCACATCATGAAGAACCGTCAGAATCGTCAGACCCCGGTCTTGATTCAAGGATCTCAACAACTCCAGTAGTTCGAGCTGGTGATGTAAATCTAAAAAAGTGGTGGGTTCATCCAGCAACAAGACTTTGGGATTTTGGGCTAAGGCGAGGGCCAAAAAGGCCCGCTGGCGTTCGCCTCCCGATAACTGTTCCAAGGGCCGATGCCGAAATGGCAACATCCCGGTTTGGGCCAGAGCCCGTTTGACATGCTGGTGATCCGTGGGGGTGAGCGACCATTGCCACCAAGATTGATAAGGGGTACGGCCTAAGCAAACGAGTTGGTGAACGGTAATGCCTGACGGTAGCGTTTGGTGCTGGGGCAACACGGCCATCTGTTGGGCAACGGTCTGAGGGGATTGTTGGTGAATGGCTTTACCGTCTAGAAGAATCGTGCCCGCTTGCAGGGGTAACATCCGACTGATCAGCTTCAATAAGGTCGATTTCCCCGACCCATTGGCCCCTAGTAAACTGAGCCATTCTCCTTCGTGGAGGGTAAACGCAACATTCTGGATAATGCTGGTTTGGTCATAGCCGCCGCTGATCTGTTGGAGGTCTAACAGCATGGTCATACCCCTTGCAGCGGAGACAGGCGACGATATAGCAGCCAGATGAACAGTGGTGAGCCCAAAAGGGCGGTTACCGCCCCTACAGGTAGTTCAACTGCTCCCAATCGAGCCAGTAGATCGGCCAAGATTAACACCCAGGCTCCTCCCAAGGCGGACAAAGGTACAACCCAGCGATAGTCAGTGCCCACTAAGAGGCGAACGCCGTGGGGAACCACTAAGCCCACGAATCCGATTAAGCCTGCCATACTGACGGCACTGGCCGCTAAAAGCGTTGCTACCCCGCCGATTAAGAGACGCGATCGCGTCAGCGATACTCCCAATCCCACAGCCAGATCATCTCCCAAATTCAAGATATTAATATTGCGCGACAGTAAACAGCCTGCAATCAGGGCAACTGAAATATACGGACCTGCATTGATCACCTCCGTCCACCCCCGTCCACTCAAACTGCCAATGAGCCAATTGAGGGCGGCTTGAATACGACCATCATCGGACAGCAACAGCAAAGTGGTTTGGATTGCTCCTAAGAGGGAGCTAACCGCGACCCCACCCAAGACAAGACGCTCTACAGCAATACCGTTCACCGTGTGACCTAAACGATAAACCAAGGCTGAGGTGAGAACGGCCCCTACCCAGGCGGCAATGGGCAACCAACTCAGAAAAATATTAAGGGTGAGGAGTGCGATCGCAACCAAGCCAGCCCCTGCCGAAATCCCCAGAATAAACGGATCGGCGAGTCCATTGCGGAGCATTCCTTGTAATAAAGCCCCAGACATGCCCAAGGCCGATCCAACAAAAAGCGCGGCGGCAATCCGGGGCAACCTGAGTTCCCATAGGATCGTTTGATTGAGTGCAGGCCCTTGATGCCAAAGGGCTTGCCAGACTTCTTGCAGGCTCATTGCCACAGAGCCCTGCGCTAAGGACAGCAATATCGTAATGACGAGTCCAACCCCTAGGATGCCAATCATTGAAGCACGTTGCACAGTTTGCGATTCCGCCTAAAACGTTGAGGATGAGTTGATCATAAGGCAACTTCCTATTCCAAAGTGGGTGGGGAAGCAGGAGCAGGAGCAGGAGGGGGTGGCGCGAGTACTGACGGCGGCACATAAACGGGTGCCGGAGCAGGGGCTGGCGCAGGAGGGGGGACATACGCAGGCGCGGGAGCTGCAGCTGGGGCTGGAGGGGGTACCGGAGCAGGTACCGGAGCTGCGGCTGGAACTGGAGCCGGGGCTGGGGCTGGTGGAGGAATAGGAACTGGGGCTGGGGCTGGGGCCGGGGCCGGAGCGGGTGCTGGAGTAGACAACAGATCATCAAGTGAAGAGGACGGAACTGGACTTGGGGCTGGAGCCGAAGATGGAGTTGGAGCCGAAGTAGAGGTTGGGGTTGACAACGGCTCATTAATGGGAGGTGACGGAGTCGAAGCCGATGCCGGAGTTGAGTCAGGTGGAGAAGTGACAGGGGGATTTGAGGGTAAGTCTGTCCCACCCATGGGCTTAGGTGCTGGGGCTGGTGCTTGTTTCGCCCTTCGTGCCCTAGCCGCTGCTCGTTCTTGAGCCCGCTGTTGCGACAAAGCCCGATTCTTACGCGCTTGTTCCCGCTCCTTCGCCGTCAGATCCTTCGCCTCAAACCGAATTTTAATCGGTTTATTGCGTCTACCTTCAGGAACAGACTTTAGCTGCCTTTTCACCTGCTTGAAGAACTTTTTCTTGTCCTTCTCAATTGCTTTATCCAACGCTGGATCACCAGTCGACCGCTCTAGCTTTAAGTCAACGAGTTTGCCATCTTCATAAACTGGGATGAACCGTTCTGCCAAGCCCGCTGTCGTTTTGGAATTCGCATCCTTCCGATAGCCAACTCCGAGTTTAGAGCGTCCACGTTGTTTGAATTTCTTGGGGTGAACGGGAGACTTAGGTTGAGTATTGACTGCTGTTTTTTCCCCTGCTGTTTTTTCCCGTTTCCGGGACGGTTTGGCTTTGGCACGTCTGGATGATGTTTTGGACTTAGACGGTCCTGATGTCTTAGATGTTGAGGACTTTGTCGATGTTGACTTGCTAGAGGTCGCAATCGGTTGATCTGACCCAGTCTTGACAGGCGTCTCGTCAGCGGTTGACGGAGTCGGTTCAGGTTGATCTGCTGAGGAGTCGGATGTTGGAGATGATTCTTCGGCAGGTTCTGTTTCCTCAGGAGAGGGTTCAGACGGTGCTGTCTCTTCTGGAATATCAGGAAGTTCTTCAGGCTCAGGAATCGAGTTTAACGCTACTGGCTCTGGTACATCATCGATTAGCTCGGTCGTATCGGGTTCTTCCGACTCTTCCAAAGGGTCAGGCTCTAGTTCTTCTAGAGGAATAGGGTCTTCCTCTTCCACCACTTCCTCTGGGGCATCAATCACTGCAATCTCTATTGCATCTTCCTCGGACAGATCCATCTCTTCAGCAGAGGGAAGACCAACGCTTATGCCCAAGAACAAAGAGTGCATCACTAGAGAACCCGGCACTGTGAACGCCAAAATAGTGCGAACTAGACGTTCTTCATGCTCTCTTTTGGTGCTAGAGAACGGATTTAAACTCATTCAGTTAACTGAGAATCACTTGCTTTAAACGATACACAAAATCTTATGCAAATGAAAGTAATGGTAAAGATATCAATAAGTCCAATAGTCTAAATTTTGTTGTTTTTAGTGATTTAAGAGTATTTATAGTGATTTCCATCAGATTATATTAATTACACTCCAGCAAAAGTTGACTCTTAAGTTGTTTGTTGTTAGCTAATACTCTCAGCAAGGATAGAGTTAGATCTATGCTGCAATGATTTCCTGATTTTGTGGAGGCGGATCACTGATCCCCTGGTCTTGATGGCTCAACCGCTTGGATAAGGGCTAACTAAACTCAAGCGTACCAGCAGATTGTGATGAGATTTTCCCAGCTTTCAATCTCTGAGATTGAAAGCTCGTGCTAGCATTCAGACATAATTTCATACATTCGGTTCTAACGAGGTTCAGCCGTTAGAGGAAACGGGGAAAGTCCGGTGTAAATCCGGCGCTGTCCCGCAACTGTGATGAGGTCTTGGCCTCAAAGTCAGAACGCCCGCCGAATGATTACTTACTTTCACAGCATCTGCCAGGTATGGATGATCAGTGTAAAAGTTGGGTTTCCTGTGATCGGGAAGCTCATATTTTTTTTAGGGCTCAGTACAACCGTCTGGTTTGGCTGCACTTCAAGAGCTAGCCTGACGCAAGCGAATCCCCCTACAAGCGAAGATGCTCTTCCTCCTTTTACCATCAGGTTACTAGAGCCAGAAAGTCGGGTTGTAAGAAAGAATGATAATCATTATCATTCTTATGATAATATCTTGTGCAAGCGGTTCAATCTATTCCAAGATGTTGGCAAATTTCTATGTATTTTCCGTCTTTCGCCAGGGCATCTAATCCCTGTGATAGGATGCAGAGACAATTTCATACATTCGGTTCTAACGAGGTTCAGCCGTTAGAGGAAACGGGGAAAGTCCGGTGTAAATCCGGCGCTGTCCCGCAGCTGTGATGAGGTCTTCGCCTCAGAGTCAGAATGCCCGCCGAATGATTACTCACTTTCACAGCATCTGCGAGGTATAGATGATTAGTGTAAAAGTTGGGTTTCCCGTGATCGGGAAGCTCATATTTTTTTTGGGGCTCAGTATAACTGCCTGGTTTGGCTGCACTTCCAGGGCTAGCCTGGCGCAAGCGAATCCCCCTACAAGCGAAGAGGCCCTTCCTTCCTCGATAGTGGAAGACGAAGAAGTAGAAATCACAGTCACAGGCGAAATCTTAGATCAACCTGTTTATGCTCCGTTTCGACAAGAAGGCACTGTGCGTGATTCTTCTCGTCCGGTGTATGTGATTAATCGCGAGCAAATTGAGGCCCAAGGTGCGAGAACGGTTCAGGAAGCGTTGAAGTACCTCCCTGGAATTCTGGGGGACGGCACGGCTGGGGGGCAGTTGGGCGCTCTGAGCAGTCAGTTTATTCGGGGGAGTAATTCAGCTCAAGTTTTGATCTTGCTAGATGGTCGCCCGATTAATGACGTGGGATTCTCCGGTGGATTTGATCTGTCGAATTTCACGACTGACAACATAGAGCGGATTGAACTGTTGCCGGGCGGAGAATCGACGCTCTATGGCTCCGATGCCTTAGGGGGCGTAATTAATATCATTACTCGCGCTCCCGCTGACGAGAAACCGGAGGTGACTCTCAAGGCTGCGGCGGGAAGTTTCGGTCTTAATGAGCAAGCCGTGCAGGCTCGGGGGCGCAGTGGCGACTTGGGATGGAGCGTTGGCTATACCCGTACCCAGGCGACGAATGACTTTCCGTTTGAGATTGACCGCATTGGGTTGCAAGCCGATCGGAATAACGCCGACGTGTTGTACAACAATCTGAATTTGAAACTGGAAGGAAAACTCAGCGATCGCAACCAGATAACCTTCAGCGCCCTCTATCTGAACAAAGATTTTGGTGTGGCTGGGGGTGTGCCAATTCCCGACAGTGTTGGCGAATTTAATACCCTGACCCCGTTAGCCAGACAAACCACGGAAGAACTCTTCCTAGATCTGACCTGGCAAGCCCAACTGGACCAGGCGGGCAACTCCCAACTCACCAGCCGAATTTTTGCAGATCTGTTGGACTCCAACTTTGATAATCCAGACCCTGCAGCCTTTGGCACACGAGATGATGTTAATCGCCGCTCTATTGGGGCACAAGTCCAGCACAACTGGAAAATTGCCAAAAACCAAACCCTGACCTATGGGTTTGACTACCGCAATACCCAATCTCGGAACACCACCTTTAGCTACGGTCTGGGAACCACAGATGTTAACTATGATGGCGGCATTGATCAAGGGGCCTTGTTTGCCCGCTATGACATCAACATTACGCCAAAATTCAATCTCAATTTTGGCTTGCGCCAAGACTTCAATAGTTTAGCCAATGGTTCCTTTACTTCTCCCAGTGTGGGGGCTCGTCTTGCCGTGGGAGATTCCACCGTCTTACGGGCAAATTATGCCAGGAGTTTTCGAGCACCTCAAATCGTCAACTTAGAAGGCTTAGCTGCCTTTAATGTGGTGGGCAACCCTGATTTAGAGCCAGAGCGAGGCGATAGTTTTGATATTGGCATTGACCAATCTCTTGGGAAGAATGGCTTGTTACGCCTCACCTTTTTTGCCAATACCATCTCTAACTTGATTAACTTTCAGTTTGGTGCCCCCAGTACCTATGAAAATATCGGCAAGGTGCGGACGTTGGGTTTAGAGGCGGATTTGAATGTGCGACTGCTCAAAAACCTGTATGCCTTTGCCAACTACACCTTGAATGAGCCTGAAATTATTGAGGGTGGCGACCCTACTATTACAGATAATGAACTCAGCTTTCGTGGCGCGGATAGCCTCAATGTTGGTTTGGCCTATGAAAATGCCAAAGGTGTCTATATCGCCGCCATTGTCCGCTATCTCAGTTCCTACTTTGTCAACGACACGAATACAGAATCCTTGCCGGGCTATACCACGCTCGATCTCAAGCTTCGTTTCCCGATTGGGGATAGCTTTGCCTTCACAGGTAGTTTAGACAATTTGTTAGATCAGCAGTATGAACAATTTCCAGGTTTTCCGGCAGTGGGTCGGAGTTTTCGCCTGGGTGTAAGTGCCACTTTTTAGGAGTTATTGTAGGACTTAACTGAGATGTCTGAATTTTCACGTCAAGTCGTTCCTTTAAACCACCGTACCGTTGACCCCTTAGCTACTGGAGGACAGATCGAGTATGAGGATATTCCCTGTACCATTGAGGTCCTGGGGCCTCTGCTCTACACCCTGTTTCAAGAGCGCTGGCAACAAACCCAGATTGGTCACGTAGTGGAGGGGAGCGTTCTTGAGCTGGAATTTACCCAAGCCCCCAAAACTTGTATTTTGTACGATGGCTATCTGACAGTGGTGACGGCAGGATGGCATTTGCATCTATGCCTAGAAGAACATCAGGGTGGCCCCCTAGGCAGAACCCCTCCAGAGTTGAGGCGAAAACGACGGGTACAGCGAGCCTCGTTTTACCGCCGCTTCAATGATCGCGGCCAAGCACGAAGTTGGGGGATTCAGTTCTGGAATGGAGCTGGAGAAAAGATGATGAATCTCTTTTTACCCAATCCCTTTGTGGATGCCGACGAAAATCTGCTGCCGGAAGGGACACCCCAACTGGATAAACTGAGCCTCTATGAAACGTTGCGCGATATTTATGTATTGGGAACTCGTCCCATTCCCTATACTGAGAATCCACTAAAGCGACCCTATCTCTCAGTCTGTCGATCCAGCCGCTGCTATCCCTCCCAGGACGTGCAGCCCATTATTGAGGCATTGCAAACGGCTGTACAGCAGTCGGGTTTGGAGGTTGCAGTGAGGACCTCTGGCTGTTTAGAAGTTTGTGCTGCTGGGCCAGTGGTGTTTTATTCCGGGGATCGCACCTGGTATCACCGCGTCACCCCTGAGATTGCCCACCGCATTGTTCAGGAGCATGTCGCTCAAGGCCGCCCTGTTCAAGCGCATGTCTATCCCCCGATCAAGACTCAAGTCTCTGTATAGACCTAGCGACGGCAGGATGAAGGAATCCAACGCAAAAGCATCTATCAGTGACTACGCTACTTCTGGCTGGATTCGACTGCTGAAAGTAACGGTGGGATTGGCTGTTGTTGGATTTCTAGGGGGAATTGGTTGCCAACCAACCCAATCACCACCAGCCCTGAAATCCGATTCTTCACCCGCCTCTGCCGCTCAATGTCCTGTTGCTTACGATCCTGCCCAGGATTACTTCCCCAAAAAAGTCCAGCCTGACTATGCCGTGGGCTTCTCGGTAGAGTATCACCGTCACTACAAAATAGTCACCGTTCAGAATCCCTGGAAAGGGGCAAACCAAACCTTTCAGTATCTGCTTGTGCAGTGTGGAACACCTAAACCCCCAGGCTTTGAGGATCTGCCGATGGTGGAGGTCCCGATTAGCAGTCTAGTCGTGCTATCTACGACCTATTTACCTCACTTGGAACTGTTAGATCAGCTAGATACCCTCGTGGGTGTCAGCCAGTTTAAGCAAGTGAATAGTCTGCAGGTGCGAGCCAAAATTGATCGGGGTGAACTGGTTGAGTTTAATTCTGGCAACACCTTAGATGTGGAGCGGCTGCTGGTGACGGCACCGGATTTGGTGATGACCTATGGCACAGGTAACCCGGACACAGATAGCCATCCTCGTCTGGTCAAGGCAGGGCTGCCCGTCGCCCTAGTGGGGGAATATATGGAGGAATCCCCCCTGGGGCAAGCAGAGTGGCTAAAGTTTACGGCCCTATTTTTTAATCAAGAAGCGCAGGCAGAACAGGTCTTTTCCGATATAGCCCAAGAATATCAATCGATGGTGCAGTTGACTCAATCTGTGGCCCAACGTCCCACGGTGTTTACGGGGTTTAGTCACAATGGCACCTGGTATATGCCGGGAGGCAAAAGTTATGTAGCCCAGCTCTTGCAGGACGCAGGCGCTAACTATCTGTGGTCAGAGTTAGACACAAGAGGGAGTCTGCCCTTGGACTTTGAAGCAGTTTTTAATCGAGCAGTGAAGGCTGAGTTCTGGGTTAATGTCAGCCAAGATTGGCGATCGAGACAAGATGCGATCGCAGCCGATGCTCGCTACGGTCAACTGTCTGCAGTTCAAGCGGATCGCGTCTTCAATAATACGGCTCGGGTCAATGCTGCTGGCGGCAACGATTATTGGGAAAGCGGGGTTGTGAACCCCCATAAGGTACTAGCAGACTTGATCAAGATTTTCCACCCCGAGTTATTGCCCGATCATCAACTGATTTATTACCAAAAATTAGACTCATGACTGCCCCCATTACGCTTGCCCAAATCAGTGATACCCATCTATTGGCAGATACATCGGCACTGCTACGAGGGACTAATCCTTGGCAATCCTTACAGGCTGTTCTGCAGCAAGTGAGTCGAGATCGGCTGGATGGCATTCTCTTAACGGGGGATTTAGCCGATCAAGGGAGTGCTGTTGCTTATCAGCATTTAATGAGAGCAATCTTACCCTTAAAGATGCCAGCTTACTGGCTGCCTGGTAACCATGATCAAATTGAGGCCATGCACCGGGAGCTGCAGTCTCCTCAACTTTATGGGCCACAGGCAATTCATGTGGGGAGGTGGCTGCTTATTTCACTCAATTCAGTGTTGCCCTCTGCTCAGTTTGGTGAAGGGTACTTATCAGTCAGTGCTTTGCAACGGTTGCAATCAGCCTTGACGCAACATCCTCATAAACCTACGGTGATTGCCCTGCACCATCATCCTGTGGCAATCGGTATCGACTGGTTGGATCAAATGCAGGTGCAAAATGCCGATGCATTGCTCACTCTGCTGGAGAGCTTCCCCCAAGTGAAAGTAGTGCTGTTTGGACATGTCCACTTGGACTTCCAGGATCAGCATGTTTTCAGCCAGCGTCCCTCACCGATTTACTTCTACGGTTGTCCTTCCACTTGTTTACAGGTGACCCCGCCTGTACCGACTGCTCATGCGCATCTGCCTGGGTTTCGGCTGTTATCTTTTTATCCTAATGGTACTCATCGCACTTGGGTGCAACGGGTTGAATATGTACAGCAGTGAGCAATGGACATGTCCTCAGCTATGACTGATGGGAAAGATAGACATCTTCCCGACCAACGGCATAGAAGGCTGCAAATCAGCCGTTACGCTGGTTTAGTGGTTCTCAGTAGTGTCTTGTTAATGGGGGTGCTAGTCAGTCTGGCTTTTGGATCTGTCTCGATTCCCCTATCAGACGTGATCACTGTGTTGTTCGGAGGTCAGGCCACGAATCCTACCTGGCAACAGATTATTCTTCAGTTTCGATTGCCTAGAACAATCACTGCGATCGCAGCTGGTTCTGCCCTGGCAACGAGTGGATTACAGCTACAGACATTATTCCGTAATCCGCTTGCAGGGCCTTCTCTACTGGGTATTAATGCTGGCGCTAGTCTGGGAGCAGCTCTTGTGGTTTTAACCAGAGGGGCAGCTAACGTTGGCAATGGTTTTGTTCAGATCAGCATTGTCGGGGCAGCCAGTTTGGGCGCAGGGATGTCTATGGGGGTGGTGCTGCTGGTGGCTCAACGGGTGCGTAGTGCTCTGGCACTGCTTATTTTCGGCCTCATGTTTGGGTATATGACCACCGCTCTAGTGACCATCCTTCTGCATTTTAGTTTGCTCGATCAGACCCAAGCATACCTCAATTGGACCTTTGGTAGTTTTTCGAATGTGACTTGGCAACAGATGCCCCTGCTGGTGCCCGTCATTGTCCTAGGGCTTGGGGGATCACAACTGTTGCATAAAGCTTTAAATCTGCTGTTGCTGGGGGAAGCACAAGCTCACAGTATGGGGCTGTCTGTCAATCGAGTCCGATGCCTTTTGGTCTTCAGTTCTTCCTTATTATCAGGAACGATTACTGCCTTTTGTGGGCCGATTGCATTTGTGGGAGTCGCTGTCCCGCATCTCTGCCGGAGTTTATTTCGAACCGTCGATCATCGCATTCTAGTTCCAGCAGTTGCTCTGCTTGGTGCACTCTTGGCCCTGATGGCCGATGCGATCGCTCAGCTTCCAGGAAGTCAGTCAGTGCTACCCCTCAATGCAGTGATGGCAGTCCTGGGGGCTCCTATCCTGATTTGGCTGATGTTAAAGCGACAGCAATCCTTGCACTAAGTTATGGGTTTATTGAGAACTATTTTTTTTAGGTTTATTGTCAATGAATCAAAACGTATTAAATGGGCATAGACGAGTTGGAATCGAGACTAGAAGAGCACTGGTAACAGAGTGTCAGATATTCAATGATGAAAAGAAAATGAGATAATTCGAGAATTTTTGTAAAAAAATATATTTTATGCCAGAATTTAGTCTTTTTCTTTAGTTTGCATCTATTTAATTGGCCTCATTTTCTATGATGTGGCTTTTTAAGAATGAGCTGAATACTCATGATGGAAATATACATACTTGACAATGACTCTCATTAAATATAATGTCTCATCTATGGCCGATTGTGCCGAAATCTCGACATCGCTTTAAAGGCTCAGCGTACAGCAAGGGTGATTGCTGTATCAGTGTCTCTATGTGTGTTTATTCACAGTTTTATGCTCTCAGAGCCAATACCGTTTGCTGTGGTTTCGGTCAGAGCAATCGGTCTTCTCTTATCGCAGTAATGTATGGAGCGGTATCAATAAAATGCAGTTTGGCCAAGTGATTACTGCGGGGGGAGTGGTGATGCTCCCGCTTATGGTATTTTCGTTAATTGCGATCGCACTCATTCTTGAGCGTCTCATCTTCTGGACAAGGGTGAATCGCAACCAGTTGCGGATCGTCAAACAGGTGCTAAAGCTCTATCGCCAGGATAATGTCTATGACGCCTTGAGGTATCTCCAAGAACAAGCAAAATTTCCGATTGCTCGGATCTTCTTAGCCGCCCTCTCTTTAGAAGACCCGACGCCGGAGGAATTCCGATTGGCGTTGGAAAGTGAAGCTCAGGCTGAACTACCGACGCTCAAACGATTCACGACGGTGTTTGACACAATTATCAGCATTGCTCCCTTACTGGGACTATTGGGAACGGTGTTGGGATTAATCAACTCCTTCTCATCGCTGGATATCAGTAATATCGGTGGCAGCGAAACTGCAGGGGTAACGGGGGGAATTAGTACCGCTTTAATTTCAACAGCGGCGGGATTGATTGTAGCGATTTCAACCCTGATCTTTGCTAATGCCTTTCGCAGTTTGTATCAACGCCAGTTGGCCTTCATTCAAGAATATGGCGGCCAATTGGAGCTGCTGTATCGTCATCGCTATGATCGAGGAGGGGTGACTCATGCACTTACCCGATGATCCCAGTCCATCAGCTCAAATCAATATTGTGCCGATGATTGATGTCATCTTTGCGATTCTATCTTTTTTCATTATTGCCACTTTGTTTCTGAATCGCAGTGATGCCTTACCTGTGAATTTGCCGCAAGCTAAAACGGCGAAGCCACAGATCTCCACCAAGGTAACAGTCACGATTGATGCCGAGGGGGATTTGGCCCTCAATCGGGAGCCGATTCAACTGGATACCCTAGAAACAGAAGTCAGAGATCTAACAGAAACAACTGAAAAGGTTGTAGTGGTGATCCATGCAGATGAGGAGGTCGGTCATGGCCGTGTCGTCACGGTAATGGATCGCATCCGAGACATTGAAGGGGCGAAACTGGCCATTGCCGCTCAGAAAAAGCCATGACCTCTAGCCCGTTAAGCCACAACCAGCGTGTCTGAGGCTAAGAAATGAGCTAAATGATAGGCCCGTTCTTCTGTTTCCACTAGCATTTGCTCGTAAATATAGCGAGTGCCCCGATCACCTAAGCTTTCAGCCTGCGCAGCTTGACTACGCAGTAGCTTGATCAATGCTTGTTCGGCGACTAGATCATGCTCAACCATCGTTCGACAGTTATAAACGCCGTCCGCTTCAGGTTCAAAACAGCACAACTCAGCCAGCTTGCTAAAACTAGCGACGGGCACACCCCCCAATCCATTTAAGCGCTCACCTAAATCATGCACATGGCTTTTGGCTGCATCTCCACACTCTTGGAAAAAGTTATGGAGTTGATAGAATTCTGCCCCTTCAACAACGAAATGATGCTTTTGGTATTGCAAATACAGTGCTTGGAAACTCGCCAAGGTAGTATTCATCCCTTCGCAGATGGGCTCAGTGGTGGCCTGATCCATCAGTACAGGATTATCAGTAATTTGGCCAAAGGGTTGCACAACAGCAGTAGACATAGTGTTCCTCTCTCAGAAAATGGCAAGTTTGGTCCGACATCATCATTCTAAAGGGGATTGAAAGGGTGATGCTGACGATATCTCAGTTCCTGTCTCTAACTATGACTCTTTGCTTTTAAGGTAACGCTTTCCCGTTTGTAAAGGTTTGAATCTGCTATCTCTTAACCTCCTTGGATAACCATGACCCACTTTTATGCCCCAACCTTCTCTCTAGCCGTGATCATCACTTGTGCTGGCGTTCTCAACGCTCACCCTGCCCTCTCTCAGGTTCAAGATAAACGAGCAGACATAACAAAACGGCCCAATCCAGAACGCTGTTTCCTGAATTCCACTGACTGCAAGGCTGCTGAGATCCCTCTAGGCCCAGACAAAGTACCAGTGGTTACCGTTGATGAGTACATTCCTGACATTACAGAGGTGGACCTGCCCCCATCGAATGCCCAATTGTTGACCCAAGACGTTCCCGACACGGAGGATACTAATGCTCCCTCCTCACCCCCTGATGAAACGGCTGATGAGGAAGTAGAACTAGAAATCACCGTCACGGGGACACGCACCCCACGGGCGATTCAACTGTCTCCGACCAATGTCACGGTGATCAAAGCAGATGAGTTGCAGCGTCAGTTAGGGCAAGACATCCGGGATTTAATTCGCTATGAACCAGGGGTCACCGTCAATGAAGATCCAACCTATGGGGCTACGGACTTCAATATTCGTGGCTTAGAGCGTAATCGTATTCTTCTCCAAGTCGATGGCATTCGGCTGCCCACCTTTTTTGAATTTGGCAGTTCGATTTTAGGACGAGACTATGTCGATGTCGGATCTTTACAGTCCATTGAAATTATTCGCGGCCCCGCCTCTGCCCTGTACGGCAGTGATGCTCTGGGCGGTGTCGTTAGCTATATTACGCCTGATCCTAGTGATTTGTTGGCATTGACGGATCGCGATTACTACATTAGCGGGACAACTCAGTTTCGGAGTGTGAATACGGGATTCTCTGGTACCGGAACGGTGGCTTTTCGAGCCACAGACAATGTGGAAGGTTTGGTCCGCTTCACCCATCGCGAAAATACAGAACGGGATATCAATGCCGATGAGCGGTTTTCAGATCCCTTTTTTGGGGTGACCAATAATGTGCTGGGCAAACTGGAATTTAAGATTAATGACTATAACTCCATCCTGTTGACCGGAGAATATTTTAACGAGTCCGGTGATTTTGACACAGCAGCGGATAACCTTAACCTGGTCTTAGCCTTTCCGGGGACAACGATTCTTAGTGATGATACCGATACGGAAACGACGCGATCGCGTTTTAGTATCGCCTACAAATTTGACAACCCTGAGAGTGAGGGCTTCTTGCAGTTTGGTCGGGCGCAGTTTTATTACCAGGAATCTGATTACCAAGAGACTCGCACCAGAAATGATAGTTTCGCCAATCCCTTTGTTCCACCGCCCTTCACGCCTCCCCCTGCTCGACGATTTCGAGAGTTAAATAACCTGTTTGTTGAAGATATTATCGGCGGAGATATTCAGCTCCGCAGCGATTTCCGCACGGGCAGTGTGACCCATAAACTCACCTACGGACTAGACATTTCTAGCACTTTTAACCAGCGGATTCGGGACGGGCAACGCACGAACCTAGATACCGGGGCTGTCACGAATCGCATTGGACCCGATGCTCTGCCGGTCAAAGATTTCCCTGACTCAGATACGTTGCGCATTGGTGTCTATTTACAGGATGAGATTGAATTTGGAGAAGGGCGATTTACCGTTATTCCGGGACTCCGCTTTGACTATTACAGTCTCAACACTCAACCGGATGCGTTATTCCTAAACAATCCAGGAGCGGAAGCAGCGGATCTTAAGGATTCCGCTTTGTCGCCTAGCTTAGGCTTGGTCTACAAGGTGACGCCAGAAATTGCCTTAGTTGGCCGCTATGCGCGCGGATTTCGGGGTCCCAATTATGTTGAAATCAATAGCGGCTTTTCAAATCCTGAAGGGGGATATCGTACTCTCTCTAACCCTAATTTAGAACCTGAAACCAGTCATACCTTTGAGTTGGGGGTTAAAGGAGCTTTCCCCCAGGGAACGTTCGGCGTCACTGGGTTCTATAGCATCTATGACAACTTCATCCTTGGAGCCACCGATGGCAGTACCGCAGGGACAGAACCTGCAGGGTGTTTCCCACCCTTTACCCCAGGCTGTGTGCAGGTGTTTCAGTCTCAAAATCTGGAGCAGGTCCGTATCTATGGTATTGAAGCCCAAGGGGAATATCGATTTAGCTCTGAACCCCACGGCTTCCGCATTTTTGGAGGGCTAGCCTGGATTATTGGCGAGGACGATCAAAACAATCAGCCTCTAGTCACCATCAATCCTTTTGAAGCCGTTTTAGGGTTAGGGTACCGGGCTCCCGAAGATCGCTGGGGAGCCGAATTAATAGGTACCTTTGTCGGTACTGCTCGTGTGGATGCTGAGCCGGATGATTTTATTCCCGGTGGTTTTGCCATAGTGGACTTGACGGGCTTTGTCAAAGTGACGTCTAACCTGAGCTTGAGAGGCGGAATCTACAACTTGTTCGATGCCGAATATGTTCGCTATGCGGATGCCCGCAGGCTAAATGACCAAACGAACACCACCACAACGAATCCTACATTTGGGCAGCGACGCGCTCGAATTACCCAACCCGGCATTAATGTCGGTATC
Organism: Acaryochloris sp. IP29b_bin.176; assembly: GCA_028285315.1. Lineage (GTDB taxonomy): Bacteria > Cyanobacteriota > Cyanobacteriia > Thermosynechococcales > Thermosynechococcaceae > Acaryochloris. The sequence goes on from JANQPU010000036.1 coordinate 22,617, forward strand.
GGTTTAACCTTTGAATTTTAGGTATATGGCAATTTTCCTGAAGGCAGCAGAGTTTACTGATCTTTGTCAGCAAGGTCAAATAGAGTCCTTGTCTCATCAGACAGGATTAGGCTCCTCAACCTTATTGCCCAGAAGCTTAGGTCAAGGGACCTATCGCCAGTTGCGCCTGCGAGGTGGATTGACGATTGAAATTCGGGAGGGGATTTTGCAACAAACTCTACGAATTGAGCAAATTCATGAGCCAGTGTTTCCCTTAACCTCTAAATTTTTTCTGTCTGGATCTGCGAGGGTGGAGACACCCGGCATTAAAGAGATTCAACCGAATTATGTTGAGCGGCAAGGATTCAACTACCTGTACCATCTGCCTGATTTGGAGGAAGTGGAAGAATGGCATGGGGGAGAAGTAATCCACCTGGTCATGATTTATGCCAACACAGATTACTTTCACTTTCTTCGCGATGATCAGGCGCTTCCCACCCCTTTGCGCAACATTTTTCAAGGCCAAAAGTCACAGCAACGTTTTCACCAATCCTTAGGACCAATATCGCCCACGATGGAGCAGCTTCTTCAACAGCTTGTGGACTGTCCTTATACAGGAGCAACACAAGCTTTATATCTGGAAAGTAAGGCATTGGAGTTGCTGACTTTACAGCTAGAAACGTGGAAACAGCAGCATCTAAATGCGCCTACTCTACGAAAAGATGACATTGACCGTTTGCATCAAGCCCGCGATCTTTTGATTCAACAGTCTGGGAATCCACCTCTATTGATTGATTTAGCTCATCAAGTGGGATTAAACGATCGCAAATTAAAACAGGGGTTCCGCCAACTGTTTGACACGACTGTTTTTGGCTATTTACAGGACTATCGGATGGAGCAAGCTAAGCAACTGCTGGAGGAAGATAGGCTGACTGTTGCTGCAGTGGCTACATCGGTAGGCTACCGAAATCCTGAAGCCTTCAGTACTGCGTTTCGCCGTAAATTTGCGGTAAGTCCAAAAGCCTATCAACTGAATGTTCGGGGTTAAACCTTATTGATAGCCCCTATCTTCTGCTAGTTCAAAACTCATTCGCTTGACAACTGGTTAATAGCTTGCTGTATTTCTTGTAAGGTCATGGCAGTTGGACGGTGAGGAGCATAAACCACAATTTTAGTCTATGTCCATGAAGCAGTTCTCACCTGCTAGGTACACTAAAGAACTGGTCCTTGTTAGCCAAGCACTATCGTGGCATTAATCTCCGAATTTTAAAAAGTCCGTATCGCAAAGAAAAAAGTCCGTATCGCAAAGATGTTGAGAGGACAGCTCCCCTATGATTCCTAGTTAATAATGACTCTGTGGGCGAAGCAGTGATGTCTAAGCGGTATCAAAGATTGACTCAGAAGGCGATGTTGCCTGAATTGCTTGCCTATGGCTTTCCTTGTGTGATTGCCACCTTGGGCCTTTTAGCTCCGCTTCCCGTTCGGGCTGAACAGACTGCCGGAGTACCTGAGACTCAAGAGATTGATCTCGCGACACTCTCTACACCTCCTTTTTCCCAGCCTGCAACGAGCGTCAAAGAATGGCAGGCTCAAATTGAGGCATCCATTGTTGAGATTACGGATGTGCGAGTAGAACCTAGTCCTGAGGGTCTCACTATTATTTTGGAATCCGAGACAGGACAGCTTAGTATTCCCACCCCCACCACCGAGGGAAATCGTCTCAGTGCTGTTATTCCCAATGCTGTATTAGCCTTGCCAGAAAATCCCAGCTTTGAGCAAGCCAACCCAACGCCTGAAATCACGCGAATTAGCGTCACGAACCTGGCCGATGATCAGGTGCAAGTCGTGATCACAGGAGCCAATTCAGCTCCCACAGCGACGGTGAGCAATGCAAACTCAGGACTCACCTTTTCTATTACCTCAGAATCGGCACCCGACACTTTGGCCGAAGATGAAGAGGTGGAAATTACCGTGACGGCCAATCCTGAAGAAGGTTATGCTCCACCTAATGCCAGCATCGGGACACGGACCGATTCGCCCATTCGAGATGTTCCTCAATCTATTCAAGTCATCCCCAAGCAGATCATGGAAGATCAGCAGGCTATTGGCGTCGAAGAGGTGGTGGAGAATGTGGGTGGCGTCACCTTTTTAGGGAATAACGATGGTCGCGGACTGAATTTTTCCATTCGTGGCTTTGATAACGTTCCTGTCTTGCAAAACGGGTTTCGGCTGTTTAGTGATGATTCTGTTGAACCTGAAATTGCCAACTTAGAGCGAGTAGAAGTTCTAAAAGGGCCGGCCTCAGTTTTGTTTGGGCAGTCAGAACCCGGTGGACTGATTAATTTGGTCCGCAAGAAACCCTTATCGGAACCTTTCTATAAGCTACAAATCCAAGGCGGTAACCGAGGATTTGTCAGTCCCAGTGTCGATCTATCCGGTCCCTTGGATACAGACGGTAATTTGTTATACCGCCTCAACGCCCTTTATCGCCGCGAAGATAGTTTTCGGGACTATACGACTAGTTTTGATCGTTTTTTCGTAGGGCCTTC
>JANQPU010000077.1 GCA_028285315.1 Acaryochloris sp. IP29b_bin.176
ACTACTTTAATGCAGTAACGACAACCTTAATGATATGGTCTGTAAACAAAGGTTTAATTTTGGGTAAACCATCCAATTTATTCAGTAGTAAAGTCGAGCCTATGCCCTCAACCACAGAAGTATTAGTTATTGGAGGAGGATTGATTGGATTAGCAACAGCTGTGGAGTTTGCGCAGCAAGGTGTAGAGGTTACAGTTATTACTCGGAAGTTATGCGAAGCTGCCACCCAATCTGCTGCTGGAATGTTAGCTCCACAAGCGGAGAGATTATCCTCAGGTCCTCTATTAGAGCTGTGTTTACGCAGTCGCTCTCTATATGCCGATTGGGTGCAAAAACTCGAAGATCTGACTGGCCTTGATGCCCAGTACTGGCCTTGTGGCATCCTAGCTCCCCTTTATGAAGCGGATCTGATAGACCAAAATTCAGAACCTCAATTCATTTTGGGTGCTGAACACCAGTGGTTAGATTACACTTCCATTACAAAACAACAATTAGGACTCAGTTCAGACGTAAAAGGAGGGTGGTGGTTTCCAGCCGATGCCCAAGTCGACAATCAGGCGTTAGCAAAGGTACTCTATGCAGCAGCCCAGAATCTTGGAGTGACAATTCTGGAAGGTATAAATGTTAATACCATTCAGCATCACGGAAATCGTATTTGCCAGGTAAGTACTCCAACGGCAAACTGGCAGGCCGAAGTTTATATCCTTGCAACAGGGGCTTGGTCAGGAGATCTGTTACCCGTTCCAATTCGCCCCTGTAAAGGGCAGATGCTTTCAGTCCAAGCTGCATCTACACATAATGAAGAACAACCCTTGCGGCAAGTCCTCTTCGGCACAGAAGTTTACCTGATACCCAGACGTAATGGCCGGATCCTGATTGGTGCGACGAATGAAGATGTCGGATTCCAATCACACAATACCCCTTTAGGGATCCAGACATTATTAGCAGCAGCAATAAGATTGTTTCCCCAGATTCAACATATGATACTTGAGAAATTTTGGTCAGGATTTCGCCCCACAACCTCTGATGAAGAACCCATTATTGGTACTAGTCCCTATGAGAACTTATTTCTTGCCACTGGACATCACCGCAACGGCATTTTATTGGCTCCCATCACTGCCAAAATGATGGCCAACTTGATTCTCTCTCGTAAGAGCGATCCCCTCCTTGATTGCTTCAACTGCCAGCGATTTGGTTATGACTGGCAAGCAAGTTTTTAGGCTGAACAGGGAGTTTTTATCTGGATGAATATTGATTCAGTTCTTAAGCGCTATTCTTTTGGTGGACGAGACTTCCATCGCATTGAGCTTAGGGAAGCAGAGTTGATCAATTCTGAACTCTGCGGAGCGGATTTCTCTGACGCAGATTTACGTCAATGTCGTTTTGGCCGGACCAACTTCAGCCATACTAGTTTCCGAAGAGCTAATCTGAGCGAAACCATTTTGTGGGGGGCTGACCTAACTTCTGCAGATATGCGGCAAGCCAATTTACGAGAAGCAGATCTAAGCGGATCTAAGTTAATTCGAACCCTACTGGCAGAGGCAAATCTATTGAAAGCATGCCTCTGTGGGGCAAATTTAAGTGCAGTTCAAATGGCTTGTGCCATCCTCATTGAGGTAGACCTACGTCCTACCTCAGACCAACGAACGGATCTAGGGAGAGCCAATTTAGCTGGAGCAGATTTAAGCTATGCCAATCTCAGTCAAGCTTTTTTAAAGCAAGCGAATTTGGACGGTGCTAAACTGTGCCGAGCCACTCTCAAAACTGAGCAGTGGCGAGATGCATTTGCCACCGATCTGAGTGAAGCCAGCTTATGTGGGGCAGACCTCAGCTACGTGGATTTGAGCGGTGTCAACCTGCGAAAGGCTAATCTAAGGGGAGCCGATCTGACAGGCGCAGATCTCACCTACGCTGACCTTAAAGATGCCATTATGCCTCATGGCAATGTTCATGGGTAACCAAACCTGGCAGCCCTGAAGGCTTACTAATCACAGAGTTTCAAATAGCTAGTCATCCCTGAAAAACCTCCCCTCAAACTCCACAGGCAGCAGACTCATTTTGTTCATCGAGGAAGAATCGGCACAGCTTTCTGAGATTGAAGCCGCAGGCCACCAGTAACGCATTGCTGCGGTCACCTACTTCACCATGTAGATAGTTGCGTTGGAGTGCATGGTCTCGTTTGGCATGACCAATGATGGGTTCAATGGCACACCTTCGCTTGACCAACCGCTTGAGAATCCCGCCAAACTTCCGAGTCCCAGCGACTAATACTTGCAGGTGCTCAGGATGATATTTCGTTCCTCGGAAGCCCTTGTCAACCGCTGCTTGTTTCGGTTTCACTCCAGTGAGCGCTTCGACTTGTTCGATAGCGCGTTGAAGCGTTGCTCCGTCATAAGGATTACCGTGGACGGCCTCGGCTCCAACAATCCAATTACTGCGGCTGGTTGTTGCCAGCACAACCTTGCAACCAAATTCGTAGCGTTTGTGTACTTTACCTTTGGCAATACATTCAACTTCAGGAGCATGCATGCTGTAGAGTTTGTGGCTATCAGAGCGCTTTTGTTGGTGAATACGCTTGGCTCGCTTCAACAGCATGGCCATCTTCACCGTTGGCTCACTGATCTTCCGCTCAATATCTCGAATAACCCGACCGAGGAAAGTATGAAGCTTTCGGGTGTGTCGCTTGGCTCGTCTGAGGTGGCCCGCTACACGGTAGCGACTGGCTTGAAACAAGGCTCGCTTTCCGACTCGAATGTAGCTTTGGCGAAGCACAATTCCCTCACCTTTAGCACAGCGCACCAAAGCACGCCGGGCTTTGTCATACAAGCGTGAGTCAGTGGGAAAAGCGATTGCTTTTTCCTGAACGGTGGTGTCAACATTGACCCGCTCAATGTCTTTAGCAACCAAAGCACCATGCTCCATTGCGCTCTGGAGCACATATTTGAGCAATGTTTCCATCCCTTCATAACCCAGGTGCTGGCGCCATCTCACCAGTGTTGTGGGATGACACGGCAGGTGATGCTGGAAGGTGATCTCGCCACACAAATATTGCCAGTAGGGATTCTCAACCCACTTGCTGACGACGGATTCATCACTTTCGTCGTACATCCCTTGGAGGTAGTGCAAGCCCACTAACAAGCGAGTCGGCAGTGGGGGACGTCCGCCTTGGCCAGAAGCTGTGCGACCCAACTGTTCTTCCAGGGCACGCCAGTCAATCGAGTGAGCCAGCTTAAACAACGGATGTTGGGGGTTGAGTTGATGCTCTAGCAGTGGGCCATCTGGGGCTGAAGAGGAACTCATTTTGCAAGGTTTTGAGGATTAAGTACGTTTTTCTGGCAATTCTACAGCCAACTTTGACCCTCAAAAGAACCAGTTTGTCTACATGGATGAGGTTTTTCAGGGATGACTACCTAAAATATGACGCCAATGTTTGCAGATATCTGTTTATAGCTTTACAGGTCCAACTTCTGGATGCACCTAAAAATTTAGGGGAGCTAAAGTATCAGTTTCAATCTGAAACCCTGGGTGTAAGAATGGCGAAGGCAGATGGTGAGAAATGTGATCGCTGTTGGAATTACTCGACTTATGTAGGTAGGTCTAAAGTGCATCCATTGCTGTGCGATCGCTGTGATTCCATCATCGAAAACCGAATTGCCCAAGGTCAAATTAGCCTTACTGAAGAGGGTGTTTACTAGTCTAAGAAGTGATCTGTCAGGTCACCCTTCCTTGAATAATTTTTAAGACCACAAAAAATATAGAACCTGTTGCGAGATAGGTCAGCACGACTAAGGAAGCAGGAGGGTTATTCTCAAAGCCTGAAAGGTAGGCTACAAAAAGAAAGGCAAAACTAACGGCCAGCCAGACAACCAAAAACAAGATGGCTATTAGTAGCGGTAAGACTTGTTTAGAACTGATCGCTGTGACTGCCATATATAGGGGCAAGAGGATATTCCCCACAAACGGGAGCAGCACCAAAACCACGGATATCCAATAGATAAGTAAGGATATCGTTAATGACTTGGTGCGACCAATCACCCTGGGCATTATGGGTATAACCTATTGGCAACTTAGATGTCCAGGATAGCCAAAATTAGACCTAAATTGTGATTGTTACCCCATTCTCTTTTGCAAACTTAGCAATGGCTAATTCCTTCTTGGCGGGCTGCTTGCTCCACTGCTGATGCGACCGCTGTTGCTACACGCTCATCAAAGACAGACGGAATAATATGATCGCGGTGTAATTCATCACTGCCAACAAGGGCTGCGATCGCATAAGCAGCTTGTAAGTACATGGTCGTTGTAATCGCAGCAGCGCGGCAGTTCAGAGCGCCTCGAAAAATGCCGGGAAACGCCAACACATTATTAATCTGGTTGGGATAATCGCTGCGTCCCGTGGCAATCACTGCTACATCACTTTGGATTAACTCTGGCTGAATTTCGGGAATAGGGTTGGCCATGGCAAACACAATCCGATCAGGAGCCATCGTGTTGACCATTGCTGGAGTTAGTACCCCCGGTGCACTCACCCCAAGAAACACATCTGCTCCTTTGAGAGCATCGGCTAAGGTGCCTGATTGCTCTACGGCAAAGGACTGCTTGGTTTCGTTTAAGTCCGTGCGGTCGCGACTGATAATGCCATTGCGATCGCACAGTCGAATCGTTTGCACGCCCGCCTTCTGCAATAACCGGGCAATAGCTACACCAGCTGCCCCAGCCCCGTTAATGACAATTGCGATCTCCTCAAAGGTTTTATCTACTAGCTTCAGGGCATTGATTAGCGCCGCCAACACAACAATCGCAGTCCCATGTTGATCATCATGAAAGACAGGAATATCCAGTTCTCGGCGCAACCGTTTTTCCACTTCAAAACAGCGAGGCGCACTAATATCTTCCAGATTGACCCCGCCGAATACAGGGGCAATTCGCTTAACGGCTTCCACGATCTCATCTACATCTTGAGTAGCTAGACATACTGGAAAAGCATTAATTTTGCCGAACTCTTGGAAGAGTAGAGTCTTACCTTCCATCACGGGCAAGGCGGCTTCAGGACCAATATTTCCCAATCCCAACACAGCACTACCATCGGTGACGACAGCCACAGTATTGCTTTTAATGGTGTAGCGGTAGACTTGATCTTTCTCTTGGGCAATGGCAGTACAAATCCGACCCACGCCAGGGGTATACGCCATGGATAAATCGTCCTGGCTATGGAGGGGCAGCTTACTCTGGACGGTGATTTTTCCGCCCCGGTGACAATCAAAGGTGCGATCGGATACTTCTAGAAGCGTAATCTGCGGTAATGCTTTCAGCGTATCAACAATAGTACCCGCATGTTCTGTGCTGGAGGCATTGACCGTAATTTCGCGAATCAGAAAGGTATGGGTACGCTCTAAAAGATCAATATGTCCCAAGCTACCCCCAGCATTGCCAATTGCCTGTAGGACTTGAGCCAGCATTCCAGTTTGATTGGGCAACTTGACCCGAATAGTAAGGCTAAAGCTAGAGTTGGGGGTCAGTTGAACCATATTGATATCTACCGTGCGTCAGATTTGTTGCAAGCTACCGCTCCCAATTGTAATGGCATAGAGTTCCAAAGATAGTATTGTTCTTATACCAATAAGTCTCCAAGAGTGTAATTTTGATTAGTGACTAAAGTAGGCTAGGAGAGGATTTCACAGATTTGAAAATTACGCCTGCAGGCACAGTTTGGTATTACTGTATTGTCCTGGGAAAATATGCAGATACTGCAATGTATCAGAAGCAATGTGGGAAATAAAGGATTACCCTAGCTAGGATCGCATTAACCAAGAGAGATTAAACCTAGCTGTTTGAGCATCTCTGGTATCTAAATTACGCTTGGTCATCATAATGAGCAAACCTCCACAAGATTGGAAGGATTGGGCTTTTCATTTTCGCAAAATGGTTCCTGGAAATGTAGAGGTTACGCGTCATCATGATGAGTCAGATACGAATCATCTAGATATTTTGACTGGTGTTAATAATGAAGGCGTTGTCGCTGCCACGATCGGGATAATGGATTTCGATCAAAGTCGGAATCCAGACCAACCGATTAATGCTGAAATATTGATGGATGTGAGAGGGGAGAGTCTTTTTATTAGTAATATCCTCGCAACCATCGGCTTCTATGTAATAAAGAATGGTTGGAAGATAGCGCCTGGTGTCATTTTTGAAGAAATGTTGGGTATATATCTACCACAGTCTCCAACACAGCACGTCATCTTTCTACCTCCTTTCCAATGGAAAATAGGGATGACCAAAGTTGAGCTTTCGTCGAAAATAGTCTATCCACTATTAGCCATTCCCATTACTAACGCTGAAAGGGATTTGGTCTATCAGCAGGGTGTTCAAGCTCTCGAAGAACATTGGACAACTACGAATTGTGATGTCCTGAACTGGAATCGAAAAGGGAAGACATAACTAGCCAAGATCCACCCAACTATTCCTCAAAAAAGTTTCTTTTGGGTAGGATGCCACGTCTAGCCACAGTAGGGATTGATCCATTCAATATGGAAGAGATAACCAGATCATAATATGTAGAGTATTGCTGACTGCCAGTTCTATCTTGTTATGATCTGCTCCCCACGTATGGCTCTTGTCTTCATTACCCTTAGCTGCGCTATCAGTGGATGTGCCACCCCAGATGTCCAACCCTCTTCTATCCCCAAAGTAACATCAGCAGTTACTACGCCTGAATCACCTCCACCACTCCAGCTAGGTCTCGCCGATCCTGCAACCGTTGCTAATCCTCAGATCGAGGAATACTTATCCCAATTAGGAGCACCAACGGTTAGTCAAGGGATATGGATGCAAACTCAAGAAACCCTCCTCGCCAATCATCAAGGCACTATTCCTCTACCTGCCGCCTCCCTGACCAAAGTTGCCACCTCTTTAGCAGTTTTGAAGAAACTGGGACCCGATCATCGGTTTGAGACTAAAGTTGGCTATATCGGTACGATTCAGAACGGCGAACTCCAAGGAGATTTAGTCATTGAGGGAGGGGCTGATCCGTTTTTTGTGTGGGAAGATGCGATCGCACTCGGCAACCTTCTTAACCAAAACGGCATTCGTCAAGTTCGCGGCAATTTGATTGTGGTTGGTCCGTTTTATATGAACTATGAATCTGACGCCAGGATCTCTGGAACCCTTTTTCAGCAAGGACTCGATCACACGCGCTGGCCCGCAGAAGCACAAACGCAATACCAAACCTTACCGTCCGATACACCTAAACCTGAGATTGCGATCTCAGGCAGCATTCAAACCGCCACTACGCCTCCTGAACAGATCCAACCCCTGATTCAGCATCGCTCTCTCCCCGTTGCCGAACTGCTTAAAAAAATGAACCAGTACAGCAATAACGCGATGGCAGAAATGCTGGCGGATCAAGTTGGTGGTGCCCAGCAAGTGGCTCAAATTGCAGCACAGGAAGCAGGTGTTCCCCCTGAGGAGATTCAACTGGTGAACGGGTCTGGCCTCAGCGTTGATAATCGGCTTTCGCCTAGGGCGGCCTGTGGAATGTTTCAAGCGATCGCTCGCCTGCTACAGTCTCAAAAACTGACGATTGCTGATACTTTTGCCGTGATCGGAACCGATCCAGGCGTACATAATGAGCGTCCTCTGCCCCAAAAAGCAGTGATTAAATCGGGAACATTGAATGGTGTTAGCGCTTTAGCCGGCGCCTTACCCACTCAAAATCAAGGGGTGATTTGGTTTGCTGTCATTAATGGTGAGGGCGATGTTGATCAGTTCAGAACCCAACAAGAAACCTTATTACAGACCTCAATGCAATCCTGGGGACCCATCACCACACCCTCTACTCTCTTGACGGCTAACCCTTCTCGGCAAGACATAACGGTCATCCAGAACGTTGTAACCTCCAATAGTCATTCTGATGGGTAAGCAGTTGCTTCAGCCATGCGCTGCTAATTCTGAGGCCAAGTCAGAGCTTACCGCAGAGGTAGAAGCGCGATCGCAACCTGACCTCATTGTGAGGGGTTTAGACTAACGCTAGTGGAACGGAGAAAAATACTCTGTTTCTGTTATTCAGAGGTGCCTACCGTTCTCCAGATATAGACGGGATTACGCTTCATCGCCCGTAAGCCTTATCGATGATTATGTTGGTCACATAGTTGGCGTTCTTGATCAAGCAAATTAGCAGTGGGGTTGTTGAGGTAAAGCTGTAACCACTCACAACTTCTGGCTAGTAGTTTGTCTAAACTGAGTGCTTCAATCGTCCAAATCTTTACCCCTTGATTCTCAGACGCCGTTGCCACAAATTGCCCATCGGGGCTAAAGCTAAGGTCAAATAAACGACTATTTCCATGCTTAAACTCAGCCAATTGGCGACCTTGTAATTCCCATAACCGCAAGGTGCCATCTTCTGACACCGTCGCGAGGGATTGACCGTCAGGGCTAAAACGAACCCCTCGAACAGCTCCTCGATGCCCCTCAAACTTAGCTAAAGACTGACCCTGTAAATCCCACAGTCTTGCCGTGCCATCATCAGAGGCGGTCGCCAGAGATTGACCATCTGGACTAAATTGCACGGTCCATACCCGACCCTGATGTCCTGCTAGGACCGCAGTGGTTTGGCCTGTAAAGGACCAGAGACGCACGGTTTGGTCCGCAGATGCCGTCGCTAAGATCGGTTTTGTGGGACTAAAGGCAACACTCCATACCGGACTGCGATGACCCCGGAGGATGGCAAGTGGCTGCCCCTGCCAATCCCACAGCCGAGCCGTACCATCCTTAGACGCTGTGGCAATTCGCTGGGCAGTAGAGTCAATGCTGACGCCAAACACTTCGGACTGATGCCCTCGTAACTCAGTAATCAGTTCTCCGGTGTTGGTCCATAAGCGAGCGGTGCGATCGCTAGAGGCGGTGGCAAAATATGCTCCCTGGTGAGTGATATCCCAGATGCGATCGTCATGAGCATTAATGCGCAGCCGTTCTTCCCCCGAAGTATCCCAAACTCGGATAAACTGATCGCCACCAGCGGTCACCATTGCTGAGTCCTGGGGCATAAAACTGAGACTGAGAACGGGGCGAGAATGTTTGAGGACCTGCACGGGGCCTTTCTGCCGCAAGTTCCACAAACGGGTGGTATGGTCTTCTGAACCAGAGACTAGCCATTTCCCATTAGGACTAAACTGTATGCTCCTAACCCAATCCTGATGACCTTTTAAGGTTTCTACTCGCTCACCCTCCGAGTCCCAAATGTGAATAAGATGATCCGCTGCCGCTGAAGCGAGTTGCTGCCCATCGGCACTAAAGACCACGCTAAAAACCTGGGTGCGATGGCCATTCCAACTGCGGATTAACTTTCCCTGGCGAGTCCATAAGTGAAGGTAGCCATCATAAGACCCCGTGGCTAGGACTTGACCATCCGGTCGCCAGTGCAAACTGCGAACAGGTCCATGCCCCACCGGTATTTTCAAAATCCGCTGCCCCTGTAGGGATGAAATTTGGACGGTCTGGTCAAAGGAAGCGGATGCGAGGGATTGACCATTGGGACTGAACTGGAGGGCGGTTATAGCTGAAGGGTGGGGACGAAAGTTGGTTAGGGGCTGGCCGTTCTGGTCCCACAGCCAGACTTGGCCGTCATTTGTGGCGGTGGCAATTAACCCGTCATCCGTTGTCGGTGGGCAACTCACAGCATTGACTGGTTGGGGATGGGGTAAAGTCGCTAGCAGTTGGCCCTGCAAGTCCCACATGCGAGCGGTGCGATCAGCAGCAGTGGTGACTAAAGTCTTACCACTCAAGCAAGCATCCGTTACGCCTGATCGATGTCCCACCATTTTGGCGAGTAAATTACCTTCCAAATCCCAAAGCCGCACTTCTTGGTCCTGCGAGGCTGTAATTAAGCGTTTGCCGTCGGTTGTAAAGCGAACCCGTGTGATGCCGCGTTGATGCCCCCGAATCTGATTTTGTTCGCGCATATCTTCTAAGATCTGCTGTAGGGCTAGGAGCGGCGTCAGGGTAGGGAAGGTAGATGAGTCAGCCTGCTGCCCCCAAGCCTTCATTTTGCGGGCTGTCTGTACAGCTAAGAGCAAGGCTTCGAGCTGCTTGAATTCAGCTTGTTGTAAAGCTTGGCGGGCATCTCGCTCAATCGCTGTTACTTCCTGGGCTTTGCGAATGGAAGTGTCTGCCCAGAGTGCGATCGCACCCGCTGATACGGCAATTCCAACCAAAGCAATCAACCCTGCCAACACCGTTCGTCTTGCTCGTCGCTGAGCCTGGGCCAAAATGGCATCGGCTTCAGCTTGCTGACAGGCGGCTAAAAAGCGATAGTCTTCATCGCTGAGTTGCTTACCAATCGACCATTGTTGGGCGGCTTGTAATTGTTCTCCGGCTAGAAACTCGGTTTGACCCTCTTGCCACTGATTGAGAGCCGAGGCATAAAAAGGGGGGCGCAAGCTAGCAACGACATCCTGAATCCAGTCTGGGTTGAAAATATGGGCATAAATTCGATTAGCAACAACCAGTTTTTCCAGTCGATTGACGACCAGCCCCGACAAGCGCAATTCTACCTGAGCTGGGCTGGCATCTGTCTTGATCGATCCATGCCGCAAAATCTGCTGATAGAGATCGAGAACTTTGCTGGCATATTGTTCGTTACTGAGGATGCGATCGCGGATCGTCCGTAAATGCTCAGGTTCGTCCTGGGCCTCCCAATTGACCAGCAGATTGTCCTGAATAAACTGCGTCACCCAGTTTGCGATCGCTTCAGACTGAGTTGGCGGTTGGGCTGCTGATTGGGCAATCATCTGACAAATTTTCTGCGTCAGAAACGGCTGTCCTCCCGTCCAAGACAACACTACTCGTAAAATGGCTTGGGCCTGTGGTGCTTGAGGAGCGAGTCCAGTCACCAAAGGCTGGGCTTCATTCAGTTGAAACCCCTTCAATTCAATGGCATGGCCAATATTAAATGGGGTGCGCTGCTTATCTTGAATTAAACGCGAAGGGGTCGCTACCCCTAACAGGACAACGGCTAAGCGTTGGTAGGCAGCGTTATCTGCTCGATAGTTATAGCAGGCGCGCAGAACGGCAAAGAAATCATCCTTAAACGGCAATCGCAAAACACTATCGATTTCATCAATGAAAATGACCAGCTTATGGGCACATTCCACCAGCAAAATCGTTTCGATAAAGGTATGGAACCGCTGGACTGGAGATAGTAGGGCCTGAGCCCGCCACCACTGCCGTAAATTAAAGCGTTCGCTCAACTGAAAGCTGCTCACTAAACTTCGGATCAGTCCGGCATACCATTGGTCTGCCGTAATGTGCTGGCTACCCATTTGAGTCAGCTCAATGGCAGCGCAGGCAATCCCCTCTGCTTGAAGTTGCTGCATTACCTGTACTCGCAGACTGGATTTCCCCATCTGCCGAGAATTCAGGACATAGCAAAACTCCCCCGCCCTCAGTTTCTGATACAACTCCTGATCGGCAGACCGAGTGACATAGGAGGGAGCATCAGCAGGCAAACTTCCCCCTACTTGATATTCATAGTGAGTTGCAAAAGGCATCTGTGTTCGATGATTGGGAATGTTAGACTTCCATGAAGTATGAAACGTAAAGAGTTCATGCGTGAACTGGAAAAATCTGGTTGTGTCTTACACTGGCATGGTGCGAAACATGACATTTACCTTAACCCAGCAACTGAATAATAGTCTCCTGTCCCCCGTCATCCTGAAGTCAAGAACAGCTGGTGTCGTTTAATCTGTAAACAGCTGGGCGATCGTAAAAAGCTGGATCAGGGTGATGCTTTGACGAACTTTCGTGTAAGCCCAAGTTCCCTAGATGACGTCCCATTTGACCGATCGCTGCTCCCAACAAATGCGAAGATGAAGAGTGAACGGAAAAACTTGCTTTGAGATAAATCGATGAATCCAAGAATTAAGCCTTGGTTACGCGCTGTTTCGGTCGTCTTTGCTCTGCTGTGGTTAGTGGGCAGCAGCTTTATCCTCAATTACCAATCGGCTTGGGCAGACGATGGGGCTCAAAACTTCACCTTTGCCGACTTGCGCTATGAAGATTTATCCAATAAGAGTTTTGAGGGAGCGTCCTTAGCAGGAGCAATTTTGTTGAAAGCCAATTTAGAAGGGGCTAATCTGAAAGGCACCATTTTAACCATGGCTACTTTTCAGCGGTCTAATCTGACAGGCGCAGACTTAACCGAAACGTTCGCCGATCGCGTTCTGTTTAACGAAGCCGACCTGACGAATGCTATCTTTACGGATGCCATGCTTACTAGCAGCCGCTTCTATGATGCCACCATTACTGGCGCTGATTTCTCCTACGCCTTTGTCGACCGCGATCAGGTGACGATGATGTGTGAATACGCCGATGGTGTCAATCCCGTCACGGGGGTTTCTACGCGCGAAAGTCTGGGATGTCCCTAATCGCAGAAATGACCCTGGCCAGCAATAATCTCCAATCCAGCCCTAATCATGAAATCTTTACATCGACCCGACCTTTTTGCCTGGTCTATCTTTGATATGGAACGTAATGTTGATTTCAATAGCATCGCTTGGATTCGCCCAGATGGTAATGTGCTGATTGACCCATTACCCCTATCTGATCATGACATGCAGCATTTGCAATCCTTGGGTCAAACTGCTTGGATTGTGATTACGAATTCTGATCATATTCGCGCCAGCCAAGCCATTGCCCATCAGACGGGAGCCCAGATCGCTGGACCCATCGCAGAGAAATTGACATTTGATATTGCTTGTGAGCGCTGGTTAACAGAGGGGGACGAAGTTGTCCCTGGACTGACAGTGATGGAGCTTCACGGGTCCAAAACACCTGGTGAACTTGCTCTATTGCTCGACAATACTATTCTGATTACTGGAGACCTAGTGCGAGCCCATCAAGCCAATCAGTTGATGTTACTCCCTACTGCTAAGCTTCAGGATCCACAAGCAGCGTCTCAGTCAGTACAGCGGCTAGCATCACTTTCAGACATCGAAACGGTCCTAGTCGGGGATGGATGGCCTATCTTTTGTCATGGTCATCAATTCCTACAGGCACTCTCGAAAGCAGTGGAGTCTGTCTAACGGGGTTCTACGCTAGAGACATACCTTATAAATAAGGATTAACAGTGTGATAACAACGAATTAATTTTTTTATCGAACTTTCTCAATTATGATCAAAGAGTGACTATTTTTAATTAAATCTTTAGATCACCCATTTAATAAACATCCTTACACCGTTGTCTAGGGAGTCAACTTATGGCTACATCCGAGAAAAAAACTGAAGAGAAAGACAGTGCGATTGAACTCTATCAAGCTGCACCCTTGCCCAACCATCGGCCCATTGCATCCAGAACTTTGGAAATTGTAGATACCTCAAGCTTGCCTGGCAACCGCCCCATCACTGCGGTTCATTTGGACGTTGTCGATACTGATACCTTACCCAACCACCGCCCTATTATCCGTTCTGGGTTAGATATTGTTGATGAAGAGAGCCTTGTGGGTAATCGCCCCATTGTTAATATGGGGCTGCCCTTAGTCCCTTCTCCCAATCTCCCCAACAATCGCCCCGTTGCAACAGAACCCATTTATGATCCAGTCGATTTGATGGGCTATCTCGACTAGTGGTTCATTAAGCTTAATAATGAGCGCAATCAGGTTGGGCAGAGGATTATTCCCTGTCCCATCCTGCTCTGTACCCTTTTCAAAAGAGACCTGACAAAATAAAGTAAGGTGACTTCCGCTTAAACTTTGCTAAAAGCAAGGTATCGCCCAAGCCCCTTCTTCCTGAATTGAGTATGCCCAATCTCAATGAATGCTATCGCACCCTAGAATTGAGGCTTGGCGCGTCTTTGGAAGATGTGAACCAGGCTTATAAGGATTTAGTTTTTATTTGGCATCCCGATCGCATTCCCGCAAGCCGCGATCGCTTGCATCAAAAAGCCATCGTCAAATTACAAGAACTCAACGAAGCTCGCGACTATCTGCAATCCTATCTGCAGCGGCGTCAAAATCTGCGTTCGGCCCGCCGGCCTGCCCAAAAGGCTGCGGCAGCAGGTCAAAATCGGTCAGCACCTAGTCCTTCCCCGTCTTCCAAGTCACCCAAACGCTCTGCGCCTCCCCGAACATCTCGAACGGCTCAGGACAACCCATCCCAAGCCGCCAAGAATTTTCGGCAGCGGACCAAGGCAACTCAGGCATCGGCCAGCTCTTTTTCAGGCTCTCAAAAAGCAGCTCCGTCACAGGCTAAGCCTTCTCAGCAATCTGCCACGTCTGCTCCTCCAGATTCTGCAGCTAAGCGAGCGGCCCAGCGCTGGCATACTGGACGAGCTGCATTCCCTGCAAAATCACCTCCGACTACTTCAACTCAGTCCACCTCTCGTCCCCTGACTCCAGATCACAGCGGTGTCGACTGGCATGGAGCGGATTTGCAGGAGCGTGATTTATCGGGACGGAATCTGAGTCAGGCCAATTTAGCCAATGCCAACCTTAAGGATGCTTTTCTCCATAAGGTGAATTTGTCAGGTGCCAATTTAGCCAATGCCAATTTAACCCGAGCTAATCTTCTCCAGGCCAACCTTACCCGTGCAAACTTGCGAGGAGCTAATTTAGCCTGTGCAGATTTGAGTGGAGCTGATCTACGAGGCGCAGACTTTACGGGTGCCAATATGGGCATTGGCAAAAAGGTCATGGTGAAGCTAACAGGTGCTCATTTATCAGGGGCAATTATGCCCAACGGTACGATCCATACCTAAACTGGCTTCCTGGTTGCCGACCAAGAAAGTGCCCTGAACGCTTGAAGTTTGAGTGAGGGCAGACTTACGGTATCAAGCCAGTTATTTTACCGCTGCTGATTTGGCACTGATGCTCTCCCCAAGGCTGTTGCCCAGTGCGGTGATGACACCATAATCAACGGCAAATTAGGCACAATTAATAAGGCAGCTTGCTGAACTGGGCCGCTCCCTTTTGACCTTGCAAAACCGTACTGAAACTATCGGAGAAAAGCAAATCGTCAATCATGCCAACATCGCGCTTTGCTAAAACTCAGTAATATTGGGGAGCAAAGCAGGATTGGCAAACATCCTGGCAACCGTTGCGAATGGTTTACCAAGTCTTTAATCCAACATTGCAATGCAAACAATTTAGGTATCAACACAATGGCGTTTGATTTAGAAAATATCCCTTCTCAGCAAGGCAAGATTGCTGTTGTGACTGGGGCCAATGCAGGCTTGGGCTATGAAATGGTGATTAACCTTGCCAAAAAAGATTGCAAGGTGATTATGGCTTGTCGGAACCTGGATAAAGCTGAAGAAGCCAAAACTGGAATCGAGGCGAAAGTGCCTGGCGCTGATTTAGAGATTCTCCTGATCGACTTATCTGATTTATCCTCTGTCAGAGTGTTTGCCCAAGCCTTTCGGCAACAATGCGATCGACTCGACCTGTTGGTTAATAACGCGGGAATTATGTGGCCTCCCTATTCCTTGACAGTTGATGGGTTTGAGAGCCAAATGGCTACCAACTACTTTGGTCACTTTCTCCTAACTGCATTACTGCTGGATTTGATGCCTGACACGTCAGCATCTCGGGTAGTGTCCCTGAGTAGCAATGCTCACAAACTGGGGTCTGGAGAGATTAACTTTGAAGATCTGCAATCAGAACAAAACTACTCTAAAACAGGAGCCTATGCCCAGAGTAAGTTGGCCTGTTTGATGTTTGGGAATGAATTACAGCGGCGGTTAGCCAAAGCGGGCAAAAAAATTCGTTCTGTCACTGCCCACCCTGGCGTTTCCAACACTGAGCTAGCCAGACATATGCCCCAATATCAGATTGAGCTGGTTCGATATACGATCGGTCCATTGCTCTCTCACTCTCCAGATCAGGCTGCTATGCCCATAGTGATGGCGGCTCTAGACCCAGATGTCCAAGGAGGCGAATATTTTGGTCCTCAGGGGTTTTTGGAAATGAAAGGGAAACCCGGACGGGCAAAGCAATCTGACTATGCTCAAAATCAAGCTGCTGCAGAAAAGCTCTGGCACGCCTCAGAAGAATTAACAGGGTGCACCTTTGCAATTCCCCGTGCTCAAGAGGTTACCACACCATAATCAATCAACTGCTGAAACATATCGGTAAGAGAAGTAGCGAGAGGGCGATAGGTGAGTCCTAGCTCACGAATGCTCTTGCTGTTGTCTACTCCAAAAGGCACTCCAACATTGCGAGCAATGATTTTTCGCGTCATGCTGCCATCCAGGAGCGGCCCAATCAACCAAATCAACGCTTTTGGTAGAGTACTTTTCGGAAACGGATAGGATTCCCCAAACTGAGCGCGCAGAATTTCGGCTAGTTTAGGGAAGTTAGTATTGTATCCAGAGGTAATATAGCGGCCTTGGGCAGAAGGGGTAAATCCTGCAATCATATGAGCTTCCGCCACATCCCGAACATCCACAACTCCAACTTGGTAATCGGGTACACCCATTTTCATGGTGCCGTCGCCAAGCTGTTTGATCAGAGAGAAGGACTCTGAGGTGGCAAAGGGATTAATTCCTGGCCCCAAGACGAGGGAAGGATTGATGATGACTAAATCCCAACGATCTTGAGCCTTAGCAATTTTCCAGGCTTCTTTCTCTGCTAAGGTTTTGGAGTAGGAGTAGGGCTGGTGGGTGAGAGAAGAGGTGGTATTCCAGTCCGCTTCAGTAAATAGATCGCCCTTAACTTGCTCTAGGTCAGCACTGTCTCCATAAATAGCTGCACAACTACTGGTAACCACAACTCGCTGAACTGATTCAATTTGATTGGCCTGCTCCAACACATTGCGTGTACCCAGTTGGGCGGGTTCAATCAGATCTTTCTGTGGATCATCTACGGCGATGGTAAAGGGAGAAGCGGTGTGAAAAACCACTGTACATCCCTGCATTGCGTCGGCGTAGGCCCCTTCAACCAACAAGTCTGATTTGAAATAGTGAATATGCCCTGGAGACTGCTCTGCTAAAGCATTGAGATATTTGAGCTTCTCAGTATTGGCAGGATCGCGAACGGCTGCATGAACAGTAAAACCTTCTTCAAGTAAACGTTTGACGAGCCATCCAGCAACGTAACCTGTGGCTCCAGTAACGAGAACGGGGGCTGAGGTATCGTAGGTGGGATTGGTCATACTGCTTCCCTTTTCTGCAGGATTAGGTGGAATGCCTTTATCCCATAGGGTAGCGTAAAGTTATCCATAGCAAAGTTCAAGCCAAAACAATGACCCTCACTAAAAGCCATGCCTATTTCACCCCCGAAGAATATTTGGAAATTGAGCGGGTGAGCCCGATTAAGCATGAATATGTGCAAGGGCAAATTGTGGCAATGGCTGGCGCAAGTAAAGCCCATGTCATCATTACCGGAAATCTTTCAGCGCTGCTAGTGAATCACTTGCGCGGTACGGGCTGTATTGCCTACGCAACGGATATGAAAGTACGACTACCCGCGCTCAGCCTGTTTTATTATGCAGACTTATCGGTGACCTGCGATGAACGTGACCGAATCTCCACCGAAGATTTCATTTTGCATCCCAAGCTTATTGTTGAGGTATTGTCTGATTCAACTGAGGCTTTTGATCGAGGAGATAAGTTTTCTGATTACAAATCGATTGCAGAACTGGAAGAGTATGTGCTGATCCATCAACAGCAGGTTTTGGTGGAGCGATTCCAGCGTAAATCTGACAATCTGTGGGTACCACAAATTTACCGGGTGGATGAACAGGTTGAGTTCGATAGTATTGAGCTTACATGTGCGATCGCAGACCTCTACGAGAATCTGGAACAGCTCTCTCAATAGCACTTCGATAAAAAAATTGGCTCAATCGGTGTTTCAGGGAGTTAGCTAAGCAAGGTGCCTAATAGGCTACTCATCAAGGCTTTCCCCCTTTTTCTGGCATTATGCACAA